>JANXAH010000189.1 GCA_025062415.1 Anaerolineae bacterium | reverse complement strand
TACACGCAGACCCCCAGCGTCCCCGGTCCCGTGTGGGTGCCGATCACCGGGCTAACCTCCGCCACATACATCTCCCCCGGCCTCAAGCGGGCTACCACCTCCTCTTTTAGCGCCAGGCACTCCTCCAACGCATTGGCATGCACGACCGCCGCCCGCACTACCGGGGCGCCCCCCACCTGTTCCTCCAGGATCTCCAGCATCCGACCCAGGGCCTTCTTCTTTGTCCGCACCGACTCCACCGCTTCTATCTGCCCGTCCAGAGAAAGAAGCGGCTTGATCTGAAGCGCCGTCCCCAGGAAGCGCTTGGCCCCTCCGATTCGCCCGCCCCGGTGGAGAAACTCCAGGGTGTCCACCATAAACAGGATATGCATCTTCTCCCGGACTTTCCGCGCTGCGTCCACGACCTCCTCCACCGAAGCGCCCGCCAGCGCAGCCTCTGCCGCCGCCATCGCCTGAAAGCCCTGCCCCATAGAGGTAGACCGGGAGTCCACGATCTCAATCCGCAAGTCCGGGAGCAGCGCCTTGGCCGCTTCTGCAGAAGCAATGGTGCCGCTGAGGAGGGAGGAGATGTAGACCCCCACGATGGTGTCCACCCCTTTCTCCTCGGCCACCCGCTTGAAAAACTCCACAAACTCTCCCGCCGAGGGTTGAGAGGTCGTGGGCATCACTTTCGCCGTCTGAAGACGACGGTAGAAGGTCGGGGGATCTATGTCCACGCCGTCTTTCAGCACCTCATCTCCCCAGAGAACATTCAACGGGATGACCGGGATGTCCAGCCGCTCTCGCACATCCGGAGGAAGATAGGCTGTGCTATCTGTCACAACCGCAATTCGCTGGGTGGGCATTGTGGCCTCCTCTTCTGCCGAGGATGGAAATTCTGAAAACTATAACACCTGAAGGGAATAAAGGTTGCAGAGGTCCAGGGCCTAAGTTGCCAGATTCCGACAATAGTGGTAATGTTTATGCAAGTTGCAATTCCCCTACAGAAACGGAAGACCAGGAGGAGACAATGAGCCACGCGATCGGCCTGCGCTGCACTATCTGCGGCGCCGAGTACGACGTCCACGAAGTGGACTATGTATGCCCGAAGCACGGATACGACGGGATTCTGGACGTCCTCTACGACTATGAGGAAATCCGGCGCCGGATCGCGCCGGAGGCCCTGACAGCCAACTCGGAACGGTCCATCTGGCGGTACCTGCCGCTGCTCCCCGTGGCGGAGGAAACGGCACGACGGCTGGCGGAGGGAACCGTCCTGGGGAGCGTGGGTTGGACCCCCCTGTATCCGGCCCCCCGGTTGGGGGCCCGCCTGGGACTCCGGAACCTGTGGGTGAAGGACGATGGCCGCCAGCCCACGGCCTCGTACAAGGACCGCGCCTCTGCGATCGCAGTGGTGAAGGCGCGGGAGCGCGGGGCGGAGGTGGTCACGACGGCCAGCACGGGGAACGCTGCAGCCGCACTGGCAGGACTCTGCGCCGCTGTGGGCCAGCGCACCGTCATCTTCGTACCCCGTACTGCACCTCAGGCGAAAGTCGCCCAACTCCTGGCCTATGGGGCCACGGTCCTTCTGGTGGATGGAACCTACGACCAGGCCTTTGACCTCTGCCTGGAGGCGGCGGAAGCCTTCGGCTGGTACAACCGCAATACGGCCTACAACCCCTATATGTCCGAAGGAAAGAAGACAGGGGCCTACGAAATCTGCGAACAACTGGCCCGGCAGACGAACTGGCCTGCGCCTTTCCGGGCTCCGGATGTGATCTTTGTCCCCGTGGGAGATGGATGTATCATCGGCGGTATCCACAAGGGGCTGCGAGACCTGGCCGCGCTGGGGTGGATAGAGAAGATGCCCCGCCTGATGGGTGTTCAGGCCGAGGGGTCCTCGCCGCTGGTGGACGCATGGGAGCGAGGGCTGGAGGGATGGGAGATGCAGCCCGTAGAGGCCCGCTCCATCGCAGATAGCATCGTGGCAAGTCTCCCGCGCGATCGGAATAAGGCGCTGCGGGCCGTTCGGGAGACGGGCGGAGCCTATCTACGGGTGAGCGACGAAGAGATACTGGCAGCGATCCCCGCCCTGGCCCAGGGATGCGGCGTCTTTGCTGAACCGGCGGCTGCGGCGGCCTACGCCGGGCTGTTGAAAGCCGTGGAGCGGGGCCTGGTCTCCCCAGAGGAGCACATTGTGGTGCTGGCAACGGGGTCCGGGCTCAAGGACGTCGCCAGCGTGATGAGGGCAACGGGCCAGCCAACGGTGGTCGCGCCCAGTCTGGAGGAGGTGCGGCGCGCGCTGGGGGTCCTCGCCGGTTAGAGTAGGTCTGAAAGTGTTGATATCCAATAACGAAAAAGCCGGTGCCTTCGAGCACCGGCTTTTTCGTTCGTTTGGCCTTACCGCTTGGTGTACTGCGGGGCCTTGCGCGCCCGTTTGAGGCCAGGCTTCTTGCGCTCTTTGACGCGCGCGTCGCAGGTCAACAGGCCCTTCTGGCGAAGGATAGGCCGAAGGTCCGGGTTGACCTTCAGCAGTGCCCGCGCCAGGCCCAGCCGGACCGCTCCGGCCTGCCCGCTGATGCCGCCGCCCTTTACCTTTACCGAGATGTTGAAGCGGCCGTCCATCCCGGTGACTTTCAGGGGCTCCAGCAGGCGGGCCACGTCTATCTCGCGCGTGAAGTACTGCTGGAGCGGACGGTCGTTTACCACGATGGTCCCATTCCCGCCGGGGTAGAGGCGCACGCGCGCGGTGGCCTCCTTCCGCCGTCCCACAGCCTCGTAGTATTGCAGTTGTCCCTCAGCCATCTCCTCTTCTCCCCCTTACAGTTCCAGCGGCTTCGGATTCTGGGCCTGATGAGGATGGTCCGGCCCCGCGTAGACCTTCAGTTTTTTGAACATCCGCCGACCCAGCGCGTTCTTGGGCAGCATTCCCCGCACCGCATACTCAATGACGCGGGTCGGGTGGCGGGCCAGCATGTCCCGCAAACTGAACTGCTTGAAGCCACCCGGATACCCGGAGTGGCGGTAGTAGAACTTTTCGGTCAGTTTGCGGCCGGTGACCCGCACCTTCTCCGCGTTGATGACGATGACGTAATCGCCCACGTCTATCATCGGAGAGTAGTTGGGCTTGTGTTTGCCGCGCAGGATGCGCGCGATGCCGGTCGCCAGACGCCCCAGGGTCTTGCCGGTAGCGTCCACAACGTACCACTCCCGCTGGACTTCCTCTGGTTTTGTTACGTAGGTTTTCACGGCCAGTTGCTCCTCCACTTCCATCAAAATCGGACGCAAATGAACACAGATGCTTCAGTATTTTACTTCTACCAGACAAAGCCCGCGCGCCGGGACAGCGGGGCCGGCCAGACGGGGGTTCCGGGAGAGGAGAATCTTCTGGAAGTCCTCCACCGTCATCCGGCCCAGCCCGACCCGGAGCATCGTTCCCACGAGGGTCCGGACCATCCGGTAGAGAAAGGCATCGGCCTCAATGTCAAAGTACAACCAGGGCCATTCGGCCCGCCACTGCGCCGCAAAGACGTGGCGGACAGTGTTGGTCCCCTTCGGGGGTCGGCCAAAGGCCGCGAAGTCGTGGGTTCCCACGACCAGAGCGGCCGCGGCCTGCATAGCCGCCAGGTTCAGCGGCCGCGCCACGTGTAAACTGTAGCGCCGCGCCAGCGGTGAACGCACAGGATGGTTGTAAAGGGTATACCGGTACCGACGGCTTAACGCGTCGTATCGGGGGTGGAAGTCCGGGGGTGCCGGTTCCACCGCCCGGATCGCGATGTCGGGCGGGAGCGCGGCGTTCAGGGCATCCTGCAGTTCCCCCAGCCCGTGCCCCCAGTCCACATCAAAAGCGATAACCTGGCCTTCCGCGTGAACCCCCGTGTCGGTGCGGCCTGCGGCGAGAATGGTTGCCCGACGGCCTGTCACCTGCTCCAGCGCATCCTCCAGAACTCCCTGGATGGTCCGCCGGTTGGGCTGTCGCTGGAAGCCCTCGTAATCGGTGCCATCGTAGGCCACCACCGCCCGAACACGCATCGGGCACACATCCCGCAACGCGCAGTACGCCACACACAGTTAGACCAGTTCTATGACCGCCATCGGGGCCCCGTCGCCCTTGCGAGGGCCCAGTTTCACGATCCGGGTGTAGCCGCCGGGCCGATCCTTGTAGCGAGGAGCGATTTCGTCAAAGAGTTTCTTGACCAGGTCCACCCGCTCCCCATCGGGGGTCTGCACCCAGCGGTTGATGCGGGCCGCAGCGAGCCGCCGGGCGTGGACGCCGTAGGCGGAATCCCCCGCTGCCAGCCCCCGCTTGGCCAGAGTGATGAGTTTCTCCACGTGCGGACGGATCGCCTCCGCCTTGGCCTCCGTCGTCTCAATCCGTCCGTGGTAGATCAGCGCTGAGACCAGGTTCCGAAAGAGAGCCCGACGATGGCCGGACGAACGGTTCAGTTTCTTCCCAGCAACCCGATGTCGCATCGTTAAGCCTCCAGAACTTCCTCTTCCTCCACTGCCAGTCCGTCAGAAACTCCAGAGCCCTCCGGTATGTATTGCAGGAGACCCGCTGCGGCCAACCGGGACCGAAGTTCCTCCATAGACTTGGCCCCAAAGTTACGGATACGCCGCACAGCCTCGTCACCGCGGGAGAGGATCTCCAGGACCTCTCCCACGCGGGTGATCCCGGCCCGTTTCAGGGCGTTCATAACCCGAGGGGAAAGTTGCAACTCTTCCAGGGGCATCTCGTAGACGCGCGGCGGGATACCCCGTTCCTCCTCCGTCACGAACTCCGGCTCCTCGGTAATGCCCGCGATGAGCCGGAAATGGGTCACCAGAATCCGGGCCGCCTCCTTCAGCGCCTCCATCGGGCCGATCCGCCCATCGGTCCAGATTTCCATCAGCAGCCGGTCGTAGTTGGTCCGCTGGGCGACGCGCGTCCGATCTACGTCAAAGGCCACCCGGCGCACCGGGCTGAAGAGGGCGTCCACCGGCAACTCCCCGATGGAGAGCCGGGTTCGCTCCTCCGCGGGAGAGTATCCTCGCCCTTTCTCCACGGTGAATTCCATCTCCACCACAGCCTGTGGGGAGTCAGTCGTGAAGAGATAGAGGTCTGGGTTCAGGATCTCTATCTCCGGCGGCGCGTGGATATCCCCGGCGGTGACCACGCCCTCTCCCCGGACGCTCAGAGTCATCCGCATCGGGCCGTCTCCGTCCATCTTCAGGCGAATCTGCTTCACCTGAAGAAGGATTTGCATCACGTCTTCCCGGACGTGCGGAATAACAGCCAGTTCGTGCGGGACATCGTAGATGCGGACCGATGTGACCGCGGCACCGGGAAGGGAGGAGAGAAGGACCCGACGAAGGGCATTCCCCAGCGTGATGCCATAGCCGCTTTCCAGCGGACTGATGATGAATCGGCCATATTGCTGGGTCAGAATGTCCTTCTCTACCTTCGGCAGGACCGACGCGATCAGCCTGGGCTCTCTCTGTACGACCATAACGACCTACCGTGAGTAGAACTCCACAACCAACTGTTCGTTGATCGGGATGTCCACATGGTCGCGCCGCGGGAAGGCCAGAACGCGGGCGGAAAGGTTCGCCACATCCAGGCTTAGCCAGTCGGGAACAGACCGTTCGTCCAACATCTCCGCACGCTCTTTGAAATACGTCCGCCCTCGGCTTCCCTCCCGGACACTGATGATATCTCCCGGCTTGACCAGGATGGACGGGATAGTAACCCGCCGGCCATTCAGGGTGAAATGGCCGTGCTGGACCAACTGGCGGGCCTGGGCGCGCGAATCGGCAAACCCCAGACGATAGACCACATTATCCAGCCGCCGCTCCAGCAGAATCAGCAGGTTCTCACCGGTCATCCCGGGCATTCGCTGGGCCTCCCGGAAGTAGCGACGGAACTGCCGCTCCAGGATGCCGTAGACCCGCTTGACCTTCTGCTTTTCCCGCAGTTGGCGAAAGTAGTCCGTTGGCTGGCCGCGACGGAAGCGCGCCAATTGCCCGTGCTGGCCCGGCGGGTAATCCCGCCGCTCCAGCGCGCACTTGGGCGACATGCAGCGCGCCCCCTTCAGGAACAATTTCTGCCCCTCACGACGACACAATCGGCAGACTGGGCCTGTATACCTTGCCATACCCCTACTCCTTACTCCTTACTCCTTACTCCTTACTCCTTACTCCTTACTCCTTACTCCTTACTCCCTACTCCCTACTCCCTACTTCTTACTCCCTCCTACTCCCTACTTCCTCCCGACTACACCCGACGCTTCTTGGGAGGCCGACAGCCATTGTGCGGAATCGGTGTCACATCGGTGATGGACCGAATCCGTAGACCTGCGGCCTGAAGGGCCCGAATGGCGGCCTCCCGTCCCGGTCCTGGCCCCTTCACCAGCACGTCCACCTCTTTGACCCCATTGTCCATTGCGTCTTTGGCCGCGCGCTGGGCTGCCTGTCGGGCGGCAAAGGGCGTGCTCTTGCGGGAGCCCTTGAAGCCCACAGTGCCCGCGCTGGCCCAGTTGATCACGTTCCCCTGAGGGTCCGTGATGGTGATGATGGTATTGTTGAAACTGGCATGAATATGGGCCAGGGCACGCGGGACCACACGTCGGACCCGCTGAGTAACTCGCCGTCTCTGTGCACGAGCCATAGGTCACTCCGTTCCCAATCCGATGGATTACTTCTTCTTCATCCCGCGCCGGCGGCCGCGACCAGGGACGGTCTTGCGCGGCCCTCGCTTGGTGCGCGCGTTGGTGCGGGTGCGCTGCCCCCGAACGGGCAGGTTCATCTTGTGACGCAACCCCCGGTAGCAGCCGATCTCTATCAGGCGCTTGATGTTCATCTGGACCTCGCGCCGGAGATCGCCCTCTACCTTGTATTCGCGATCAATGATCTCGCGCAGGCGCGCCACCTCGGCCTCGCTCAGGTCCTTCACCCGCTTATTCGGATCAATGCCGGCCTTGCGCAGAATCTGATTGCTCAGACTCCGCCCGATGCCGTAAATGTAGGTCAGGCCGATCTCTACACGCTTATCTCTGGGCAGATCTACACCAGCGATACGAGCCATACGTCCTCCGAATTAGAATACGTGAAACGTGATGCCTGTTTGCGTGCTCCATGTTACGTGAATCGCACTACGCAACACGTAACACGCAACAGGAAACGCTCTCACCCCTGCCGCTGCTTGTGCTTCGGGTTCTCGCAGATGACCCGAACCACACCCTTGCGGCGGATAATTTTGCACTTTGGACAGCGTCGTTTGACAGACGGCGAAACTTTCATCTGACCTCCTTAGTTTGAACCTCAAAGAACCCAGAAACCTTTCCCCTGTAGATATCCCCCTGGTCCAGCAAAACTGACGGTATTGCTAAATCATAGTAGGGTTCGTCGCAACCCTTCCCTATCTCAGGGTACGTCCAACCCGCGCCACCTCAATCTCCGGTTCTAACCAGATTTTGGCATCATTTCGGTCATCTGGAGTACCCCTGCCCAATGAACACTCGCTCGCGCTTCGTAGCGAGCATCGTAACTATGAAACCAGAAAACAAGAGGGCCAGTCTGCAAGATCTTGGGGCTCATCCCCTACAACTGTGTTAAAATCTCCGGCTCCCCGTCCCGGACCAGGACGGTGTGTTCAAAGTAGGCCGTCAGTTTGCCATCCACGGAGACGACAGTCCAGTGGTCCTCCAGCGTCCGGACCTGGGGAGCCCCCTGCAGAACCATCGCCTCAATGGCCAGGGTCATCCCAGCCCGCAGGAGCGGCCCCTGGCCAGGCTCCCCCCAGTTGGGGACTTGAGGCTCCTCGTGCATCCGGCGGCCAATGCCGTGGCCGGTGTATTCCCGGACCACACTGTAGCCCGCCGACTCCGCTGTCCGCTGGATGGCTGCAGAAATATCGCCCACACGATTGCCTGCCCGGGCCTGGGCGATGCCCGCATAGAGGGCCGCCTCTGTCACCTCCAGCAGACGCCGGGCCTCCGGGCTGATTTCCCCCACCGGGAGCGTGATTCCCGCGTCCCCATGATAACCGTCGTAAATGACACCGACATCTATACTGATGATGTCCCCTTCCTTCAGAACCCGGGGGCCAGGAATCCCGTGGACCAGTTCCTCGTTCACCGAGGTGCAGATAACCGCCGGGAACGGGTGCCGACTTCCTGGCGGATACCCCTTAAAAGAGGGGATACCGCCCCTCTGGCGGATCAGTTCTTCGGCCCGCCGGTTCAGTTCGCCGGTGGTCACGCCGGGGGCCACCCACTCCCGCATCCGCTGCAGAACCTCGGCGACGATGCGGCCTGCCTGCCGCATTTTTTCAATTTCGGCGGGAGTCTTGAGATGGATCATCGGCCGCAGGCCACTTCCACCGCCGCCCGCAGATCGGCCTGGACGTCCTCTATGGACTGCTCACCGTCTATCTCCACCAGCAGGCCAGCCCGGCGGTAGTAGTCTATCAGCGGAGATGTCTGCTCCTGGTAGACTTTGAGCCGACGGCGGTGGGCCTCCTCGGTTTCGTCGGACCGCTGATAGAGTTCGCCACCGCAGATGTCACAGACACCGGCCTGCCGAGGTGGGTTGAAGAGGGTGTGGAAGACCGCCCCACACTGCCGGCAGGTCCAGCGGCCCGCCAACCGAGCCAGGGCCACCTCCTCCCGCACCCGGATGTAGGCGACGGCGTCCAGCGCCACCCCCCGTTCCCTCAACAACCGGTCCAGCGCCTCCGCTTGAGGCACCGTTCGGGGAAAGCCATCCAGAATGAACCCGGACGCGCAGTCGGGGCGGGAGAGCCGCTCGGCCACCATGCCGATGGTCACCTCGTCGGGCACCAGGTCGCCCCGGTCTATATACGAGCGGGCCAGTCGGCCCAACTCCGTCCCCTTTTCAAGGTGCTCCCGGAACAGGTCGCCGCTGGCGACGTGGGGGACTCCCAGGGCCTGGGCCAACAGGTCGGCCTGAGTCCCCTTTCCCGCTCCGGGCATGCCCAGAAGGACAATGCGACAACCCATACAGCGCGGCGCTCCTGTCAGAAAAGAATCCAAAACACAGCACTATTTATCGGATGAAGCCTTCGTAGTGCCGCATCAGCAACTGGGCCTCCAGTTGCCGCATCGTGTCCACCACGACACCGACAACGATGAGCAAACCGGCGGACGTGATCAGCAGGACGTTGGTCTCCAGCAGCAGCTGGATGATGAAAGGCAGAACCGCAACCCCTCCCAGGAACAGCGCCCCGAAGAGAGTGATGCGTTTATAGATGCTGTTGATGTAGTCGGCCGTCTGTTTGCCGGGCCGGATACCGGGAATAAACCCACCGTATTTTTGCAGGTTCTCCGGCAGGTTCTGTTGTTCTACCAGGACGAACGTGTAGAAATACGTAAACCCGACGACCGCGGCGAAGTAAAGAACGGCGTAAATCAGCGTGGTGTACCACTCTACGGTGTGGCCGCTGAAGAAGTTCATAATGTCCGCGGCCGCCCGCGCCACGCCCGGGTTCCCCGAGTTGACAAAGAACTGAGCGATGACCGCCGGGAACGTCAGGAACGACTGGGCAAAGATGAGGGGGATCATTCCCGCCATATTGACCCGCAGCGGGATGTAGGTGCTGCCGCCGCCGTACATCCGCCGGCCCCGCACCCGCTTCCCATACTGGACTGGGATCCGCCGTTCTCCTTCCTGGATGTAGACGATAACGAAGACAACCAACGCTGTAATGATCAGGAAGAAGAGGAGCCCCAGAAACCCGTCACTGGTGTAGATCCGGGAGACGTTGTACGGTATCTGGGCAACGATACCACCAAAGATGATCATAGAAATGCCGTTGCCGATTCCCTGTTCGGTGATCAGGCTGCCCAGCCAGATGGCGAACATCGTCCCTGCGGTCATCGCGACCAGGACGGATATGGTTGGCAGGATGTTCTCGGGTCGGTCAAAGCCAAAATTGGGCAGAACCGGGCGCGCCGCTACCGCGTTGAAGAACTGCGCCTGCCCCCAGGCCTGGAGCATCGCCAGCGGGACCGTCGCCAGATAGGTCCACTGGTTGAGCTTCCGGCGGCCCGCCTCCCCTTCCTCCTCCGCCAGTCGCTTCAGCGCCGGGATGACCGGGATCAGCAACTGGAAGATGATGGACGCTGTGATGTAAGGATAGACGCCGCTGGCCAGCACCGAGTATTCGGCGACCGCCCCGCCAGAGAGCAGGTCCAGCAGGCTGACCAGTTGGGCCGCCCCGCCGGTCAGACTCCGCAGAGCCTCCCGGTCAATCCCCGGAACCGGGACATGGGACGCGGCGCGGAAGATGACCAGGATCAGCAGGGTGTAGAAAATCCGCCGCCGCAGGTCCGGCAATCTCAGGGCATCACGTACAGCCTGAATCATCGGCGCTCCTTACGCTGTCGTTTTTTCTACGTTCAACAACTCCCTGATATCGCAACTGCCCTCGGGCGGCCCCGAAAGACGGATTGGCTTCATTGATCGCTGCCGTTACCGCGTCCGATAGCCGCCCCGCTGCCAAGGCAACACCTCCACCGTGCCGCCCGCGGCCTCAATCTTGGCCCGTGCGCTGGCGGAGAACCGATGGGCCTTCACCGTCAGCGGCCGATCTATTTCCCCCTGCCCCAGGATGACAACCAGGTCGTCCGGATCGGGGATGAGGCCCGCATCGGCCAGTTCCTGCGGCGTAACGACGGAGCCGGGAGCAAACCGCTTCAAGCGGTCCACGTTGACCGGCTCAAACCGGACCCGCCAGGGATTCCGGAACCCCACGCCCCGCGCGAAGGGAAGCCTCCGGACCAGCGGCAATTGACCACCCTCAAAGTACGGAGGGATGCTGGCACCGCTCCGGGCCTTCTGCCCTTTGGTACCGCGCCCGGCAGTCTTGCCCTGACCGGCAGCGATGCCGCGGCCCACCCGCTTGCGGCGCTTTTTGGAGCCCTCGGCCGGCTGCAACTCGTGCAGTTTCATCCTTCCACCTCTTCCACTCTCACCAGATGCTGAATCTTCGCCACCATACCCCGAATCGTGGGTGTATCCGCCTGCAGGACCGTCTGATGCATCCGGCGCAGGCCCAGGGCCCGCACCGTCGCCTTCTGGTCCTTTGCGTAGCCGATCGGACTGCGAACCAGAGTAATTTTCAGATACCGCTCTTTTCCGCTCATCGTCCTCTCATCCAGAAGGGCATTGTTCGGGTTTCAGGGAGCCCCCGTTCCCGACTCAGTTCCTCTGGCGAACGCAGTTGCTTGAGGGCCTCCAGCGTGGCCCGCACCACATTCAGCATCGTGGAACTGCCCAGGGATTTGGTCAGCACGTCCTGGATCCCCGCGGCTTCCAGCACGGCACGCACACCGCCGCCGGCGATGACGCCCGTGCCCGGCGACGCGGGCTTAATCAACACCTTCGCGCCTCCGCACTTCCCGATCGCGTCGTGGGGAATGGTCCGGCCCACCAGGGGGACCGTGATCATAGATGCCCGGGCCCGTTCCGTCGCCTTACGAATAGCGTCGGGGACAGCGCGGGCCTTGCCCACGCCGATGCCGACCCGTCCGTTCCGGTCCCCGACGACGGCGGTGACTCGGAAGGCGAACCGGCGGCCACCCTTGATCACCTTCGCGACGCGCTTGATCTCCACGACCCGCTCGTCGTATCCTGTCGCGCCTCGGACAAACTCAAACTCTTGTTCCAGTTCCTCCATTCGTCAGAGCCTCCTGTGGTGATCTAAAAGTCCAACCCGCCCTCCCGGGCGCCGTCGGCCAGGGCCTTGACCCGGCCGTGGTATTTGTACCCGGCCCGGTCAAAGACCACCTTGGTGATGCCCTTTGCCAGGGCGCGCGCGGCCAGGACCTTCCCCACCACCCGCGCCTGGTCCGTCTTCCGGAGTCCCACAATCTGCTCCCGAATCTCCGGCTCCAGGGTGGATGCTGCGACCAGCGTATGTCCGATCGTGTCGTCAATCACCTGCGCGTAGATGTGACGCAGGCTGCGGAAAACGTTCAGACGCGGGCGCTCGGGAGTGCCGAACACCTTCTTGCGCACGTGCTTCTTCCGTCGCAACCGTCCCAGACGGCGATCCTTTTCCCCCATACTCCTTACTCCTTACTCCTTACTCCCTAACTCCTTACTCCCTACTCCAAACTCCTACTTCTTCCCTTTCCCCTTGCCGCCTTTGCCGGCCTTGCCCGCCTTACCGGCCTTCTGGCGAATCTGCTCGCCCAGGTACCGGAGGCCCTTGCCCAGGTAGGGATCAGCAGGGCGCCAGGCGCGAATCTCCGCCGCGACCCGCCCGACCAGTTCCTTGTCAATTCCCCGGACGGTGATCACATTGGTCTTGGGATCCACCTCAAAGGTGATCCCCTCCGGCGGGCGGACACGCACGGGATGGGAAAAGCCCAGGTACATCACCAGCGACCCGTCGGCCTGGCGCTCGGCGCGGTACCCCACACCGCGGATCTCCAGTTGCTTCTGATAGCCCTGGGAAACCCCGGCCACCATATTCGCCAGAAGAGCGCGAGTCAGGCCGTGCAGGGCCCGATGACGGCGAGAATCCGTGGGCCGGTAGACCCGAAGTGTCTTATCCTCCAGGACGATGCGCATATCCGGGTCAAAGGTCCGAGTCAGTGTCCCCTTCGGGCCCCGTACAGTAACCTGACTCCCCTGAATCTCCACACTGACCCCCGGGGGAAGGGGGATCGGCATCCGACCAATTCGGGACATCGCTCCTCCTACCAGACGTAACAGATGACCTCACCACCGACCCGCAGCCGCCGGGCCTGTTCCCCGGTCATAATCCCCTTCGGGGTAGAGAGGATAGCGATCCCCATTCCACTTTTCACCCAGGGGATGTCGGCAGCACGGGTATAGATGCGACGACCGGGCTTGCTCACCCGCTTCAGCCCCTGGATGACCGGCCGACGCTTTCTCCTCTCCCCAACATACTTGAGCCGGATCACCAGGCGATAGCGCGGCTGCTCCGGGTACTCCTTGACCTGGTAATCCTCAATATATCCCTCTTCCTTCAAAATCTTGGCGATCGCGACCTTCATCTTGGAAGAGGGCATCTCCACCGTGGGGTGCCCCACGGCCAGAGCGTTGCGAATCCGGGTCAACATATCGGCAATCGGATCTGTCACCGTCATCGGTCCATCACCTTACCAACTGGCTTTTGCTAAACCGGGGATCAGGCCCTGCAGCGCCAGTTCCCGCAGGCAGATCCGACAGAGCCCGAACTTCCGGTAATATCCGCGCGGGCGCCCGCACCGCTTGCAGCGGTTTCGCACCTGCACCTTATACTTCCGTCTCAACTCCCGATAGGGCATGCATTTTTTGGACATCCTCGCTCCACCCCACTCCGAAAAGATTCCATCCGCTTCTTATCGGCGGTCTGTTTCCGCCGCTTCAGCCACCTCTGCTGGTGAAGGAATCAGCCGCAAGTCGGCTGTAACCGGTACCGAGAACCATTCCCGCCGCAGCAGGCGGGCGGTGCAAAACAAAACCTCCAGATTCTCAATCTGGCCCGTCTCCGGATTGGGTCGGGCGATAATCTCGTCTTCCCCACCGATCAGCCGACGGACCAAACAGGCCGTGATAATCCATGCCACTTCACCGGCGGGGGATCGCGTACAGCCACTACTACGATAGGAGCACGGGACCCCCCGCATGCTCTCCGACTCCCTACCGCCGCCGGAAGGGCATTCCCAAGAGTTCCAGCAGCCGCTTGGCCTCCTGGTCCGTCTTCGCGGTGGTCACGATGGTGACCTCCATCCCCCGGACTTTGTCAATCTTGTCGTAGTCAATCTCTGGGAAGAGCAACTGCTCCCGAAGCCCCAGCGTGTAGTTGCCGCGCCCGTCAAAGGAAGAGTCGGGCACCCCCCGGAAGTCCCGCTGCCGGGGAAGAGCGATGTTGAAAAGCCGGTCCAGAAAGGCCCACATCCGCTCGCCCCGCAGCGTGACCATCACGCCGATAGGCCGGCCCGCGCGCAGTTTGAACCCGGCGATGGACTTGCGCGCCTTGGTGATGACCGGCCGCTGGCCCGTGATCGTCGCCAGGTCCTGCACTGCATAGTCCAGAGCCTTGGGATTGTCCAGGGCCTCCCCCATCCCAATGTTGATGACAACCTTCCGAATCCGCGGGACTTCCATAATGTTGCGGTACCCGAACTCCCTCATCAGAGTCGGCCGCACATGTTCCCGATAAAGTGCCTGCAGTCGTTGCATAGGTTCACCTGCGAGATTGCGAGTTGACGAGATGGCGAGTTTTAAAAGGTTTGATTGCAGCGCTTGCAAATCCGCACCTTGCGCCCGTCCTCCGACCGGTTGAAACCCACCCGCGTGGGCTCCTTGCAGTGGGGGCAGACCGGCATCACGTTGGAAATATGGATCGGTGCCTCAAACTGAATGATACCCGGTTGAATCTGGCCCCGACCAGCGCGGACCGGGCGCTGGTGTTTCTTGACCAGGTTCACGCCGGAGACCACCACCCGGTTCTCCTTGGGCAGCACGCGCAGCACCTGCCCACGCTGGCCCCGGTCGTCCCCGGCGATGACCTCCACCGTATCTCCCTTCTTCACCCGAACGCCCATTGCTCCTCCTTAATTCCCCTACTCCCTACTCCATACTCCACTTCTACTTCCGACTCCTCCGGCCTACAACACTTCCGGCGCCAGCGAGATAATCTTCATAAACCCCTTATCCCGCAGTTCTCGCGCCACTGGGCCGAAGACCCGGGTGCCGCGCGGATTGGTGCCTGTGGCATCCAGCAACACGGCCGCGTTGTCGTCAAAGCGAATAGTAGACCCGTCGGGGCGGCGGTACTCCTTCTTCGTGCGGACAATCACGGCCTTGACCACATCTCCCTTCTTGACCATCGCGTTGGGAGTGGCCTGCTTGACCGTTGCGACAATCACGTCGCCAACATAACCGTACCGCCGCTTGGAGCCACCCAGCACGCGGATACAGAGAAGTTCTTTGGCTCCAGTATTGTCGGCAACTACAAGGCGGCTCTCCTGCTGGATCATAGGATCACCTCCTCCCGAATCTCCACCTCGGGCCGTTCGGACCGCTCCAGTATCTCCTCCACGACCCAGCGCTTCAGCCGGCTCAAGGGTCGGGATTCCACGATACGCACCAGGTCCCCGACCCGACACTCATTGTTCTCGTCGTGGGCGTAGAACTTCTTCCGCACCTTGATGACCTTGCCGTAAAGCGGGTGACGCTTGGTCCGCTCCACCTGGACCACGACCGTCTTCTGCATCTTATCGCTGACGACCCGCCCGACCAGCCGTTTCCGTCGCTCTCTCATTGCGCGCCTCCTTGTTCCATCTGTCGGGCCAGTTCCCGCTCCCGCAGGATGGTCAGGATGCGGGCGATATCCCGCTTCACGGCCGTGATGCGGTTGTTGTCCTGCAGCCGGTTCATATACCAGTCCTGACGCAACACAAAGAGTTCCCGTCGGGCCTCTTCCAGACGGGCTCGCAATTCTGCGTCGGTCAACATTCGCAACTCTTTTGCCCGCATTTACTCCGATACCTCCTGTCGGGTCACAAACTGGCATTTAATAGGCAATTTGTGGGCCGCCAGCCGCATCGCCTCCCGGGCCTGATCCTCAGGCAGGCCCGCCAATTCAAAGAGGATGCGGCCGGGCTTCACCACGGCGACCCAGTGGTCCACTGGACCCTTCCCCTTGCCCATCCGGGTCTCGGCGGGCTTCGCCGTGACGGGCTTATCGGGGAAGATTCGGATCCAGTATTTCCCGCGCCGGCGGACGAAACGGACCAGGGTCCGCCGGGCGGCCTCAATCTGGCGGCTGGTGATCCAGGCCGGCTCCAGGGCCTGCAGACCATACTCTCCGAAAGCCACTTCGTTGCCCCGGCTGGCCTTCCCCTTCAACCGCCCTCGCATCTGCTTGCGGTATTTCACACGTTTGGGCATCAACATCGGTCGTGACTCCCGTTTCGCTGGAAATTTGGGCTCGCTTTATCCCCATCAGTTTGTTCAAACAAGTCACGAGGCAAACCAGATCGCCGAGCAATCCCCAACAACGCGCCGATTTTCTTGAGGCGCCGCCGGATCTCCGAAAGCGACGCGGCTTCTAAGAAACCCTCCACGGCTTCCAAATGGAACGGCCCTTTTACACCACAAACAATTGTTGCGGCTGCTCCTCCGCGGCTGCGGGTTTCGCCTCTGGCAATACGTCGCCCTTGTAGATCCAAACCTTGACCCCAATGCGGCCGTAGGTGGTGTAGGCCTCGGCCTTAGCGAAGTCAATATCGGCGCGGAGGGTCTGGCGGGGGATACGGCCCTCCCGCATCGCCACTGGGCGAGCCATCTCGGCGCCGCCGATCCGGCCCTTACAAATGATCCAGACGCCCTGGGCACCGGCCCGCATCGCCTGCTGGATGGCCCGCTTCATCGCCCGACCGTGGGAAATCCGCCGCTCCAACTGGGCTGCGATGTTCTGCGCCACCAGCCGGGCATCCAGTTCGGGCCGCTCCACCTCCTGGACCTCCACGTGAACCCGCTTCCCGGTCATCTCCTCCAGTTCCTGGCGGAGCGTCTTTACCGCTCCACCCTTTCGGCCAATGACAATGCCCGGGCGGGCCGTCCAGATGGTTACCTGGACCTGGTTGGGATATCGCTCAATCTCTATCCGGGAGATCCCTGCGGCGGCCAGTTCCCGCTCAATATACTCCCGGATGCGCATATCCTCTTCCAGCAACTCCCGGTAGTTCTTCCCTTCCGCATACCAGCGGGACTGCCAGTCCCGGAGAATCTTCAACCGAAAGCCATACGGATGAACTTTGCGTCCCAAAACTGGCCTCCTTTACTCTTCTTCAATTTCGCGAAGCACTACCGTGATATGCGAGGAGCGCTTTCGGATTGGGTGGTAGCGCCCGCGGGCCGCAAAGCGGGGGCGCCAGCCGCGCCCGGGCGGCACGCCGGGCCCCTCGTCGGCCACGATGTGGGCAATGTAAAGATTGTCCCGGGAGAGACCGAAGTTCTCCTCCGCATTGGCAACTGCCGACCGGATGACCTTCTCCACCGGTCCAGCTGCGGCCTGAGGGAGCAGGCGCAGAAGTTCCAGCGCGCGCTCCACGCCCATTCCCCGCACCCGGTCCACGACCCGGCGCACCTTCCGGGCCGACATCGGTACGTACCTGGCAATTGCACGAACCTCCATTTCCACCCCCTACTTCCTACTACTCCCTACTTCCTACTCCCTACTCCCTACTCCTTACTCCTCACTTCTTCTTCACCTCACCCTTCTTCTCCTTCACCGTGTGCCCACGGAACGTCCGGGTCGGGGCGAATTCCCCCAGTTTGTGACCGACCATGTTCTCCGTGATGTAAATGGGCACATGCCGCCGACCGTCGTGGACGGCGATAGTATGGCCGACCATCTGGGGGAAGATGGTGGAATCGCGCGACCAGGTGCGGATCACCCGCTTCTCCCCCGTCCGGTTCATCTCTTCAATCTTCCGTAACAACTTCGGGTCCACATATGGGCCTTTTTTCAGCGACCGTCCCATAATCCCTCCTGCTAACGGCTAACCACTGACCCCTAACGAACTATTGCTGTCTCCGCGCGCCCCGGCGGCGAATGATGTATTTGTCCGTCGCCTTGTTGCGGCGGGTTTTCTTGCCCAGGGCGGGCTTCCCCCAGGGAGTCTTCGGGCCGGGCATGCCAATAGGCGACCGTCCCTCACCACCACCGTGGGGATGGTCCCGCGGGGTCATCGCCGAACCACGGACCGTGGGCCGCCATCCCAGCCAGCGCTTCCGTCCGGCCTTTCCCAACTTGATATTGGCGTGCTCCACGTTCCCAACCTGACCGATGGTTGCCATGCACTCCTTGCGGATCAGCCGGACCTCGCCGCTGGGCAGCCGCACCGTGACGTAATCCCCTTCCTTCGCCAGCAACTGGGCCGCGCACCCCGCAGAGCGGACCAGTTGTCCGCCCCGCCCCGGGTACAGTTCAATATTGTGGATCGTTGTACCCACGGGAATTTTCTCCAGGGGCAACGCGTTGCCCACTTTCACCTCGGCATCGGGGCCGCTCATGACCAAGTCCCCAACCTTCAGCCCCAAGGGAGCGATAATGTACCGCTTCTCCCCGTCTGCGTACACCAGCAGCGCAATCCGCGCAGAGCGGTTCGGGTCATACTCTATCGCGGCCACCCGGGCTGGGACACCGTGCTTATCCCGTTTGAAGTCAATGATACGATAGAGCCGCTTATGACCGCCTCCTCGGTGGCGGACGGTGATCCGGCCCTGGACATTTCGTCCGCCCTTCTTCTTCAGGGGGACCACCAGGCTCCGCTCCGGCTCGGTCTTGGTAATGTCGTCAAACAGGTAGCCGGTCATCCCCCGGCGGCCGGGCGATGTCGGCTTATAGACTTTGATCCCCACTTCAGCCCTCCAGTTCCAGTTCCGGGATTCGTTCCCCTTCGGCCAGGGTCACGATAGCTTTCTTCCATGCCGGGATTCGGACCACCCGCCGACGCCCCCATCGCCGGACTGCCTTAGCGGGCATATTGGCGATGTTCACCGACTCCACCTTCACCCGGTAGATGGTCTCCACCGCCTGTTTGACCAGCGCCTTATTGGCCCGCCGGTCCACCTCAAAGGTGTACTGGCGTCGGCGGAGGTGGGCCGCCCGCTGCGTCTTCTCCGTCAAAACCGGTCGTTTGATGACCTCATAGATGTGCATGGCCCTACCCCAGAATGGACTCAATGACCTGCATAGCGTCCAAAGGCATCAGGACCTTCTCGTATTTCAGCAGGTCCCGGATGTTCAGGTATCCAGCCCGCAAGGTCTTCACGCCCGGCAGGTTGCGCGCCGACTTCTCCACCACTTCGTTCCGCTGGGCCAGAAGGATGAGGGCGTTCTCGCCCACGTTGAGCCGCTCCAGCACACCCCGCATCTCCCGCGTCTTGGGCTCGGGCAGTTCCAGCCGGTCCACCACCACGATCTGCTGATTGGACGCCTTAACACTGAGCGCGCTCCGAAGGGCAGCCCGGCGCATCTTCTTGGGCATCCGCTGTTCGTAACTGCGCGGCTTGGGCCCGTGGGCGATACCACCACCGACGAAGATCGGCGCGTTCCGGCTCCCGTGGCGGGCCCGGCCCGTGCCCTTCTGCCGGTACCATTTCCGGGTCGTCCGATTGACCTCGCCGCGGGTCTTGGTCTTGTGGGTGCCCAGCCGGGCGTTGGCCAACTGACGCACCAGCGCCTGGTGCATCAACGGCACGTTGATGGGCGCCTCAAAAATGTCGGGCCGCAGTTCCACTTCCCCCACCTGCTGCCCGTGCACGTTCCAGACAGGAACCTTCATCTTAACCCCCTACTGCCTACTTCCTAATCCCTACTTCATCCCTACTTCTTTTGCAGTTCCTTCGTCTTTCGGGCCGGCTTGATCATCACCAAGCTTCCCCGGTGACCCGGAACGGCGCCGCGCACTGCCAGCAGGTTTCGCTCCGGATCCACCATCACCACTTCCAGATTCTGGACAGTGACGCGCGCATTTCCCATATGGCCGGGCATCTTGAGCCCCTTCAGCACCCGACCAGGGGTCGTGGTCGCACCGATGGAACCATGGCGGCGCTCCCGGTCCGACTGACCGTGGGTCTTGGGTTGGCGGTGGAAGCCGTGCCGCTTGATGCCACCAGCAAACCCGCGCCCCTTGGAGGTACCCACTACGTCCACCCGGTCACCGACCTGGAAGACCGCCACGGTGATTTTCTCACCCTCGGCGGGGGCTTCCTCTGGCTTCACCCGGAACTCCCGCAGATACCGTAGCGGCCCTGGCAGGTTCAGGCGCCTGCGGTTGGGATGTTTCGGGTCCGGCTTCAGCAGGCCCAGGTGGCCCAGTTCCCCTCGGGTCAGCCGGGAGGGCTTCACCAGTTCAAACCCCAACTGGACAGCGCTATAGCCATCCCGTTCCACCGTCTTGACCTGGGTGACCCAGCACGGGCCCGCCTCAATAATGGTGACGGGGATGGCTTCGCCCGTCTCCTTGAAGATGGTCGTCATTCCAATTTTCTTTCCCAGAATTCCCTTCACGCTCTACTCCTCCACCCGGGCAATCGGCCACGGCAGAAGGATCCCCGGCCAGCGGACGCGCGTATCCCCTCACCCCCAGGTGCACCGGGCATACCCGTCCTGCGGCCTTTTTATCCTCCCCGGTAACACCACAGAGGCGACGAAACCGCACTTGCCCGGTCCAAAGGCCCGACACAGGCCCGGCCCGTATCCCACAGAGCGGATTTCCGCCCGCCCTACAGTTTGATCTCTATGTCCACCCCGGCCGGGAGGTTCAGCCGGACCAGTGCGTCTATCGTTTTGTTATCCGGTTCCAGGACGTCTATCAGCCGCTTGTGCGTACGGATTTCAAAGTGCTCGTGAGAGTCCTTGTCAATGAAGGGGGACCGGCGCACGGTGTAGCGCTCAATCTTGGTCGGCAGCGGGATGGGGCCGACCACTGTCGCCCCCGTGCGCTCGGCCGCCTCCACGATTCGCCGTGCGGACTCGTCCAGCACCCGATGGTCGTACGCCTTCAAGCGGATGCGGATTCTCTGCTTCGCCATAGGTCGTTAGTCCAGGATCTTCGTGATGACGCCCGCGCCGACGGTCAGACCGCCCTCGCGGATGGCGAAGCGGGAGCCCTCCTCCAGCGCGACCGGCTCAATCAGTTCCACCGTCAGGTTGACATTGTCGCCCGGCATCACCATCTCCACCCCCGGAGGAAGCGTGATGGTCCCGGTGACGTCGGTCGTCCGGATATAGAACTGGGGCCGGTAGCCGGAGAAGAAGGCCTTGTGCCGCCCACCCTCCTCCTTGCGGAGGACGTAGACCTGGGCCTCAAACTTCCGGTGCGGCGTGATCGTTCCGGGCGCCGCAACGACCATCCCCCGGGCCACCTCATCCTTGTCCACACCGCGCAGGAGCAGGCCCGCGTTGTCGCCCGCTACCACCTTGTCCAGTTTCTTGCGGAACATCTCCATATCGGTGACAACGGTGCGGAGGGGCTTATCCCGCAGGCCCACGATCTCCACCTCCTGCATCGGCAGGAGGGTGCCCCGCTCCACCCGACCGGTGACGACGGTCCCGCGCCCCTTGATGCTGAAGACGTCCTCAATGGGCATCAGGAAGGGCTTGTCCTCCTCCCGCACCGGCGTCGGGATATATTCGTCAATGACCCGGATGAGTTCCCAGATCGGCTGATACTCGGGCGCGTTCGGGTCGGTGCTGGTGGACTGGAGGGCCTTCAGGGCGGAGCCGCGCACAATAGGCGTCTCGTCGCCCGGGAAGCCGTAGGTGTTCAGCAGGTCCCGCAGTTCCAACTCCACCAGTTCCAGCAGTTCCTCATCCTCCATCAGGTCCACCTTGTTCAGGAAGACCACGATGGCCGGGACGTTGACCTGCCGGGCCAGGAGGACGTGCTCCCGGGTCTGGGGCATCGGACCGTCCGCCGCGGAGACGACCAGGATCGCGCCATCCATCTGGGCCGCGCCGGTGATCATGTTCTTGATGTAGTCCCGGTGGCCCGGGCAGTCCACGTGGGCGTAGTGTCGCTTCTCGCTCTCGTACTCCACGTGGGCGATAGCAACGGTCAGGATCTTTGTCGCGTCGCGGCGGAACATCTTCGCATCCGCCTTGGCGACCTCGTCGTAGGACTTGTACTCCGCCAGCCCTTTCAGAGCCAGAACCTTGGTAATGGCCGCCGTCAGCGTGGTCTTCCCATGGTCAATATGACCGATGGTCCCCACGTTCACGTGCGGCTTTCCACGGACGAACTTTGGCTTAGCCATCTCTCCTCACTCCTTTCGTGCGATGATTTTTCTTTTGTTTATGAAAACGATCGGGCCGGAGTTATCCTCCGGCCCAATCGGCGCTGGAGAACAACTCCCAACCTGTGAGAGCGTCTTCTACCAGCCAAGGCCACCATACAGGATGGCCTCCATCTGCGCTTTATCCACCGGCGCGTAGTGGTGGAACTCCATCGTAAACGTCCCGCGCCCCTGGGTCAGGGAACGCAGGTCGGTCGCATACCCGAACATCCGGGCCAGGGGAACCATTCCTTGGATGGCCCGGAAGCCTCCGGGCCGGCTCTCCATCCGGTCTATGGTCGCCCCTCGGCTGTTCAGGTCTCCAATGACTTCGCCCAGAGCGGACTCCGGCACCACCACTTCGGTCCGCATCACCGGCTCCAGGAGCACCGGCTTTGCCTCCTCCACCGCCCGTTTGAAGGCCGCAGAGCCCGCGATTTTGAAGGCCGGCTCTGTAGAGGTATCGGGGTTCCAGTTCCCTTCCAGAAGCGTCACCCCGATATCCACCATCGGATACCCGGCCAGGACACCGCTCTCCATCGCTTCCCGGCAACCGGCCTCCACTGCCTTCACAAACTGGGCCGGTAACCTGCCCTTCGTGTTGTCTTGAAATCGGAAACCTGCTCCGGAGGGCAGCGGCTCCACCGCCAAACGGACCCGGGCGTACTGGGGCGTTCCCCCCAGGGGGCGGTCAAAAACCGCCTCGGCCTCTGCGCGGGCTGTGATGGTTTCCCGGTAGGCCACCCGGGGCTTCCCCACCCTGCCCTCCACCCGGAACTCCCGCACCAGCCGGTCCACCAGGATCTCCAGGTGAAGTTCACCCATCCCGGCGAGGATCGTCTGCCCGGTGTTCTCGTCGGTCCGGACGATGAAGGTCGGGTCCTCCTCCGCCAGCCGCCGCAGCGCCTGTTGCAACTGGTCCTGGTCCGCCGCCGTCTTGGGCTCTATAGCGACAAAGACCACCGGCTCAGGGAAGCGGATGGGCTCCAAGACGATGGGCGCGCCGGGCGTACAGAGGGTATCCCCTGTGAAGGTCGCCTTCAGCCCGACAACGGCGCCGATATCCCCGGCGGTCAGTTCGGGAATCTCCTCCCGATCCCGGGCAAACATCCGCAGGAGTTTAGCGATGCGCTCTGTCTGGCCCTTGCCGGGGTTATAGACGGAGGAGCCCACCTTCAGTTTGCCCGAGTAGACCCGGATGTAGACCAGCCGGCCCACGTAGGGATCGCTGGCGACTTTGAAGGCCAGCGCCGCCAGCGGCGCATTCACATCGGCGGGACGGGTCTCCACCTCCCCGGTCCGGGGATTCTCCCCCTTTACGGGCGGGATATCCAGCGGCGAGGGAAGATAGTCCACAATGGCGTCCAGGAGAGGCTGTACCCCCTTATTGCGGAGGGCGGAGCCACAGAGCACTGGGACCAGCGTCCCGGCGATGGTGGCCCGCCGCAACGCCCGTCGCAGGTCCGCTGCCGGGATTTCCTCCCCTTCCAGGTAGCGGGCCATCAGGTCGTCGTCGGTCTCCACAATCTGCTCTATCGCTCGCTCCCGCAGAGCCCGCGCTTCCTCTTCCAGCGCCGGAGGGACAGGGCCATAGACGGGCTCCTTTCCCAGTTCGTCCACCCAGGTGATGGCCCGCCATTCCAGCAGGTCTATCACCCCCTGAAAAGAGGATTCCCGTCCGATGGGCCACTGGACCATCACGGGGTTGGCGCCGAGCCGCTCCCGAATCGTCTCGGTGGCGTGGGCGAAGTCGGCGCCCAGTTTGTCCATCTTGTTAATGAAAGCGATCAGGGGCACACCGAAGGTGCGGGCCTGCCGCCAGACCGTTTCCGATTGGGGCTCCACACCCGCCACGGCATCAAAGACCACAACGCCGCCGTCCAGGACGCGCAGGCTGCGCTGCACCTCGGCAGTGAAATCTATGTGCCCCGGTGTGTCTATGATGTTAATCTGATGGTCCCTCCAGAAGCAGGTGACGGCGGCAGCGGTAATCGTGATGCCCCGTTCCCGCTCCTGGATCATCCAGTCGGTGACGGTGGTCCCTTCGTCCACCGTCCCCATCCGATGGGTACGTCCTGTGTAAAAGAGAATTCGCTCGGTGGTGGTGGTTTTCCCCGCGTCTATATGGGCGATGATCCCGATGTTGCGGACCCGATCCAGCGGCCAGGCCATATCCATCACCCCCTTCGGGTCGCCCGGGCGCCCACTGGCGGGGGTTACCACCGGTAGTGTGCAAAGGCCTGGTTCGCCTCGGCCATCCTGTGGGTATCCTCCCGCTTCTTATAGGCGGCGCCGGTCTTGTTGACGGCGTCCATCAGTTCCGCCGCCAGTTTCTCCGCCATGGAGCGCCCGGAACGGCTACGGGCCGCTTCCACGAGCCAGCGGATGGCCAGGCTCAATTGCCGATGCGGCGGCACCTCCACCGGAACCTGGTAGGTCGCCCCACCGACCCGGCGGGGCCGTACCTCCAGGATCGGGGAGACATTGCGGACCGCTTCTTCCACAACCTCCAGGGCTGGTCGCTTCATCCGCTGCTGGACGATGTCCATCGCCTGGTACATAATCCGGGTCGCCACACTCTTCTTGCCGTTGCGCATAATTTTGTTGATGAACTTAGCGACCAGCACACTGTTGTACCGCAGGTCCGGCTCTATTTCTCGTTTCGGTGGACGGTATCGTCTGGGCATAGCACCTCTTGGACCGCTACTTTGGAAATTGCGCAAGCATTGCTTCAAACTTAGGCTTCAGGTCTGGAATGTCTTTTTGAAGGACCTCCCACACTCTCTCCAGCCTGATGCTGAAATACCCATGGGCCAATTTGTCCCGCATCCCGGCCATACTACGCCACGGGATGTCCGGATATCTGGCCCGGAAATCGTCCGGGATATTTTTAACGGCCTCCCCGATGATCTCAATGGCCCGGACCACCGCATAAACTGTCTTCGTGTCTCTGCAGAAATCTGCAAAGGACATACCCTCCACAAACTTCTGAGCATTGACCATGGCCTCAACGATGTCAGCCAAGTAATCCCCAACTTCCCGTTTCATACATACACGACTTCTGCAAAGACACGTTGACTGATGCGCGGTTTCAGGGCCGACCCCTCCACCAGGTCTACCTGCACCCCCAGAAGTTGCGTTAAGTGCTCTTCCAGTTGGACAAAATCCAGCAGACTAACTCGCGCTTCGGGGTCAAACTCCACCAGCACATCCACATCGCTGGTTTCAGTCTGCTCCCCCCTCACGCAGGAACCGAAGATGCCAATGGCCCGAACGCCGTATTTCTCCGACAACTCGCTCTTGTGGCGACGCAGAACATCCAGAATGTCGCCCAACACGACCAGCCCCATTATCCGACTTTCCCAACCATCCGATTTCCTCAGGAACCGCCGGCGCCCGGTTGCCGTGCCAGGCAACGCCTCCGACCGGCTCCTCTCCGGGGCTATTTCTTCCCGCCCTTGGGCGCGGGCTTGCCGCCCTTGGCCGGAGCCTTGGCAGCCTTCTTGGTGCCGTACTTGGAGCGCTGCTGGGCACGACCGTCCACGCCCGCCGCGTCCAGTGCGCCGCGGATGATGTGGTAACGGACACCGGGCAAGTCCTTCACACGCCCACCCCGCACCAGCACCACCGAGTGCTCCTGCAGGTTGTGCCCCTCGCCAGGGATGTAGGCGGTGATCTCAATGCCATTGGTCAGACGGACGCGCGCGATTTTCCGCAGGGCCGAGTTGGGCTTCTTCGGCGTCATTGTCCGCACCTGCGTGCAAACGCCCCGCTTCTGCGGCGCGCCCTTCGGCATCCGAATCCGCCGCTGCTTAAAGGAGTTCCAGATATACTGCAGGGCAGGCGCCTTGGACTTCTTCGTCTTCGGCTTTCGGCCTTTCCGAACCAGTTGATTGATCGTCGGCACGGTTCCGCTCCTTCCGAACGCTTCTTTCAGGCATAAGGAAGGCCATCACCGACGATGGCCTCCCTTTCCTCACGAACTTCCCTTCCGGGAACGGCGGGAGGTATAGCCGCCGTCCGTCCAACGAACGCAAATTTTACCACAGTTCATTGAATTGTCAAACTCGGTGGAAGACAGGACAGGTGCGTCTCAGATTTATCAAGCGTCGGTCAGCCGTCGCTGGATACCAACCCCTCACCGCTTCCCTGGTCCCTCCCTCAACCTTGGCCTTCCTGTCCGCAGCGTCTCTGGGCGAGTCTGGAGCCATCTCCGCAACCAACGCTGGGTTGGCTTCATCTGCCTAACTGTCCGTTTCACCGATATGGCGGTCCCCCAGGCCCAGGAGGCCCATCGCCAATCGCGGAATACGCGGCCGGGTCTCTTCCCGCCCGAAGCGGAGGACCTCACCCGTCTCGGTCACCGCCTCCACTGCCAACCCCAGGCTCTGAAGTTCCTTCACCAGAACCTTGAAAGAGGCGGGCAGGCCGGCCTCAGTGATGGGCTTGCCCTTGACGATGGCCTCGTAGGTGCGGACCCGCCCCTGAACATCGTCGGACTTGATGGTGAGCATCTCCTGCAGGGTGTAGGCCGCACCATAGGCCTCCAGTGCCCAGACCTCCATCTCACCGAACCGCTGACCGCCGAAGCGGGCCTTCCCGCCCAGCGGCTGCTGGGTGACCAGACTGTAGGGGCCAGTGGAGCGGGCGTGGATCTTGTCCTCCACCATATGGGCCAGTTTCATCATATAAATCATCCCGACGGTAACTGGCTGGTCAAAGGGCTCGCCAGTCATTCCGTCGTAGAGGATAGCTTTGCCCAGCGTGGGAAGCGGGTCCTTCGTCTGTGCGCTGACCTCGGTGGCCCTTAACTCCACCTGTTCATCGGAGAGACCGCTGGTATCCTCTCCGTGATCCTCCAGCCAGAGACGGAGACAGGCGATATGGGCCGCGCGGTCGGCCTTTTCCCGCTCGGCCAGAGACCGGGTGTCGTCCTCAAAGGAGAGCAGAAAGTCCGGGTTGTATCCCCGCTCCCGGAGCCACTCCCGAAGGACCGCCCGGCGGGCATAGACGTAGTCGCGGGCCAGCCGGTCCTCGTCGTAGCCCAGGTTCGGAAGCCAGGAGAGGATAAAGAGCAACCGGGCCTCGTCGTCGTCCCGCAAGGAGTCCAGCGGATAGTCCTGGGCTCGCAGCCAGGCCCAGGCCCGCTCGGTGATCTCCTGCCAGGCCCGGTCCATCATCCACGCCCGCGCCAGTTCAGCGGCGATCTGCTCCTCATTGGCACCGTCAAAGACCGGGCTGACGGCCCGGAAACCGAGACGGTGGACGGCCCAACCCAGGTGGGTCTCCAGAATCTGACCAATGTTCATCCGGCCTGGAACGCCCAGGGGGTTCAGGATAATCTCCACCGGTGTACCGTCCTTCAGGAAGGGCATATCCTCAATCGGCACCACGCGGGAGACAACACCCTTGTTCCCGTGGCGGCCGGCCATCTTATCCCCTTCGGTGATCTTCCGGCGCTGGGCCACACTCACCCGCACCATCTTCTCCACGCCGGTGGGGAGGTCCCGGTACTCCTCCCGGTCAAAGACCTTAACGTCTATAACCTTACCTCGTTCGCCATGGGGCATCCGGAGGCTGGAATCTTTGACCTCCCGGGCCTTCTCGCCGAAGATAGCCCGCAGCAGTTTTTCTTCCGGCGTCAGTTCCTTTTCGCCCTTCGGGGTAATCTTGCCAACCAGGATGTCCGAGGGACCAACCTCCGCACCGATACGGATGATCCCCCGCTCATCCAGGTCCCGCAGGGCGTCCTCGCCGACATTGGGAATATCCCGCGTGATTTCCTCCGGCCCCAGTTTGGTATCGCGCGCCTCCGTCTCGTGCTTCTCAATGTGGATGGAGGTGAACTTGTCGTCTCGGACCAGGCTCTCGCTGATGATGATCGCGTCCTCAAAGTTCCATCCCTCCCAGGAGATGAAGGCACAGAGGACGTTGCGGCCCAGAGCCAGTTCGCCGCCCTGGGTGGCAGAACTATCGGCCAGAACCTGACCCTTGCGGACCCGTTGGCCCTTAAAGACGACCGGGCGCTGGTCCACACAGGTGGACTGGTTGGACCGGTTGTACTTGCGCAGCGGGTAGACCCGGCGCGTTCCGTCTTCCTGTAGGACAATAATGCGGTCGCTGGTGACGCTGATGACCTCTCCGTCGGCCTCGGCGACGACCACCTGGCCGGAGTCCACCGCGGCATGCCATTCCACACCCGTCCCCACCAGCGGGGCCTCCGGGATGAGCAACGGGACAGCCTGGCGCTGCATGTTGGAGCCCATCAGCGCGCGGTTGGCATCGTCGTGCTCCAGGAAGGGGATCAGAGCCGCCGAGACACCCACGATCTGAGAAGGCGCCACGTCCACCAGGTCCACCTGCTCCGGCGGGACCAGGAGGAAATCACCGCCCCGGCGCGCAGAGACGCGCGGGTTCAGAAAGCGACCCTTCTCGTCCAGTTTCGTGGTCGCCTGGGCAATGGTGTACCGCTCCTCTTTGTCGGCGGAGAGATAGACTATTTCGCCGGTCACCCGTGGCTTAATGGGCACCTCACCCCGCAGGCCAAGGGAGGCGATCCGCTCTGCCAGTTCGGGGGTCACCTCCACGCCTGCCTCCGCGACCACTTCCCCGGTTGTCGGATCTACGATTCGCTCCCGGAGGATTTCGCCCACCAGTTTATCGGGCTCAGGGGGCACAGAGCGGATCACTTTCCGGTACGGCGTCTCCACGAAGCCCAGGTCATTGACGCGCGCGTAAGTGGCCAGACGGCCGATAAGGCCGATGTTCGGACCCTCCGGAGTCTCAATCGGGCAAATACGACCGTAGTGAGAGTGATGGACGTCCCGGACCTCAAAACCGGCCCGCTCCCGGCGCAGACCGCCGGGCCCAAGGGCAGAAAGTGTCCGCTTGTGGGTCAATTCCGCCAGCGGGTTGGTCTGGTCCATGAACTGTGACAATTGGCTGGAGCCGAAGAACTCCCGCAGCACAGCGACGATAGGACGAATGTTGATGAGCGCAAGAGGAGAGATGGACTCGGTCTCGCTGTGGAGGGACATTCGCTCCTTAATGACCCGCTCCAGCCGCAGCAGGCCCACCCGCAGTTTGCCCTGGATAAGTTCGCCGACGGTCTTGACCCGGCGGTTGCCCAGGTGGTCTATGTCGTCGGCGTCCTCCATTCCGTTGTTGATCCGGATCAGATGTTGGACAACGGCGACGATGTCCCGCTTGGTGAGCGTGCGCCGGTCCAGAGGCAGGTTCAGGCCCAGGCGCTGGTTCAGTTTGTAGCGCCCCACCCGCTGAAGGTCGTACCGCCGGTCGTCAAAGAGTTGGGCAACCAGAAACTCCTGGGCGTTGTCCAGAGTTGCCAGGTCGCCGGGGCGGACCCGGCGGTAGAACTCCAGAAGCGCCTCTTCGGCGATAGAGCGCCCTCCATGGGTATCCCAGTTCGGTTCCTGGCGGAACGTGGTGAGGATCCACTGGACATCGGGCGAGGTATCCACGTCCTCAAAGAGTTTCAGCAGTTCCTCGTCAGTCCCTTCCGTGAGAACAGAGTCGCCCGTGCCGTCGTCCACCGCCGCCAGGGCTCGCAGGAAGATGGTGAGCGGTAGAGTGCGCTTCCGGTTGAACTTCAGGGTCAGATAGCCGGTCTTGCGGCTCTCAAACTCCAGCCAGGCGCCCCGGTCAGGGATCAGGCGGGCCATACAGAGCCGCTGGCCCGTCGTACGGTCCTCCTCCAGGTCAAAATAGACACCCGGAGAACGAATTAACTGGCTGACAACGACCCGTTCGGTCCCGTTGATGATGAAGGTCCCGTTTTCGGTCATCAGGGGGAAGTCGCCCAGGAAGATTTCCGATTTCTGGATCTCCCCGGTCACCCGGTTCTCCAGGGCGACCTCCACGTGCAGGGGGACCGCGTAGGTCAGGTCCCGCTCCAGGCACTCGGCCTGAGTGTGCGGCGGGTCCCCGAAGCGGTACTTCAGTTGCAGTTCCTGACTTTCTGGCTTCCGGCTGGGGAAATGGAGCCGCAGGTTACCGGTGTAACTCTCTATCGGCGAAATCTCGGTGAAGAGGTCCAGCAGGCCCTCGTTCCGAAACCATTCGTAGGATTTGAGTTGGACCTCTATCAGGGCCGGCAGGCCCAACGTGCTGGAAATTCGCCCGTATGATTTCTTTTGATTCATCTGCAAAATCATCCCACTCCCCTGGGGTATGGCGTTACTGGCAGTGACTTTATAGTATAACACCCAAGGGTGATTTTGTCAAAAGCAACCGCCGACGGCTGATGTTCAGACATAAATTTTGAGGAGATGTTGAGGATATTTCCTCACCCACCCCGCCGCCTTCGGCAGCCTTTCTATACAGACATAAAGAGCCCTTTGCGGCGATGAAGTCGCCGCAAAGGGCTCTTCATCTGGATGGGGATGGCGGCCGCCCTCTGCGGGTGAACGGTCACCCTATTACGAAGACCTTCAGGGCCGTATCCACCAGCAGTCCCAGGAGAAACCAGGTCCCAAAGGCCCGGTTGTTGACAAAGGCGATGGGCGCGAAGTAGAGGGGCCACCCGCCCTGCCCCTGCGGGAAACCGGGCGGACAGGTCTCCGGCTTGGGCTTAAGCATCATCGGATACAGTTTGCGGAATGTCGGCAGGGCCAGAACTACCGCCAGCATCACCGGAGTGAAGACCCCCGCCACGACCATCCCGATGACCAGCACGTAGGAGAGGACCATCATCCCCAGCATCAGGTACCGTGCGGCCTTCTCCCCGATGACCACCGGGAGCGTGTAGATGCGCTTCTCCTTGTCCATCGCCAGTTTGTCAATGTGTTTGCCCAGAAGGACGGTGGTCACCCCCAGCGTGTAGGGCATGCTGGCCAGGACCACCAACCAGTCCCACCGGCCGGTCAGCACGTAGTAACCGCCCCCGATCATCAGCGGCCCCCAGACGACGAAGACCGCCAGTTCTCCCAGGGCCAGATACTTGAGGGGCCAGGTATAGAAGAGCACAAAAAAGGCCCCAAGGCCCAGCAAAATCCAGATGAAGGGGTCCCAATTCCGCCAGGCCAGGAGGATCAGGCCACAGATCAGCGCCATCAAGCCGGTGACGATGAAATAGGTCAGGTGTTGCCGGCGCGTCATCAGGCCGCTGGCGATGGGCTGCGGACCGTACTGGGTGCGGTAGTAGTTGTCCCGGTCCACGCCGCGCGCGTAGTCGGTGTAGTCGTTGAAGAGATTGTTGGCCGCGTGGGCCAGCACCAGGCCCAGGATGAGCACCGCCCAGGCCCAGAGGCTGATGCGGTAGCCATCCCGAATGGCGAAGACACCGGCCAGGACCGCCGAGAGAAACGTCATCAGCAGGACGGCCGCACGCGTGCTGATAAGCCAGCGGGAGACCAGGTCCAGACGGTCCCACTCCTCTTTAGTGACTTCGGGGATGACGGTGAGCGCTTTGCGCCACATAGAGAGATTCATCGCAGATACCTCCTTTACCCTCCGGATTTGTTGGATCGGGAAGGGGCTGAAGAGACCCACGGAATATTTTAGCACAGGGACAAGGAGGGCAAAAATAAGTTGCCGCGCTGACCAGCGCAATTTGGGATACACCCTGAGATATGAGAAAGTCAAGGATCGCCGACCATCCGCCGACGCCCCACCGGGGAAGGCGGAGGTCCAGCGTTGTGCCAATCGGCCCGGGTTTTGAACGGCGAGGTCAGAAGGGGCGAAAAACATCTATAAAGAAACGGCCCGTGCCCTCTTGACAAATCAAAGGAGTTGGTGTATAATCTGAATTGAAACGTTTAAGCCCTACCATTTCCTAAGCCCAGGAATTGAAACGTTTCAGTTATGCCCAGAGGGAACTCCGTCACCATACGGGAAGTCGCCCGCCGCGCCGGGGTCTCCATTGCTACCGTCTCCTACGTCCTCAACGAGAGCGCCCCCATCAGTGAGGAGACTCGCGCCCGGGTCCTGGCAGCCGCCGCCGAACTGGGCTACCGCCCCAGTGCCCTGGCCCGCGGCCTGCGCGCTCGCCAGAGCCACACCATCGGCTACTCCTGGCACCATGTCCCCCGGGACCGCTGGCATCCCATTCTGGACCCCTTCCTCTACAGCATCGCCCAGGCCGCCGAGGCCGAGGGATACCACATTCTCACCTTCGCCCAGCCGGCCGACGGCGACCCCTGGCGCCCCTACCAGGAACTGATGCTCACGGGCCGGGTGGACGGGTTCATTCTCTCCGAAACCAACCGGGATGACCCGCGTATCCGTTACCTCCTGGACCACAATTTTCCCTTCGTCGCCTTCGGGCGCGCCAATGAGGAATGGGATTTCCCCTACGTGGACGTGGACAACGCGGCGGGGACCCGGATGGCGGTGGAGCATCTGACCGCGCTCGGCCACTGGCGGATCGCCGTCATTGCCTGGCCGGAGGACTCCCTCACCGGCAGTTACCGGCTCCAGGGATACCTGGAGGGAATGGCAGCGGCGGGCCTTTCGGTGGACCCGGAGTGGATCGTCCGGACGGAGCACTCCGAAGCAGCGGGGCGTCAGGCGATGCAGGCGCTGCTGGCCCTGCCGCCCGACCGTCGCCCCACCGCCGTGGTGACGATGAGCGACCTGATGGCCATCGGCGCGATGAACGCCCTCTACGAGGCCGGCCTGCAGCCGGGCCGGGACGTCTCCATTGTGGGGTTTGACGACGTGCCAATGGCCCAATACCTCCGCCCACCCCTGACCACCCTTCGCCAGCCCATCGCGGAGGTCGGGGCCAAAGTGGTGGAGATGCTCCTGAGGCTGATTCGGGGAGAACCGCTGCCGGAGCGGAGAGTGCTTCTTATGCCCCGGCTGATCGTTCGGGAATCCAGCGGTCCTCACCCCTCCTCCGGCGGATGAGCCGCCACAGGGGATGAGGGAAGGACGTTTCTCCTCGTCCCTCCCCCGCCGCTTCCGGCGGCACCCCCTCTCCTCTCTTGACTAAAGGTCAGGAGAGAGGAAGGGGTCAAAGGGCGAGATGAGGAAAATCCGGGCAGGGGCCCGTCCCGGGCCAGGAGACTGCTGGCCCCTGCCCAGCGCACCGACGCCCACCCAACCCGGGTGCAGGCAGGTGGGCATCGCGCGTTTCGTAATTATACCACAGAGCCGGAGAGCTGCCCAATGGGAATCAAAGCCTTCATCTTTGACCTGGACGGCGTCCTGACCGATACCTCCGAATACCACTACCGGGCCTGGAAGCGGCTGGCCGACGAACTGGGTATCCCCTTTGACCGCGAGCGCAACGAGGCCCTGCGCGGCGTCTCCCGCCGCCGCTCCCTGGAACTCCTCCTGGATGGCCGCCCCGCCACCGAGGAGCAGATGGCGGAGTGGATGGAGCGCAAGAACCGCTACTACGTGGAGTCCCTGGAATCCCTCACCCCTGCCGACCTCCTCCCCGGCGCACTGGACCTTCTTCAGGAACTCCGCCGGGCCGGGTTGAAGGTCGGCATCGCTTCCGCCAGCAAGAACACCCGCACCGTCCTGGACCGGCTGAACCTCTGGGGCCTGACCGACGCAGTCTCCGATGGCTACAGCGTGGAGCGGACCAAGCCGGCCCCCGATCTCTTCCTGCACTGCGCGCAGCAACTGGGTGTGGCGCCGGAGGAGGCCGTCGTGGTGGAGGACGCCGCTGCGGGTGTCCAGGCGGCGCTGGCCGGTGGCTTCTGGGCCGTCGGGCTGGGGCCCCAGACCAGGGTGGGAGATGCCCACGTCGTCTTTCCCTCCCTGGAGGGCGTGGCTCTGGCCGACATCCTCTCCCGTCTCCCCATCCCGGCGCAGTCCCTCCCCACCGATACCTGGCGCGTGGTGGAGCGGGAGTTTCAGCCCGAGCGTCTCCGCCAGATGGAGACGGTCTTCACCATCGGCAACGGCTACCTGGGCACGCGCGGCGCCTTTGAGGAGGGCTATCCCGGCGAAACCCCCGCCACGCTGGTCAACGGCGTCTTTGATGACCACCCCCTGGCCTACACTGAACTGGTCAACTTCCCCAACTGGCTTCCCCTGACCCTGGTCGTGGAGGGCGAGCGCTTCCGGCTGGACCGGGGGACGGTCCTGGCCTACCGTCGGGAACTGGACCTACGGACGGGAGTCCTGACCCGCCTGGTGCGCTGGCGCAGCCCCGCCGGACACACGGTGGACCTGAAGGTAGAGCGCTTCGCCAGCCTGGACGACCCCCACCTGCTGGTGATTCGCCTGCGGGCCACCGCGCTGGACTTCGCCGGGACCGTGGAGGTGCGGGCCGGGATCAATGGCTACTCCTTCAACCCCGAACTCTACCACTGGGAACTGATGGAGCAGGGCGCTGTGGGGCCGCAGGCTGTTTATCTCCACACCCGCACCCGGCACTCCCGGATAGAGGCGTGCCTGGCGGCGCACCTGGCCGTTGCGGCGCCGGAAGAGGTGGCGTATGCCCCGATGGACTGCGAGAACGCGCCAGCGGTGGTCGCCCGGACGACGGTCCGGCCCGGCGACACGCTGGTGGCGGAGAAACGGGTGGCCCTGTACACGGGCCGCGACATCCCCAATGTCCGGGAGGCAGCCCTGGCCGCGCTGGAAGGGGCCGTTGTCCGGCCCTACAGCGACCTGCGTGCGGCCCAAGAGTCCGCCTGGGCGCGGGAGTGGGAAACCTGCGACGTCGTCATTGAGGGCGACGACCGGGCCCAGCAGGCCGTCCGTCACAGCCTGTTCCAGTTATTGATCGCCGCCCCGCGCCACGACGACCGAGTGAGCATCCCCGCCAAGACCCTCAGCGGTTTCGGCTACCGGGGCCACGTTTTCTGGGACACGGACATTTTCATCCTGCCCTTTTTCACCTTTACCCGGCCGGAGATCGCCCGCAACCTGCTGATGTACCGCTACCACACGCTCCCCGGCGCGCGCCGCAAGGCCCAGCGGCACGGCTACGAGGGGGCCATGTACGCCTGGGAGTCCGCCGACACCGGCGACGAG
>JANXAH010000134.1 GCA_025062415.1 Anaerolineae bacterium | reverse complement strand
ATCGGCGGTCCGCTCCAGCAGGCCGTGCTGGAGCAGGGTCATCATAATCCGGTGAGCCGTCGCTTTGTGCAGGCCGGTGGCCTGAGCGACCTCAGTCACCCCCCGTTCAGGGTGCTGATCGTCAAAGGCCATCAGAATCTGAATCGCTCGCTCTATGGCCCGAACGCTGTACTGGTCCAGGTCTTTGCTTCCCATCTTCATTCCTCAAAAATGATGGCCTCAACGGGGCAGTTCTCCTCACACGTCCCGCACTCAATGCAGACATCGGGATTGATCCGGGATTGGGTATCCCCATCCGCGATCGTGACGGCGCCGGTCGGGCAGCCCGCCACGCAGGCTCCGCACAGGATACATTTGTCGGTGACTTTGTACGGCATAACCCTTTCCTCTAATCAGGATAAAGCGAGAATCTTACCGGACGTAAATACCTTCCGGGTCTATCTCCTCCCGGATCAGGCGAATCTGTTCCACCGTTGGCGGCTCGGTCACCGGCACGCGGTCGGGAACCAGCGGCCGAAAACCCATATGGGCCAGGACGTCCTCCAGAGTGGTGTGGGGATGGACAGACTCCAGCCGCATCCGTCGGGTCTGGGGGTCAAAGCCGAAGATGGCCTTGTCGGTGATGACCCGGACCGGTCCACCCCGCAGCCCGGCGGCCTCGCGCGCATTGCCTCCACGTAGGTAGCCGGGGCTTGTGATGAACGAGACCAGATCCCGGAACTTGCGGGCCTCGTGGCGGATGATGATGACAGTCCGTTTGGCGGACGAGGCGATGTCGTTGGCGCCGCCGCTGCCGACAAAGTGGGTAAACTTACCGTGGGGATCGCCCAGCAGCGTCGTGTTCAGGTTGCCATAGGCATCCGTCTCCAGGCCGCCCAGAAAGCCCACGTCCACCAGCCCCCGGTGCAACACCATCCCCAGCATGTCCACAAAACTGCTCATCACCTTCGCCCGGTACCAGACCCGCGGGTCCGCCAACCCCACCCCCGTATGGATGGGTTCCGGGTCTACGACCCCCAACTCAAAAAGAATCGTCAGCCGGGGCGCGTGGGTGCGCTTGGCCAGAAACGACGCAACCACCGGCAACCCGATACCAACAGCCGCAATCTCGCCATCTTTCAACTCCCGCGCGCCCGCCACGGCCATCAGTTCGGAAGGCGTGTAGTCCTCCGCGTACATATCTCTCCTCCCGTCAGTATCCCAGAATCGGGTCTGCCAGCAGCGTGGTCAGATGCCTCATCCCACCAACCCGCTCCAGATACTCCCAGTGGTCCTGGACGCCAAAGACGTATTTCTCCAAGTATGCCTGGAACCCCTCCACTGTGCGGGTCGCCGCCGCATACTCCTTGATATGCTCCGCGTCGTAGTCGTAGACCCGGTAAACGGAGGTGGGGTGGGCAGAGAAGGGCAGGTGAACCACGTGGGAGACCTTGAAGCCGGGGATAATCGTCCGCTCCGGGTCGCGGCGAATGATTTCGGTGGGAACCAGTTGTTCGGTGATGACGATCACCCGCTGGCTGGCCTTCACCTGCTCCTCATTGTCCCAGCGCGGGCCGTAAATCCAGGCGTTACCCTCCTCGTCCGCTACCTGCACCTGAACGACGGCGACGTCGGGCACCAGGGGCCGGAGGGCCAGCCATTCTTCGCCGGTGAAGGGATCCCGCACCGTGCTGACGTTCTCCGGCGCAATCTGCTGCAGGCGGGCAAGGATGTCGGACCCGCGCAGGGAACGGATGGGGATGAACGGGAGCCCCAGCGCGCCTGCCAGGTACCGGAAAGCCACCGAGAGGCTGCTGTATTCTTCGGCAATGATGGTCCCGGACTCAATGGCGCGGTTGACGTTGTTGAGCCGTCCGAAGCGATCCAGTGACCCGCCGCCGTAAATCATTCGCTCCACCGCGCCGGCGCCCACCAGCAGGTCCGCGTCCATCCCCCCGACGCATTGGGAGATCGTCAGGCCGCGGATTCCCTGCCGGATGACCTCGCGGGCGAAGGCCATATTGCAGCGGGTAATAGCAAACCCCGAAAGGGCCACGTGTGCACCAGACGGGATAGACGCCACAGCCTCCGCAAGCGTCGCCAGTTTGCTCATCCCCACCTCCGCCTATTCAAACCTTGGACGGGAGTCAAAGACCACCAGCAGGAGATTGCAGGCCCCGTCCTCCACTTTGATTTCCGCCAGTTCCACCGGACGGTCCAGGACCTCCTCAATCGCCAGCACGATCAGGTTGGCCGGGATACAGGTAAAGGGCTCCACCCCCTTGGCGACCAGTTTCTGCTCCACCGGCACGTGCAGGCAGCCCCGGACCTGGACGCGCAGCAATTTATCCTCTAACTGATGGGAAACCTCAGCGACAATTCCCTCTTCCCGGAGCACCTGCTTGATGGCCTCAATAATGGGCTCCACATCCTTTTCCTGAATCTTGGGCAGGCATTTGTTCAGGAAATAATCCCGCCCCACCGTCGTCACACGGAAGCGAGCCCCTTTGCCGCGCTCATCCCAGAAAGCCTTTTCCAGGTCGTGGATGACGCTGTTGAAGTACTCCAGAGAGGCCTGGCGCTCGCTCATTTTTCTACCTCCTTGGGTTCGTAGTAGGGGACCCCCCACTTCTCACGGTAGACCAGTTCGTGCAGGGGAATACGGGGGCGCGGCCGGGGGTAGCGCGCGGGATGGCCCACAGCGATGATGCTGACCACCTTCAGCCCCTCCGGCACTCCCAGCAGTTCCTTCACCCGCTCTTCATCGCGGATGTCAATGCAGGGGGCGATGACCCAGCAGGCTCCCAGCCCCAGCGCAGTCACCATCAGGAGCATGTTCTCAATAGCCGCTGAGGTGTCGTAGGGCAGGTCCCAGACATCCTTGCGGCCGCAGACAACAATGCTGACCGGTGCCTCAGCCAGGAAAGCGGAGACCTGCCCAGAGGTCAGTTTCTCAAAGGCCGCCTTCTTTTTCGCTTCGTCCTCCAGGCTGGCGAAGCGTTCCTGCATTTTCTGGGTGACGAATTCAGCGGTGAACCGACGCCCACTGCCGCCGCCTGCGATGGCCCCCAGTTTCTTCCGGGTCTCTGGGTCTTTAACGATGATGAACCGCCAGGGCTGGGCGTTCTCCCCGGAGGGCGCCAGGCGGCCCGCCTCCAGAATCAACTCCAGCGCTTCCTCCGAGACTGGCTCATCCGTATACTGACGGATACTCCGGCGGTCCTCTACCACTTTCTTCACAGCCTGGACCAGGTCATAGAGTTCCGGCATCGGGGTCCTCCTTCTGAAAAATCAGCAGCAATAAAAATAGGGGCTGAGGAAGGCCAAATCGCCATTTTCCTCAGCCCCTCATTGTCTTCCTTTCCCCATACCGCCAAATAGGGAAGGAAAAGCAAAGGCCCAAAAGGTCAGCCATAAGCCATCGGTATAAGCAAAAGCGGGAAAGACAGCGGCTGGTCATAGAATGCTGATCTGGAAAGCAATCATACAAGGATACAGCGA
>JANXAH010000122.1 GCA_025062415.1 Anaerolineae bacterium | reverse complement strand
TGGCGGCGGGGGGGGGGGCCCCCCCCCCCCCCAAACCCCCAGAACCCCCCGGGGGGGGGCAGTGGGTTGGAGCCCCGGGAGGGGGAACAAAAACCCCCCGTAAGAAAAAATCCCACACAACCCCCCAGTGGGGGGGGTTGTGGGGGGGGGGGGGGGGGGCCCCCCCCCCCCCCCCCCCCCAAATCCCTACGACGCGGCCGTTCCCTGCATGCCCCGGAGCCGCTCCGCCTGCTCCTGGGCGATCAACTCGTCAATAAAGGGGTCCAGGTCACCATCCAGAACATCGGAAAGCCGGTAGATGGTGAGCCCGATGCGGTGGTCGGTGACCCGGTTCTGGGGGAAGTTATAGGTGCGAATTTTTTCGCTCCGCTCCCCCGTTCCCACCTGGGCCCGACGGGCCTCCGCGATCTCGTTCTCCTGTCTCTGACGCTCCATCTCGTACAGGCGCGCCCGCAGGACCGCCAGCGCACGGGCCTTGTTCTGGGCCTGGGACCGCTCCGACTCACAGGTGACAACCATCCCGGTAGGCTTGTGGGTGATGCGAACCGCCGTCGCGTTCTTCTGCATGTGCTGCCCACCAGGCCCCGAGGAGCAGTAGACTTCAATCTCCAGGTCTTTCGGGTCTATATGGACCTCTACCTCATCGGCCTCGGGAAGAACAGCAACGGTGGCTGTAGAGGTGTGAATGCGCCCCGAGGACTCGGTAATCGGGACCCGCTGAACCCGGTGGACACCGCTCTCAAATTTGAGGCGGGAGAAAGCCCCCTTCCCCCGAACCTCAAAGACGACCTCTTTGAAGCCGCCCAGATCGGTGGGGTGGGCACTCAAAAGTTCTGTCTGCCAGCCATGCCGCTCCGCGTAGCGGCTATACATCCGGTAGAGGTCTGCAGCGAAAAGACCAGCCTCCTCACCGCCGGCCCCGGCCCGGATTTCCATAATCACATCCCGCTGGTCCCGCGGATCCTTGGGGAGAAGAAGCGTTCGGAGTTTTTGCTCCAGTTCCCGCAAGCGCTCCTGAAGATATTCCACCTCAGCCTCGGCCAGTTCCCGCAGTTCCGCATCCCGTTCTTCCAGGAGGGCGCGAGCCTCTTCCAGATGCCGGGATGCTTCCTGATATTGTCGGTATACGCCAACGATTTCCTCTAACTCAGCGTGTTCGCGCGCCAGTTCGGCCAGCCGGGCCGGGTTGCCGACCACCTCCGGGTCCGCCATCATCCGGGTCAGTTCTTCGTATCGTTCCTCAATTCCTCGCAGTTTGTCCCACATCTCCAATACCGTTTTGAGCCCGGATGTTTACGTCCGGGCCTAAGGTTTTCGTCTCTGCGGTTTTATTATAACACAGACGGGACTTCTGCCAAAGGGAGAGCCCTTGCGGAGACGGGTCAGAGGCCGACGAAGGATCCAATGGGTGGGACGCCGCGGCTGTGGACGACGACCGCCCATTCCCTCTTCCGGGTCGCCAACTGAGGCTGAGCAACGGCCAGCCACGTCGCAAACGGCGCATAGAGGCGAGCCAGCGCCGCCCAGAGCCAGAGGGGAAGCCGACCCCAAAGGATAATTCCCCCTTCCTGAAGCGCCGGAAGAGATATCCCCTCCACGTCGGTGATGTCCACGTAGGCATCCGTCAGGAAGCAGTCCACCTGCGTCAGAGCGGCTTCCTGCTTTTGGACCCGTATCTGTATGGGGCCTATCCCCGAAGGCCCAGTGTGCAGGGCCGGGGGAAGGGTCCATCCCAGGCGCGCGTCAAAGAGATAAAAGGGCGCCGGAAGGGCGTGGACGGCCAGAGCGGCGTAGAGCCAGTTGGGGCCCCGTCCGTAGAGGGCCAGGGGTTTCGCCGACGGCAGATAGTCCAGAACCATCGGCAGGTCCTGGGGAAGCCAGTTATTGGGGTCCCGGTTCAGTTGACGGGCCAGCCGCTCCAGGTCCACCACCAGTTCCGCCGGGGCGCTCTGTATGTGGCGGCAATACAGGTCTGCCGCAAAGGGCTGGAAGAGGCCCTCCAGCCGTTCCACCAGCGCCTCAAAGACCGGCCCCGAGGCGGCTCTCCCCCGTTCCAATCCCGCCAGGGTCCCCCGCACTACTGGTTCCGCTGTCTCCAAGTGGTTCTCACCCCGAAGGTCCGACCGGAGGTCCGCCAGGAGAATCAGGCCGCAGGCGGCGAAGTACTCCGCCCACTCCCGACGGGCCTCGTCAGAAGGGGTCAGAAGAATTCCGTGGGTGCATTCGCTCAGGAGAGGGACCTGTTCCCGGGAGGGGAAGCCCCCCAGGTCCACGATGAGGGGCAGGTGGCGCCGGGCAATGTCCCGCCGAAGAAGGGGAAGCCACCGGTCGCTCAGCGCGCTCTTTACCCGAATGCGGCGGACGAAGTCCGGCTCCCCTTCGTGGAACCAATCTCCTTCCCCGTCCTGTGGGCAGGCCCGGAGGAGGTAGTGGGGAACGCTCCGCTCCCGCAGGGCGCGGGTCAGGCTGTAGGCCAGGACGGATTTACCGCTGTGGGGCGGCCCACCGATGGCAACGGCGGGCAATGGGTTGTATGAAAACCCGAAATCCGTCTCCTTCATCATTTGCCTTTCTCCCATATTTGGCCTATAATTTCCCTCAGGATGCAGACGAAAACCTCTGTGCCGGTGGGCAAAGTCGCCCTCATCACAATGGGCGGGCAGGCCCAGGTGGTCACGTTCGCCGTAGACGCTCTGCTGGCGATGGGAGAATCCCTATCCTCCGTGCTGGTCCTCCACCTCTCCCCCGAAGACCCCCGCGTCCGTCGGGCCCTGGCCCAACTGAGTGCTGAATTCGCGGGCGGGCAATATCAGGGACGCCCTCTGGAGTTTCGCCGGGTACCCGTTCAGGCCGAAGGGCGCATCCTTTCGGCGATCACAGAAGGGCGGGAAGCAGAAACTGTCTGGGCGCTGGCCCGCGACCTGCTGGCCCGTTTGAAAGAGGAGGGCTGGGCTCTCCACATCTGTATCGCCGGAGGGCCGCGGCTCCTGGGCCTGACGCTGACGACGGCGGCGATGCTCCAGTGTGACCACCAGGACCGGCTGTGGCACCTCTACACTCCCCCGGACCTGCGGGAACGCTCGCGCGAGGGGAAAATCCTTCATCCCCCGCCCGATTCCGGAGTCCGACTGATTCCGATCCCCTTTGCTCCCTGGGGTGTCTATTTCCCGGCGCTGCGGACACTGGCCCGCCCCTTTTCCCCCCTTCTGTCCCCAACTCCCGAAGATGCAGCCCGCTGCGCTGCGGTCTGGGAGCGGCTGACTGAACGTCAGCGGGAGGTCCTGCGGGTGCTCTCCTTCGCTTCCTCCCTTCAGGAGGCCGCCGAGCAGTTGGGGATGACGTTAAAGACACTGGACACCCACAAAAGCCAGATTCTCGCCGAGTGTCGGGCAGAATGGGAGATGTCGGAAGGGGCGCGGCTGACCTATCACTTCCTGCGGGAGAAGTTTGGCCCCTGGCTCCAGCAGACTCAGCGGTAGAAACTGCGGGCTCAGGGTCCGCCCGAAATAGTATACACTTTTTGGCCCGTTTTTGCATCCGGGAAACACCTGAGCAGAATCAGAGTTTTCTCTGTTGACGGGCTGAAGAAACATTCTTAAAATGGAGCAGGGAGGACGATGCTGACGAGCCTGGTGGTGATGCTGGAGGCGAAGGAAAGGGCCGTTTTGCCGCCACACCTGGGACGGGCCAGCCACGCGGTGTTTCTGAAGTGGATAGCCTCTCAGGATGCTGGCCTGGCGGAGCGATTGCACGCGCCGGACGAACGGCGGCCCTTCACGTGCTCGTCGCTGATAGGGGCACACGTGGAACGGGTCAACGGGGCCCCCGTTTCTGTGGTTGCCCCAGGTTTCCCCCTCTTCCTGCGCTACACGGGACTGACGGCGGAGGTCTCGGAACATCTGATCCGCTGGGCTGAGGCCCCGCCTCCACTTGTGGAAATGGAGGGGGTCCGGCTGGTCGTCCGAGGGGCGACGCTGGACCCGACCGTCCACCCCTGGGCCGGCCAGACAACGTATCCGGCGCTGCTGCGGAAATCGCTTCCGGCGGAGGGGCCAATGCCCCGTCACCTGGAACTGGAGTTCCTCTCTCCAACGGCATTCCGCTCCGGGGGGCAGAACGTGCCCCTGCCCCTGCCCGATCTGGTCTACGGAAGCCTGGTAGAAAAGTGGAATGATTTCTCACCTGTGGCGATCTCGCCGGAGGTGCGGCGGTTCGCCCAGGAATGCCTGGCCATCAGCCGATACGAACTCTCCACCCGTGCGGTACCGGGGAAGGGCGACGGTGTGCAGATCGGCTTCGTGGGCCGTTGCCGCTACGCCATTCTCCGGGCCGATCCATACTGGGTGGGCGTACTCCACGCGCTGACGGACTACGCCTTCTACGCCGGAGTGGGATATCAGACGACGACGGGGATGGGGCAAGCGCGGAAGAAATGACGGAATGGCGGAATGATGGAATGACGGAATGACAGAATGACAGAATGACAGAATGACAGAATGACAGAATGGGGGAATGGCGGAATGGGGAATGACGGAATGAAGGAATGGCGGGATGGCCGGTGATAGTTGGCACCTTAACAATTGAAGACGAGGGGGAATGCTGGCCCGGGGGTGGTGGCTGAGGGGGTGGCGACCTCCCCCGGGCCAGCGGTGGGCGCCCGTTGGGGGGTATGGGCGCCGTTGCGAACACCCCCCTTCGCGTGGCCCAATTTTTGGGGGTTCCGGAGGGGGGTGTTCGCAGAAAATCTTAAGGTGGAATAGGAGGCCCAGAGCGGGCCTTGACAAATCGGGAAAGTGGGGTAAAATGAGGGTGTAGAAAGGCGGAGGAACTCTTTAACAGCGTGGAATTCCCAGGGGATTTGGCAGGGTCCAAAACCCCCCAATGCCCGACAGGGCATTAAGACTTCCTGGATGGCCAGGGAAGGCTGGCCGGAGAGGATGGGTCCAAAACCCCCCAATGCCCGACAGGGCATTAAGACTCCACGGCATCGGGGCAGAGCGCTTCCGCCACGCGCTCCAGGTCCAAAACCCCCCAATGCCCGACAGGGCATTAAGACCGGCGCCGGACCGAGACCACAGCCAGGACCAGAGCCATTGGTCCAAAACCCCCCAATGCCCGACAGGGCATTAAGACGGAGAAAAAGCAGAATCAGGGGAAAAAGAAGAAACTGAATAAAGTCCAAAACCCCCAATGCCCGACAGGGCGTTACGACCCAGGGTCACCGGGCCTGCCCACCAGCGCAGAGTTGCCAGTCCGAATCCCCCAATGCCCACAAGGGCCTGGCCCTCACCCCACCCCCGGCCCCTCCCCTCTCCCACAAAAGGGCGAGGGGAGGGGAAATCTGTTCCCCCTTCTCCCCCGCTTCGGGGAAGAAGGGGAGTAGGGGAATGAGGAGGTTTCCCACCCACAAAAGGCTACCGTCGGAAGCGGAAACCTCACCCC
>JANXAH010000036.1 GCA_025062415.1 Anaerolineae bacterium | reverse complement strand
CGCAGGCGGAGAGATAGTCCTGCAGCAGAACCGCCGCCGCGAGGGCATCCACCTCTCTTCTCTCCCGCCGGGCCGAGGGTTTTCGGGTTTCCCGCAGAATTTCCTCCGCCGCGACGGTGGTGTACCGTTCGTCCCAGAGTTCCACCGGGACGGGAAGGGCCTCCGCCAGGGCCTGAGCGTATCCTTCCACCCGCCGTGCCTGCTGGCCCACCTGGCCCTTCGGGGTCAATGGCCGCCCGACGACAACGCGTTCCACCCCATATTCGGCAACGAGCGCCGCGATAGTGGCAAAGTCCTCTTTTTTGGAGCGTCGCTCCAGCACCCGCAGCGGTCGGGCAATGAGCCCGGTCGGGTCGCTGATGGCGATGCCGATCCGGCGGTCTCCGACGTCTAAAGCCAGGATACGCATCTTGGTTGATCTTCTCTGTGGAAAGCGAGTAGGTAGCGGTGAGCGATCCGCAAGGGTGTTTGCGGACCAGCCTGTAGTTCATCTGAAACGTTCAGACCTTCCGGGACTACGATAACGATCTCCTTCAGGCGAAGGTGCGCAAAGCGATTCAGACGTTCCACCACGAACAATCCCACTGGCAGGAGCAGCCCTTCATCCCGCTGGTCTTCCGCTTCAATTGCCAGAAAGCCACCCGGCAGAAGCCAGCGATGACAATATTCGGCGACCCGATCTACCATCTCTAAAAAGGCCCGGAGACAGGAGCGCGAAGAAGTACCCCCCGAAGCCCCGTAGACATACACCAGTGAAAAGGGGCCGCCGCTTGCGCTCTCCCCATCGCTTAGGGACACCGCCTCCCCAGAGGGACAAGGAGAGAAATGTATCCTGGCCCAACTGGTTCCTTCGGCCCCAAAACGATTCACCAGGTTCCGAACCGTCTCAGATTCGCACAGATGGGCGGGAAAGATCCACACCGAGGAAGTCTCCAGATCGGCGCCTTTTTCTTTTTCCGGGGGGACTCTCTCCTGGCGTAGTTCCCAGGAGGCGGCACAGAAGGACGGGAGATCCCTTTGAGCGACGCCTTCAGCAGGCTTTTCAAATACTGGGAGATACTCGTGCGCCAGCAGCAGAAAGTTGTAGTTAAGACTGCGGGCATACCAGAAGCCCGTCGTTTTGCAGTTGTGCTGTCGTTTGATCACCAGTTCCCTTAAGAGAAAACCCGCGTTGAGAAACACCCGGATCAACTGAAATCCGATCGGCAATATGTAGCGAGATCGCCGGCTGTCCCCGACAAGAAGCACACATTTTCCTCCGGGTTTCAAGACACGCCAACTCTCCCGCGCCACCTTTCCCATCTCTTCCAGAAACTGGGGAATGGGAAGAGACGACAGGTCGCCTTCCACCTGTGCGCTGTATCGCACGATTCCGGCATAAGGCGGGTGGGCGCAGATCAGGTCCACACTTTCCGGTTCAATAAACGAGAGGTCGCGGGCATCCCCAACGCGGGTTTCTGGCTCGTAGATCGGCCCACCATCCAGTATCTGGGGCGGCTGGAAGGACAGGTTTTCCTGGGTCATTCGGATTGCCTGGGGGTTGATGTCTATCGCGATGCAGCGCCGCCCCAGCAGTTTAGCCTCTACCGCCGTCGTTCCTCCGCCGACAAAGTAATCCAGAACGAGGTCACCCGGACGGGAATATTTCAGAATCACATTGCGCGGGATATACGGAGACCAGTTCCCCCGGTAACGCCCGTCATGAGTTGCCCAGTCGCCCCGTTTCTTGAAACTCCAAACAGTGGTTGTTTCCTCACGAAACTGAGAGGGTGCCCAGGCCCGAATTTTTTTGCGGGGGCGACCCAGCGAAGAAACGTTCACGCCGTAGGTTTCTGTGATCAGTTGCTCCAGGTGACGAAACGAAATGCCAAATACGGCTCCGATCTCCGCGTCGGGCATTCCGGCGGCCTTAGCTTTCAGGACCGCAGAACGAAAGGCCTCCTCTCCATGCTTCAGACGGAGATGAGCCCCCAGATTCTGCTGAACGAAGTCCCCACAAACTGGGCAGGTGTTCATTTTTTCGCTTCCGGCTGAACGACCACTCCGATCCGCAACGGCAACAGCGGGAGCCGCCCCAACCATCGGGGCCAGACCTCTATCCGGGGCGATTCCGCCAGCGGAAACTCCTCCGCCAGCAGGGCCGTCGCCTGCCGGACAGACCGACCCCGCACGGCCTTCCGAACCGCCTCCGGGTCAATCACCGCCGCCGTGGACCCTATCGCAGAGACCTTGAAGGAGAGAATGCCGTTCTGGGGCCCGGCCTCCGGCTCGTGCAACTCAAAGTCGGCATCCACCAGCGCGTGCCCGTGCGGCAACCGGTCGCTCAACGCCCGATAGGCGACCACCTGGGCGTTCCCCCGGTCTACCGCCATACCGGTGATGAGGAGTTTCATCTGCACGCCGACTGTATCGGCCCGCTCGTAGAGGAAACGGTTGAAGGTGACCTCAGCGGCCTGGATTTCCAGAGACTGGCGGAAGAGAACTTCCGTCGGCTCCAGGTACTTCTGCAGGCCCTGGTAGGCCTCCTCCAGGAGTTGGGCCCGCAACTGCGCACGGGCCCGGTCCATATCCTCCTGAGAGACCGCGCGCACTTCCTGAAGACCACCGCCGGAGGTGGACTCCGGGTTGATGACCCGCAGCGCCGTGCCGATGATGCCCTCTACCTGATTGATGTGGCCTGCCGGGACGTTGCCCGCAGGCCCCTCCTCCAGGGCCTCTATGGGCGCCGGAGCCTGCCCGAAAGGCGGGACAACGATCTCCTGCGTCGTGGCGAACCGGACGGGAAAACTCCCCGATGAGGTCCGGACGACTGTCCCCACAGGGACACGGACCTCCTGGGCCAGCAGGTTGGAAAAGAGCACCGTCCCTCTGGCCTTTCCGGCCTCGTAAGCGGCGGTGCCCGTCGTCTCCACCTCCAGGTAGCCGGAGAAGTAGTCCCCCACCCGGCGGGCCGGGATGAGCCCCCGGACAGGGTCCACATTGGAGAAGTCCAGCCCCGCCGAGACGGTGACCTCCGCTCGCAAGGTCTGCCCGACAGGAACCAGCACGATGGTTGCCTGGGGGACCACTGCGTAAGCAAAGGCCAGAAGCACCAGCAGGGTCGCCAGGAAAACGGCTGCCCGCATGCCCAGCCGGACGTTCTGGGCCCACGGGGGAAGAGGGCGGGCGGGTGGGGGCCGAAGGGGGATTTCCTCCTCCCACCAGGCACGGCGCGGTGGCTCCGGCGATTCCCGCTCCGGCCAGGGCCATTCCCGCGCCGCCTCCGCCTCGGCGACCGAGGAAAAGGCCGGAAGCCCCAGCCAGCGGACATAGGCCCGCCGGTCCGGGTCTTCGGAAACGACGGCGACTTCCAGGCCCAGCCGCTCTGCCTCCCGCCGTACCAGTTCCCCATCCAGCGGCCGGGAGAAGAGCCGGGTGTCCCAGGGAAGGACAATCACTACCCGTCCGTCCCGCGCCTGGCGAAGCCGGTAGCGCAGAACGGCCAGGTCATCTTCGGGTTGAAGGGAGATAACTCGGGTCACCTGTTGCCAGGCTCAACTCACTTATTTGTCAAACCCCGCTTCGTCAAACGTAACGCTACGAAATTTTACCCCAGTGGTTTTACCCTTCTTCCAACGCCTCCCGGACCAACTGCGGGACCCGCCGGAGAGCTTCCTCCAGGCGACGGGCGTCCTTGCCGCCAGCCTGGGCCATTGTCGGGCGGCCACCGCCGCCTCCGCCTACAACCTCCGCTACGCCCCGCACCAGTCGGACTGCGTCCAGGCCCCGCCCGACCAGATCGGGGGTTACCGCGGCAACGAAGGACGGGCGGCCCTCCAGAACGGTCCCCAGGACGACGACGCCCGACTTCACCCGATCCCGATACCAGTCGGTGATCTCCCGCAGCATATCCATATCGGGGACGTCCACCCGCGCAGCCAGAACCGGGATGCCCCCTATCTCCTGGACCCGCTCCAGCAGCCGTTCAAACTGATAGCGGGCCAGATGCCGCTGAAGCCGCGCGATCTCCTTTTTGGCCGACTGGAGTTCGTCCAGGACCTCCAGGACCTTCCGGTTCACCTCCTCCGGCGCGCAGAGGAGATGGGCCGCCGTTCCCTCCAGGGATCGGAGTTGACGCTGGACCCACTCCACTGCGCCGCGGCCGGTGACTGCCTCAATCCGCCGGACCCCCGCGCCGATGCCCTGCTCGGAGACGATGTAGAAGGAACCGATGTCCGCCGTCTGCTCCACGTGGGTGCCGCCACAGAGTTCCCGGCTGTAGGGCTCATCGGGCCAGCCGATGGTCAACACCCGGACCGTATCCCCGTATTTCTCCTCAAAGAGAGCGATGACGTCCTGCTCCAGGGCTTCCCGGTAGGACATATACTCCCAGGTTACCGGGTAGTTGGCGAGGATGGCCTCGTTCACCGCCCGGACAACGCGGTCTATCTCGTCCTGGGTCAGGATGTTGGGGTGAGTAAAGTCAAAGCGGAGCCGGTCGGGAGCGACGAGGGAACCGGCCTGAGCCACGTGTTCGCCCAGCAGGTTCCGCAGTTCCCGATGGAGCAGGTGGGTAGCGGTGTGGTTACGGGCGATGTCCATCCGCCGCTCGTAGTCCACCAGTGCCCACGCACTATCGCCAACGCGCGGGGTACCTTCCACCACCTCGCCGACGTGGACGATCAGGCCGGGGATGGGGCGCCGGACGTCGCTCACCTCAATTTCCCAGATGACTTCCTCCGCGGCTTCGTCGGCGAAGGCCGCGATGGCACCCGTATCGGAGACCTGGCCGCCGGACTCCACATAGAAGCAGGTCTTGGCCAGGACAACCTCCACTTTATCGCCGGGCCGGGCGGATTGGACCGATTTACCGTCCCGCAGGATGCCGACGACCTTCGTTTCTACCTCGGTGGTGGTGTAGGGGTCATACTCCACACCTTCCGGACCCAGGAGCCCCTTCTTCTGGATGGCATCCATCAGGTCCCGGTAGACGCGGAGGCTCTCTTCGTCTATTTCCTCAAACATCTCGGCGGCGCGAGCGCGCGCCCGCTGTTCCTCCATCGCCACGTGGAATCCCTCTTCGTCCACCGTCAGCCCGTGTTCCTCGGCCACGTCTTTGACGATCTCCAGGGCCAGGCCGAAGGTGTCGTAGAGGCGGAAGGCCTCCCGACCAGGGATGACGGTTTCGCCCCGCTTCTTCACCTCGGCGATGACTTCATCCAGCCGGGCCAACCCGGCGTCCAGCGTCTTCAGGAAGCGGCGTTCCTCCTGCCGGATGGTGGTGAGGATAAACTCCCGCCGTTTCTCCAGTTCGGGGAAGACGTGGCTCATCCGGTCTATGACGACTTTGGCGACCTCGTCCATAAAGGGCTGGGTGAAGCCGATCTTCCGTCCGAAGCGGACGGCCCGGCGAAGGATCATCCGCAGGACGTAGCCCCGGCCCTCGTTGCCCGGAAGGACGCCGTCCCCGATCAGAAAAGTGACCGCGCGGGCGTGGTCGGCGATAACCCGGTAGCCGACGATGTGCTTTTCCCGTTCCTCGTCGGTATGGCCCAGGAGTTGCTGGACCCGGTCCATAATCGGGGTGAAAAGGTCGGTCTTGTAATTGGAATCCACGCCCTGCAGGATGGCGACGATCCGTTCCAGGCCAGCACCGGTATCCACGTGTTTGGCGGGAAGGGGCTCCAGAGTCCCGTCCTCTTTCCGGTTGTACTGAATGAAGACGAGGTTCCAGATTTCCAGGAACCGGCCGCAATCCTGGTTGACGCCGCAGACATGGGTGGGGTCGTCCTTTTTGGAACAGAACTCCGGCCCCCGGTCGTAGTGGATCTCGCTGCAGGGGCCACAGGGGCCTGTGTCGCCCATCTCCCAGAAGTTGTCCTTGCGGCCAAAGAAGAGGATGTGGGAAGGGTCTATGTCGGTTTCCGTGCGCCAGTAGTGAGCGGCCTCGTCGTCGCGGGGAAGGTCTCCCAGGTCGTCCTCAAAGCAGGTGGCCCAGAGGCGCTCTTTGGGCAGCCCCCACACCTTCGTCAGCAGTTCCCAGGCCCAGGCAATGGCCTCTTTTTTGTAGTAGTCGCCGAAGGACCAGTTGCCCAGCATTTCAAAGAAGGTGTGATGGTAGGTATCCCGGCCCACGTCCTCCAGGTCGGCGTGTTTGCCGGAGACGCGCAAACATTTCTGGGTATCGGCGGCCCGCTTGTACGGGCGGGTCCCGATGCCCAGGAAGACGTCCTTGAACTGGTTCATCCCCGCATTGGTGAAGAGTAGGCTGGGGTCGTCGTGGGGCACCAGGCTGGCGCTGGGGACGATGGTGTGCCCCCGCTCGGCGAAGAAATCCAGGAAACTCTGCCGAACTTCGTCACTGGTCCACTTTTTCATCGCTTCTTCTCCCCCCAAAAAGGTCAGATTTGCGGGAAGCCGGGAGATCCTGTACTCCCGCAGAGAGGCGCGCAACAGGGCCCTGGAATCCGACTTCGGCCCGAAAATGCCGGTCTGCGCGTTGCCCGGTCCGCTCTGGAAGTTTTTGCAAACTGTCGGAAGTTGGGAAGTATTGTAGTCTAAAGGGAGGAAACTGTCAACCAAATGCTTTTCCTGACTTTACCCGTATCTCAGAGTAGGTCTAAAGATTCGGGCTTTCCGGGGACCTGGGGCGTCGCGCTGATGAACTTTGAAAATTTAAGTTTTGGGGGCGGTGAAGTCGCCCCTCAAAACCCTCCTTTCCCCCCTTCTCCTCCCCTCCGATTACCCAATGGCGCCGACTGGAAGTCGGCCTGCTTTGGCCTTCGGCCAGCGGTCGGCCTGCGCCGACCTGAAAGGAGTGTCGGTGGAGACCAACACTCGGCGCGAAGTGCCAGGCAAGGCTGATTTCCAATCAGCGCCGACTGGAAGTCGGCCTGCCTTGGCCTTCGGCCAACGGTCGGCCTGCGCCGACCTGTGGGAAACGCGTCAACGAAGGCTGACGCACGGCGCAAGAGCGCCAAAGAAAGGCTGATTTCCAATCAGCGCGGACTGGAAGTCGGCCTGTCTGGGCCTTCGGCCAACGGTCGGCCTGCGCCGACCTGTGAGAAATGCGTCAACGAAGGTTGACGCTCGGTGTGAAAGTGCCCAGGGAGGCTGATTTCCAATCAGCGCCGACTGGAAGTCGGCCTGCTTTGGCCTTCGGCCAATGGTCGGCCTGTGCCGACCTGTGAGAAACGCTTCAACGAAGGTTGACGCCCGGCGCAAGAGCGCCAAAGAAAGGCTGATTTCCAATCAGCGCCGACTGAAGTCGGCCTGCTTTGGCCTTCGGCCAACGGTCGGCCTGTGCCGACCTGTGGGAAACGCGTCAACGAAGGTTGACGCCTGGCGCAAGAGCGCCAAAGAAAGGCTGATTTCCAATCAGCGCCGACTGGAAGTCGGCCTGCTTTGGCCTTCGGCCAACGGTCGGCCTGCGCCGACCTGTGAGAAATGCGTCAACGAAGGTTGACGCTCGGTGTGAAAGTGCCCAGGGAGGCTGATTTCCAATCAGCGCCGACTGGAAGTCGGCCTGTCTGGGCCTTCGGCCAACGGTCGGCCTGTGCCGACCTGTGGGAAACGCGTCAGCGAAGGTTGACGCTCGGTGTGAAAGTGCCCAGGGAGGCTGATTTCCAATCAGCGCCGACTGGAAGTCGGCCTGTCTGGGCCTTCGGCCAACGGTCGGCCTGTGCCGACCTGTGAGAAATGCGTCA
>JANXAH010000006.1 GCA_025062415.1 Anaerolineae bacterium | reverse complement strand
CGTTACCAGGCCTGGCGGCCTGCGTTGCAGGCCTGGTGGCCTGCGTTACGGGCCCGGCGGCCTGTGTTGCAGGCCTGGTGGCCTGCGTTACAGGCCTGGTGGCCTGCGTTACAGGCCTGGTGGCCTGCGTTACCAGGCCTGGTGGCCTGCGTTACCTGCAGCGCAGGCTGTTAGCCTGTATGCGCAGGCTGTCAGCCTGTGCGCGTTGCAGGCCTGGTGGCCTACAGGCCTGGTGGCCTGCGTTACCAGGCCTGGCGGCCTGTGTTGCAGGCCTGGTGGCCTGCGTTGTCTGTAGACGGCCTACACTACAGCGCCGTAGATCTTCGGAGAACCTGCATTTTCAAACAGACTTTTATCGGATTCTGGGGAGAAAAAGGCAAAGGAAATGGCACGAAAAGAGGAGCTCCCGGTTCCTGCCTACGACGCTGCCGACGTCCAGGTGCTGGAGGGGCTGGAGGCCGTCCGCCGACGGCCAGGGATGTATGTCGGTGGGACAGACCTGCGTGGCCTCCACCATCTGGTCTACGAAGTCGTGGATAACTCCATAGATGAGGCGCTGGCTGGCGCCTGCGACGAGATTGAGGTCATCATCCATAAAGATCGGAGCGTCACTGTCCGGGATAACGGGCGGGGCATCCCCACCGCGCCCCACCCGGAGAAGAAAATCTCCACTCTCCAACTGGTCATGACCACTCTCCACGCAGGAGCGAAGTTCGGCGGTGGGGGCTACAAAGTCTCCGGCGGCCTCCACGGCGTCGGCGTCTCTGCCGTCAACGCCCTCTCCGAGTGGCTGGAGGTCGTGGTGGATAACCCCCGCGATGGCCTCCGCTACCGCCAGCGCTATGAACGGGGAGTTCCGGTCACCCCGGTGGAGGTCCTGGGCAAAACAGACCGGCGAGGGACGACGGTCACCTTTCGCTTTGATCCGACTATCTTCAAGGATGTGGACTATCAGTTTGAGACCCTGGCCCAGCGCTTCCGGGAGATGGCCTTTGTCACCCGTGGGGTCACCATCCGGCTGATAGACGAACGGCCCGACGATTTCCCCCGCCGGATGACCTTCTACTTTGAGGGCGGCGTTCTCTCTTTTGTCCGCTACCTGAACCGAAACCGCACCCCCCTCCATCCGCCCGTCTACGTGCAGAAGGAAGTGGACGGCATCGGGGTGGAGGTCGCTATCCAGTACACCGACTCCTATACCGAGTCCGTCTATCCCTTCGCCAACACCATCCATACGGTGGACGGCGGGACCCATCTGACAGGGCTCCGGGCCGCCCTGACCCGGACTATCAACGACTACGCCCGCAAGGCCGGCCTGCTGAAAGAGAAAGACCCCAACTTCTCCGGAGACGACGTCCGGGAGGGACTGACGGCCGTCGTCAGCATCAAACACCCCGACCCCCAGTTTGAGTCCCAGACGAAGGTCAAACTGATGAACGCCGAGGTGAAGGCCATCGTGGAGTCGGTGGTCGCCGAGGCGTTTATGGAGTTCCTGGAGCGGGACCCGACGTCGGCCCGGAAGATTGTGGAGAAGTGCCTGACCTCCTCCCGCGCCCGGGCGGCGGCCCGCCAGGCGCGGGACCTTGTCATCCGTAAATCCGTCCTGGAGAGCACCACGCTTCCGGGCAAACTGGCCGATTGCTCGGAGCGGGACCCGAAGCGGACGGAACTCTTCATTGTGGAGGGGGATAGCGCCGGTGGGAGCGCCAAACAGGGCCGGGACCGCCACTTCCAGGCTATCCTCCCCCTGCGGGGCAAGATTCTCAATACCGAACGGGCCAGTATCAACAAGGTCCTCTCCAGCAAGGAGATCCAGGCCCTCATCTCCGCCCTGGGGACAGGGATCGGAGACCAGTTTAATCTGGAAAATCTGCGCTATGGCAAGGTCATCCTGATGAGCGTGGACGGCGACGAAATGACCTTTGTGCGCACTCCCCAGGGCGAAATCCAGTGCGTCCGCATCGGACCGTTTATAGAGACGCTGGAGGAGACCAAGGGCTACCAGGTTCTCTGTTTTGATCCTGAGAGCGGAGAGGTTCGCTTTCGCCCCCTGAAGGCTGTCGTCTCCCATCCGGTAGATGAGCCCCTGTACGAGATTGAGACGGTATACGGCCGTCGGGTGCGTGTTACGGCCTCCCACAGCGTCTACGTCTATCGGGATGGCCGCATGGTACTGGAGCGAGGGGATCGCGTCTGCCCTGGCGACCTTGTTGTGGCACCTCGCCGACTTCCACTCTACGCCGCTGAGTCGCCGCAGCGCCTGGACCTGCTCCGTCTGTTCCTGGAGCATCCGGAACACGCCGAGGATATAGAAATCATCCTGCGGGGAAAGGGCGTGGAGGAACTGCTGAAAGCGCGCGCTCTCAAGGAATACGCTGACCAGCCTCAGTGGGTGGAGGCCCGTGTTGAAATCGGGGAATCCCTCCGAGCCCGAATGGCTGCCCGACGGCGGGAACTGGGATTAAGCCAGCGGGAAATCTGCTCTTCTCTTGGAATCCATCAGTCGGCCACTTTCTATGCCTGGGAAAAAGGCACTTCCCGGCCCACGCTGAGTCATTTTGAGCGCTACCTTTCCCTGCTGGGCATTGAGAAGGACGAAATAGAAGGCCAGTATCGGGTCGTGGGCTCTCAACTGGATCGCATCTGGGAAACCCCATATCGGGGAGCCCCGACCAACCGAATGCAGCCGCATTTGCCTCTAAAAGAACTTGCGCCGCATGACCTGGCCCTGCTGGATGGCCACCCTCTGGAACTCACGTCGCTCCACTACGCCGATCGGGCGGTTCCGCGGTATATTCCGGTCAACGAAGCCCTTATGTTCCTGCTGGGCTTCTTTGTCGCCGAGGGGAGTTTCAGCCGCCGCGGTATCCGCCTGGTCCTGAGGAAAAACAACCAGAGCCTGATGGATAAACTCGTCCAAGCCATCCGGGAAGTGTTCGGAGTTGAGCCCCGGCTCTACCACTCTGAAGGGCGAGTCTCCGAACTGCGCATCCTCAACCGCGTTGTCGTCCTGGCTTTCCGCTGTCTCTTCGGTCGGAACGAGATAGACGCTACAACGAAGCGGATCCCCGACCTGGTCTTTAATGTCACCCCTGAACTGCAACAGGCCTTCCTGCGGGGATACTTTCTGGGAGATGGGACTGTAAACCGCAACGGCATTGCAATGTCCACCGTCTCCCCAGAACTGGCCAGCCAGTTGATGTACCTCCTGCAGGCCCACCAGGTTCTGGCATCCCTCTCCGTCCATATGCCCAGTGGTCGGTCCAGCGGAGTGGTGAGAGATAAACCGGTCACCCAGCGCCATCCGGCGTATCTCCTTTCCGTTACAGCGAAGGAAGACTTGGAACGGCTGCGCCCCGTCTGGGCTGACCACCACCTGGCAAACCGGCTGGCTGAAAAAACAAAGTCTTCTCGCAACAGAAACAAGGCCCAATATGCTACGGCCATCGGCACAGACCTGATCGGATTGCCCGTCCGAGCCGTCCGGGAAGTGCCAGCGACCTGTGGAAAGGTGTACGATTTCTCCGTGGAGGGAGACGAGAATTTCATCTGCGGCCTGGGCGGCCTGTGCTGCCATAATACGGATGCCGATGTGGACGGAGCCCATATCCGCACGCTCCTGCTCACCTTCTTTTACCGCTATATGCAGCCCCTAATTGAGAACGGCCATCTCTACATCGCCCAGCCGCCGCTGTACCGCATTGCCACGTCCAAACAGGTCTTCTATGCCTACTCGGAGGCGGAGAAGGAACAAATTCTAAAGAAACTGGAAGGAGAGAAGGTCACTATCCAGCGCTACAAGGGGCTGGGGGAGATGAACCCGGAGCAGTTGTGGGAGACAACGATGGACCCCTCCCGGCGGACGCTCCTGCAGGTGACGGTGGAGGACGCGGCCGAGGCCGACCGGATCTTCTCTATGCTGATGGGCGACGCGGTGCTCCCCCGCCGCCGCTTCATCCAGACCCACGCAAGGGAAGTGCAGAATCTGGACGTGTGAAAGAGAACAGGGCACACGGTGCAGGGTACAGGTCGCAGGGTCGCAGGGCACAGAGGGAGTAAGCTATGGCGAAACGGCTTTCGGTTGTGGACGTAGACCGCTGTGTGGGCTGTCAATCCTGTATGTTTGCCTGCGCAAGGCGGTTGGGAGAAGGCGGCCTGGCAGGCGCCTGTATCGGCGTCCGCTCCGCCGGAGGGATCCGGCGCGGCTTTGTGGTTGTGGTCTGCCGGGCCTGTCCCGACCCGCCCTGCGCGCGGGTCTGCCCAACGGATGCGCTCATCCCCCGGCCTCCCGGCGGAGTCCGCCTGCGGGCCGAACTCTGCATCGGCTGCCGCAACTGCGCCGAGGCCTGCCCTTTCGGCGCTATCTTCTGGGACGCAGCCCAGAACAAGCCCCAAATTTGCGTCTACTGCGGCTATTGCGCCCGCTACTGCCCCTACGAAGTCCTGGCGCTGGAGGACCTCCCTTCTTCCCCGGCCCTTCGGGCCACCCCCTCTCCTCTTCTGACCGAAGGTCAGGAGAGGGGAGAGGGTCGGGGGGAGAGTTGAGGTAAGGAGGCTCCTATGCTCCCCAACGATCTCCTTCGTCGGATTCTCTACATAGACCTCTCCCGCCGCCGCTTCTGGGTGGAAGACCGACTTGATCTCTTTGAGGAGGGCCTGGGCGGCGCGGGCGTCGCCGTCCGCCTGCTGGAGGAGGAATGCCCACCCGGCGCCGACCCTCTGGGGCCGGAGAACCCCATCATCTTTGCCGTGGGCCCTCTGGTCGGCCTTTTCCCGATGGCCTCCAAAACGGTGGCAATGTTTAAGTCCCCCCATACTGGGAACCTGGGCGAGAGCCACGCTGGAGGCCGTTCCGCTATCGCCATTCGGATGGCCGGATATGGTGCGATTGTCCTGCGGGGCGCCAGCCCCACCCCCGTCTACGTCGTCGTGGAGGGCGAAAACGTCTATTTTCGGGACGCTTCAGCGCTCTGGGGACTGCGCTCCAGCGCGACCGTCGGGCGGGTCATCCGGGAGCGGGAGCGCGGGGCAGGAGTCCGCACTATTCTGCGCATTGGTCGGGCTGGGGAACAGGGTGTAACGTACGCCTGTGTCGTCACTGAGACCTACCGCCACTTCGGACGGCTGGGGTTGGGCGCGGTCTTCGGGAGCAAAAAACTGAAGGCGCTGGTCGTCTCCGGCCGGCGCGCGCTCCCCGTCGCGGAGCGGAAGGCCTACCGGGAAACCTACGACGCGGTCTTCAGGGCCGCGACGGAGTCTCCCTTGATGCAGAAGTACCACGAACTGGGCACCGCGATGAACGTCCTGCCGCTGGAAAGCATCGGCGCGCTCCCCACCCGCAACCTCCGGTCGGGCCGATTTGAAGGGGCGGAGGCTATCTCCGGGGAGAACCTGGCCCGGAACTACCTGGGCCGTCGGGTCGCCTGCGCCCACTGTCCCGTTGCCTGTATCCATCTGGCCGCGCTGCGCATTCCCTACCCCAACGACCCGTATTTCTACAAGACGGTGATGATGGGGTACGACCACGAACCCATCTACGCCGTCGGCTCTATGCTGGGGATCGCCGACGTCGCCGGGATGCTGCAGCTGTTGGACGAGGTGGAGGCAGTGGGACTGGACGTGATGAGCGCGGGGGTTACCCTGGCCTGGGCAACGGAGGCCCTGGAGCGGGGGCTCATTTCTCTGAAGGAGACGGACGGCTTAGCCCTGGCCTGGGGAGATTGGAGGACGTACATCCAGGCGGTCGGGCGCATCGTGGACCCGCCCAACGACTTTTACCGCGCTCTGGGGCGAGGGGTGGAGCACGCCGCGTCGGTCTGGGGCGGCGCGGACTTCGCGCTGGCCTTCGGCGGCAACGAGATGCCCGGCTACCACACTGGCCCGGCCTGTCACCTGACCTATCTGACGGGCGCGCGGCATAGCCACCTGGACAGCGCCGGATACAGCCTGGACCAGCGCGCGGCAGCGAAAGGGGAAACGCTGACGCCGGAGGGTGTGGCGGAGGCGCTGCTGGAGGAGGAGAGATGGCGGCAGGTCCTGGCGAGCCTGGTTGTCTGCTTCTTCGCGCGCGGGGTCTACACGCCGGAAATCGTCCAGCGGACGCTGATGGCTGCCGGGATGCCCCGTTCCGCCGACGACCTGGCCCGGCTGGGCGCAGGGACTCTGGCCCGCAAGCACGCCTTCAAAGTCCGGGAGGGGTTTGACCCGGCCCGGCTGCGCATCCCCCGCCGCATTCTGGAGACTCCTTCGCCGTTGGGAGCGCTGGACGAGGCCTTCCTGCGACGAGCCATCGCGCACTTCTTTGAAGGTGTGGGCGAAGGCTGAAACCCGGCGCAAAGGGCCCCGGCAAAGAGAGGAGAAAGGGGAATCTGCGTTTATCTGCGTTCATCAACAGCAATCCCGAAGACCCGGATAGCGGCCTCGCCGCTTACTGGGCACTTGTACTCACAGATACCGCAGCCGATGCACCGTTTCTCCACCACGTGTGGCCGCTGCACCGTCACCGGCTGGCCTGCCGCGTCCGCCACCGTGACCTCCTCCAGGATGATGGCCTTTTCCGGCACCGGACACATCTCCTCGCAGACGATACACGGCCGGTGGTCGGCCCAGGGGATGCAGCGATTGCGGTCCACGTAGGCCCGTCCCAGCACAGCCCGCCGCTTCTCCTCCAGCGAGAGCGGGGGGATCGCTTCCACCGGACAGACCTGCCCGCAGGCGTTGCAGGAATAGTCGCAGTAGCCCAGGCGGGGGATCACCACCGGGGTCCAGAGGGACTCCAGCCCGCCCTCCAGAAGCGCAGGCTGAATCGCGCCCGTCGGGCAGGACCGGACGCAGAGCCCGCAGCGGATGCATTTAGCCTCCAGGTCGTTCTCCCGCGCGCCCGGCGGACGGATCAGGGGGACACGAGTCGCGCGGCTGCTTCGGAAGAGGGCGACGCCCGCCACTGCCACTCCCAGCGCTGTCAGGGCCGTCCGCCGGTTCGGGTCATAGGTCTCCCACGACGCCAGGGTCGGGCGGACCGGGAAGCGGATAGCATCGTATGGACAGGCCTCCAGGCACTCCAGGCACATTGTGCATTCCGCCGGGTCGCTGGCGAAGTCCCGGTCGGGGTGAATCGTCCCGGTGGGACAGACCCGTGCGCAGGCGCCGCAGCGCGTGCAGGCAGACGTGACCTCCCGGCGGACCAGGGCGACTTTGCTCACCACCCCCAGCAATCCCCCCAGCGGGCAAAGATACCGGCACCAGAACCGGGGGGCCAGCGCGTTGAGGGACAGGACGGCCGTCAGGGTCAGCGCGTAGAGGACGGGAGTGCGGTAGGGAGGAGCCTCCACAGGGAAGACCGCCGGGCGCAGGAGACGATCCAACTCACCCACCACCGGACGCAGGGGTGGGAGTGTATAGGCAGCCACTTCCGTCGCTGTGACTATCCGCTCCAGCGCAGGCCACAGGGCAGCCCCGAAGGTGCGAATCAGGAGCGTGAGGGGGTCCAGCACCAGCAGGGTCAGGTTGCCCAGCAGCGCGGCGATCACCAGGGCTAACCAGAGGAAGTGCTTGACCCGACGCCACGTCTCCGGAAGGACCGGCCGGGTAGTGGGGCGGGATGAAGGGACCAGGTCCAGCAGGGTTCCCAGGGGGCAAAGCCACCCGCACCAGGCCCGCCCCAAGAGGAGTGTCAGCGCCAGGGTCAACAGGGCCAGGGCCGAAGCGGGTAACAAAATACGCGCGGCCAGGGCGTGGGCCAGGGCAGTCAGTGGGTCCAGGCGCATCGGGAGGTTCGCCAGGGACGGCGGTGCACCGCCCCGTCGGGCCACCACCAGCAGAACCAGAAACGCGGTCAGGGCACCAAACTGCACGGCCCGGCGAAGCCAGGGGGCGGATGGCCATCGGAGGCAAAAGGGGAGAACCATGTTCATTTCCATCACCTATCGGGGATAGGCCTTCCAGACGAAGAGGAGAACCATCAAAAGCCCGATACCCAACCGGATGACGCCGGAGACCAGGCATCCTGCCAGCCATCCTGCCCCGGCCCGAGCTGCCTGTTTCCAATCGCGCTGGAAGAGATACTCTCCCAGGAACACGCCAGCCAGCGCTCCGATCGCTCCCAGGAGGAATGCACCGATTCCTGAAAGGAAAATACCCAGGACGAACCCCAACGCTCCCGAGGCGAGGCCCACCAGCAGCGAGCGCCAGGAGGCACCGCCCAGTTTGCTCCCCATGTGCCCGGCCCAGATTTCCACCGTCAGTCCGATGGCCCCAAGGAGGGTCAGAATTCCGAAGGTCAGCGGGTCTATCACGGAGAATTTCCCCGCGGCCGCGTAGACGAGAGCGGCCAGCCAGATCAGTTCCACCCCCGGGATCACGGGCAGGAGGGTTCCGAGCAGGCCTATTATCATCACGACAAGCGTCAGCCAAAAAGCCCAGTTCGGGAGAGGCACTCTCCAACTCCGCTTTCAGCCGACCGTGCGGTGAGGTGTGAAAAACGCTTCCCGTTGCAGCATCGCTGCGGCGGAAAACGACATCCAGAAAACCCCATCGGCCCTGGGGACCTCAACAACTCAAAGCGGCGGTCTCCCGTTCCCTATGGTTGTCTCGGCTTTCTTCCACTGGCGAATGTAAGGCTGGCAAAGAAATTCCGAAAAGCGAACCCTTCCCAGGAACCCCTTCGCTCTCTACCCAAACACGACCCCGATGCTCCTGAATGACGCTCTGTACCAGGCTGAGCCCCAGCCCGGTCCCAGCAATCTCCTCTGTGCCCGGCTGTCGGGCCCGATAGAACTGCTTAAAAACGTGAGGGATCGCTTCGGGGGGAATCCCTATGCCGGTGTCCTTAACGGTGAGAAGGACCTCGTTACCCTGCGCCCAGACCCGTAGAAAAATCTCACCCCCCTGAGGGGTATATTTCACAGCATTATCCAGAAGGTTGGAGATCGCCTGAACCAGCAACCGACGGTCTCCCAGAACCGGAGGCAATTTGGGGGCGATCTCACACCAGAGACGAAGCCCCTTGGATTCTGCGCGCCAGCGATGCTCTCCCACCGCTTGCAGAGCGATATGCCCCAAATCCACTGGCTCCATTCTGTACTCCACCGTTTCAACCCGTTCCAGTTCCAGCAGGTCGTCTATCAGTTGCTCCATCGCCTTCAGATGGTGGAGAACCCGACGGGCAAGGTCAGCCTGTTCCTCCTTCAGGGGGCCCAGGTCTTCCAGGAGAATCTGGAAAAACCCACTGGCCAATTGCAGGGGGTTGCGAAGGTCGTGAGATGCCATCCGGATAACCTGGGACTTTAATTGGTTCAGCCGATGAAGCGGGGTCACATCCGCCATCGCGATCACATACCCCGTCTGTCTCTCCAACGCATCAAGAACCGGACAGATATGAGCGACCATCATCCGGTCATCACTGAGAGCTACCTGGAGAGCCTGGCGGCTTGCGATTTCACCCCTGCGGATCCGTTCCGCAATTTCCCGGATGGCCTGATGGCGGATGGCCTCCTCCATCGGAAGGCCAGCCATTGTCTCCTGCGCCCGAACCCCGAAAATCTCCCGGACGGCCCGGTTAACCGATTGAATCCGACCGGTGGGGTCTACCATCAGAATTGCGTAATCCACACTATCCAGGATGGTCTGAAGATACTCCCGCCCCTGCTCTACCTCGCGAAACAGACGCGCGTTTTCCAGGGCGATCCCCGCCTGCCGGGCGATCACCATCAGCGTCTCCAGATCCTCCTGCTTGTAGGCGTGGGGTTCGTAACTCTGGACAGAAATAGCCCCCAACACCTTCCCCTTAGAGAAAATCGGCACGGCGATCAGGGACTCCGGCAACCGGCCGGAACCGACCGTTTCCAGATAGATGGGGATTTGTTTCACCTCTTCCAGGGTAGAAAGGAAAAGGGGCATTCCCTGCTGGATGGTGTAGGCTGCCAGGAAACGAGAAGGATCGTAAGGGACGCGGTCGGGAGGATACCGGACTCCTTCATCGTAGAGCAACTCATAACAAATTTCCTGGCGCTTCTCATCGTAGAGCGCGATCCAGAATCCTGCCACCTCCATCAGTTGCCGGATTCCCTCATAAATCCGCTCCAGCAGAGGCTGCATTTCCAGGGACGAGGTCAGGATTTGTCCGATGTCATTCAGCAAGCGGCGGGTCACTACCTGGTGCCGAAGCGTTTCCGACGTCTTCTGCAGGGTATAGAAAATGTAAATGGCAAGCAGGAATCCCAGCGCAAGAAATAACGCAGCCGGGACGCCCAGCCGATAAGCTACAAGGGCCCCAACGATTCCAAAGGGCGCAAAAGCGGTCTTGATCACCATAATGTTGGGGAAAGTGTGGATCAGGGCACTTCGGGGCTGCCCTCGGAGGACATTATCTATGGACATCACGAGAAAATTGACCGCAGTAGCGGTGAGGAAAAGCAGAAACGCGCGCAGCAAAGCGGGCCCATCCAAGTTCCCGAGGGGGATTTCCCCTCCTACTGCCCGATACACCCACCCTCCCGCCAGCCACATCCAGATGTACATCCCGGCGGTGCGCGCGGAGAAATCCAGGCTGCGCCGAAAAACGGCCTGTTCGCTGATAAAGGTCGCTGTCCCCGCCATCCAGGCAGCTGCGGGAGGTCCAAACAGGAGCGCGCATGCCAGGTGAAACGTCGTTTCCAGAGAAAGGTAAACACCCCCTGGCATCAGAATGGCGTACCGGTCCACCAACAAACTCAGCAGGGCAAATCCGGCCAGGGGAATCCAGTTTTGAGAGGGAATAGGGGGCGTGAAGAGGATTAGAGCAACCAGCCCTGTAATCAACAAGCCCCAGGAGAAAACCCGAAAAAGCCAGGGATAACGGATTGTCTCTGCCATATACCCACCTGTCCACCATCGGAAAGTCCGGCGTGGACAGTCCCCACCCCCTGCGGTTAATCAAAAAAGGGGAACACAGTACCTTCTACATTATACAGCCTTCCGGAAAAACTGCCAATCGCTTTTTGCTTATGTGGAGGAATACTTGCGTGGCGAGGCAAATCGGGTATACTTACCACAAATGACCATTGGGGGGACACTCCCGGTGACCCCATCTACACCAGGAGGTATGCCATGTTAGTTGGAGAACGGATGACGAAGCGGCCCATCACAGTGACGGAGGACACCAGCCTGCCGGAAGCGCTGGAGTTGATGCGCCAGAACCGCATCCGGCGTCTGCCGGTATTGGATAAGCATGGAAACCTGGTGGGGATTGTGACCGAACTGGACCTCCTGAAAGCCTCACCCTCCCCCGCCACCACGCTGAGCATCTACGAAATTCCCTACCTGCTTTCCAAAATCAAAATGCGGGATATTATGACCCGCAATGTCATCACGGTCACGGAAGATACCCCAATTGAGGAAGCGGCCCGGATTATGGCCGACAACAAAATCGGCGGGCTCCCAGTGATGCGGGATGGTCGGCTGGTCGGAATTATCACCGAGACGGACATCTTCAAGATTCTTCTGGAACTCTTCGGGGCCCGTCAGAAGGGCATCCGTCTCACTTTGCTGGTGCCGGAGCAGAAGGGCATCCTGGCCAAGGTGACGGGCAAAATCGCTGAGATCGGCGGGAACATCGTCTCCCTGGGCACTGCCCTGGGGGAGGACCCCACCACCAGTATGCTTATCCTGCGGGTCAGCGAAGTTTCAGAGGAGGAACTGGTGGGCGCAATGAAGAGTCTGGAAGGAGTTCAGGTACTGGATTCCCGCCTCTGCGAACTTCCGACCTGCGGGGTAGGCGCAGCATAAAAAAGAGGTTGCGGCGGGCGACTCCACCGTCCGCCGCAACTCCTCGTTGGATCAGAGGGATCGCAGGTCCTTGAAAAACGCCGCTGCGGGGATGTTCCGCGCTAAGTCGGAGATGTTGACCCACACCGTCAGGTGTGGGTCTTCTTCCTGCAGGACCAGGCGACGCAGGTAGGGGCCGTAGTGGTCCAGCCAGGAGGCCAGCCCTTCTACCCGTTGAAGGACGCCGGCATCCTGCGAAGCCACAATCAGGCCGTGGGGCCCCTTCTCCTGATGCCAGGAGAGGAAGGGTGGAACCAGCACCTGGCTGGGCGGGCCCGCGTGAACTATGCCCTTTCGCAGTGACCGGCGAGTCGCTTTCAGAATCAGGGCATCTCTCTTTCCTTGGAGGCGGTCTGCCAACCACAGGATGGGGATCTCGCGGTTTTCCAGAAGCAGTGTGACCTCCATCCGCTGGAAGGGGGGATGAGCCCGGTGGACCAGGATACGAGCCCCGGACGCCGGAGAGCCCAGCCATCCTCCCTGCCATTCTTCCCCTATTTCCTCCAGACCTCTCTCCACCCACTGCCTCAACCACTGCCCCTTTCGCCGGTTATACAGGTGACCGCCGACGTACCACAGGAGCAGAACAACGGAGAGAGCGATAACGGCAACAGTCCCTGTGTTCATCGGCCTTGCACCATCCTCCGGGCCAGGTCCAGGGCTTCCTCACGGGTCCGGATCGTTCCCTCGGCCTGGGCTTCTTGAATGGCCTCCAACAACCGACCGATCTGAGGCCCCGGCGAAAGGCCCAGTTCCTGCATCAAATCCTCCCCGGTAACCAGACGGGGCTGTCCTTTTTGCCCAACGCGTTCGGAGTAGTACGTCAGGAGGCGGCGGGCTGCCTCCAGCCGGCGCTCCCATCGGTCCGGCTGGAGATTAGGCCCCCAGATGGAAAGGTGGTCTGCCAGGGCCAGCAGGACGACCTCCACTCCCGACTCCCCTGTCGCTTTAAAGAAACGATACGCAGCCCGGCCCGTTACACCACCAGGCGCATCGGCGAGAAAGGAAGGACGAAGATGAGCCCGAATCATCCGGGCAACGGCGTCCGTTTCGGCCCGACTGAACCGGAGCGCCCGCATCCGGTCTGCCGCAAGCCGCGCCCCCACGTTCTCGTGCCCATAGAAGTGGAGCACGATTTTCTCCTCTCCCGGCTTGACCTCCTCTGTGCAGGTGAGCGGTTTGCCGATGTCGTGCAGGAGCGCTGCCAGGATGGAAAGGGTCCGCCGATAGCGCCGAAAGGCCACGGGCTGGCGCAGGTGGTCGGTCAGCAGGGCCGCGAAGGGTTCCAGCATCTCCCGAACATCGTCCCACGCCCAGGTCGGTGCATCCACGTACAGGGTCTCCATCTCCCCACGCAGGACGCCCAGAATGTGCAGGATGTTCTCCGCCGCCTCCACTGTCATCAGGGTATGCCACCAGACGTTGAACCGATGGGGTGAGGTCTGCTGCTGTTCCCGAAGGGCATCCACCTCCGGGATGATGAAATCCATCAGCCCCAGTTCATCCAAGATTTGAAGGTAGTAGGCGACAGAAGGGGCATTCAGGATACGAACAAACTCGTCCCGAACACGCTCCGGGGAGGAACGGAGGAGTTCTCGCGCGCGCTGGGCGATCCAGCGGGAGGTCTGTTCCTCCAGCCGAAAGCCCAGTTCCGCGGCCAGACGGACCGCGCGCAGCATCCGGAGCGGGTCCTGGTCAAAGGCCTCCGGGCCGATAGCCCGCACCAGACGGGCCTGGAGGTCTGCCAGGCCTCCCGTGGGGTCTATCAGTTCGCCGCCCGGTCCCACGGCAATAGCATTGACGGTGAAATCCCGTCCCCGCAGGTCACTCTCCAGGTCTGGGCCCCGCAGGCGTGCGAAGTCCAGTTCTATCCGTCGCTCCTCCCGCCAGAGGATGACCCGTCCGGTATCCCGCTCCTCATCCAGGGGGTAGAAAGCGCCGCCCAGCGTGTCGGCGACGGTGCGGGCCAACCCCAGAGCGTCCCCCTCCACGGCGAAGTCCCAATCGTGGCGGGCGCGGCCCATCAGGGCGTCCCGAACGGAGCCGCCCACCGGCCAAACCCGCGCGCCTCGTTCGGCGGCAATGCGCCGCACTACCTCCACTGGCCACTGGGGGAAATGGATTTCCGCGCTCATCGTACCTGCATGATAGCCGGAAGGGGGAAAGTGTCAAGCGGAACGGATTTCGGGCAGAGGGATTCCGCCCCCCGCCCGAAACCGGATAATTTAGGGAATCCGTTCCTGAACTCCGATGGGCATCATTACCAGCCCGCTGATGACCTTGGGATAGAAGTCGGTGGATTTCTGGGGCATCTTTTCCCCCGCCGCGGTGCAGGCCCGCACTTGGTCCATTCGCGTCGGGTTCATCACCAGCAGGAACTGGGCCTTTCCCTCATCCACTGCCCGGTAGCCGGGGTTGGGATCCCGCAGGTAGTCCAGATTCTCCTTCCGCTCCACAGCCCCCTTGTCAATCCCCAGCACCCGCTCAATGAAGAGTTCGTGCAGGACGGTGACGTCCAGAAGCCGCCAGTCGGGCGCGCGGTCGGGGAGGATGCGCTCCAGGATGGAGGGATCGCGCAGAGTTAGAACGGCGTAGGTCCCGTCGTAGAAACCGAAGCGGGGATGGCGCGGCTCCGCTTCCCGGAGCATCCGCTCCATAGTGGCCCGGTCGGCGACCGGCGTTACGTCAAAGTAGTCCCTGGCACGCTCCAATGCCTCCTTGCCGCTCATCCGGCCATAGGAGTGGACCAACCGATGGGTGGGGAGAATGACCAGGCCGGGGTCGCTCATGCTGACCAAAGTGACCAGGGTGAAGTTGAAGGCCGCGTCGGCGGGGGCATCCGGGTGCTGACGGCGCATCTCTTCCCGGTAGTTGAGCATCGTCTCGTACCGGTGGTGGCCGTCGGCGATGATGAGGTTCCGTTTGGGGGCCATTTCCTCCACTACGGCCCCGATGATTTGCGGGTCGTCCACGACCCAGAACCGCTGCTCTACCGCCGTCTCAATCACTAACTCCCGCGCTACGACAGGCGAACGGGCCTCCAGATAGGGCTGAAGGATGCTGTTGACTCGGTTCTCCTCGTCCGGATAGAGGATAAAGATGTGTTCCCAGGCATAGGCTGTGGCACGGGTCAGATTGAGGCGGTCTACTTTGGGGCCACTGAGGGTCCGCTCATGGGGAAGGATAACGCCTTCTTCAAAGGGCGTCAACTGAAGCGCCGCGGCCAATCCCCGGCGGCTCCGGGTCTGCCCATCGGGCGTGGCGTAGACCTGCTCCAGGACGTAGAGGCAGGGGCGCTCATCCCGAATCAGGATGCCTTCCGCCAGCCAGGTCTGGCCATAGCAACGGGCACGGGTGTAGACGTTGTCGGTCTCGGTATCGTAGGGGGTCCGCTTGCCCAGGATGATGCGGACAAAGTTGTAGGGGCTCAGTTCGTAGTACCGGTCCTGCTCCGGTTCGTGGATCCGGTCGTAGGGCTGGGTGATGACCCTGGAGAGGTCGCCGATTTTCTCCAGATTGTACCGAACTCCTCGGAATGGTCGGATGACAGCCATAGTGACCTCCTGTACAAAATTGCAGCGAAACGCGGTGCGGGCTACCAGATCGGTGGATGCCGAAGAATCGTACCCGGCAGCGCCGCTTTCGGGGCAGGTTCATCCCTCCCTCGGAGAAAGGGAGGGTTTTGGGGGGGGGGGGGGGGCGCCCCCCCAACCCAAAACACCCCCCCCCCCCCCCGCGCCGGGGGGGGGGGGGGGGTTTGTTGGGGGGGGGCCCCCCCCCCCCCCCCCCAAAACCCTCCCTTTCTCTGAGGGAGGGATGAACCTGCCCCGAAAGCGGCGCTGCCGGGTACGATTCTTCGGCATCCACCGATCTGGTAGCCCGCACCGCGTTTCGCTGCAAT
>JANXAH010000181.1 GCA_025062415.1 Anaerolineae bacterium | reverse complement strand
GGCGGCCTGGGGGTCGGCCATCGGCAACCTCATCGGCGACATCTTCGGCGGGACCTTCGGCCTGGGGAGCATCTTCGGCTTCGTCGGCAACTTCCTGCTGGGGTATCTCCCCTACGCGATGTGGACCACCCTGAAGCCCATTGCCGACGGGAAGCGGGAACTGGCCCTGGGGAACTGGCGGTCCTGGGTCCTCTACATTATCTTGGCCCTGGTTTCTTCGGCAGCCTGTGGTGTGGTCATCGCAATGTGGCTGGAGGTGCTGGGGCTGGTCCCCTACCCGGTCTTGGTCTCCATCATCACCATTAACGACACCGTCGGGAGCCTCATCGGAGGCCTGCTTCTGCTGGCCGTTTACGGTGTCGTCCGGCGGCAGTTGCGGCTCATCTGGTGGGAGGTGATGGAGCCGGAGGACATCGGCAAGCCGGCTGCGGGCGTCCTGGGCGCCTGGCTGGTGGTGGTCGGCGCGCTGGCGGGCTGGATCCTGGGGGCCTACATCCTCTCCGGGCAGGCCCTGGTCATCGGAATCATCGCCACCATCCTCATCCTGGTGGGCTCGTTCCTGATGTAGGTCACCGGAACCCACGATGGGTGTCGCCATCTCCATCCAGGACCTCTCCTTCACCTACGCGGAAACCACGCGCCCGGCCCTTCGCCACATCAACGGGGAGGTGGAAGAAGGCACCTACGTGGTCGTGATGGGGCACGAGGGCGCTGGGAAGTCCACCCTCTGCTGTTCCCTGAACGCCCTTGTGCCCCGCTTTTTCCGGGGCGAGTACTCCGGACGGGTCCTGGTCCAAGGGATAGAGGTCGCCAGGGCACGGGTCGCCGAGATGTCCCGGCGGGTGGGGCTGGTGCTTCAGGATTTTGAGGCCCAACTTTTCTCTACCAGCGTGGAACTGGAGGTGGCCTTCGGGCCGGAGAACCTGCGCCTGCCCCGGGACGAGATAGAGCGGCGGATTGACCGCTATCTTCGGTTTGTGGGCCTGGCGGAGATGCGCCGCCGGGAACCAGCCAGCCTTTCCGGCGGGCAGAAGCAGCGGCTGGCCATCGCCTCCGTCCTGGCGCTGGAGCCCCCGGTGCTGGTGATGGACGAGCCAACGACCGACCTGGACCCCATCGGACGGGAGGAGGTGCTCTCCGTCGCCGACCTGCTGCGGCAGGAGCGGAGAACCCTGCTGGTGGTGGACCACGACCCGGAGACGGCGGTGGACGCTGACCAGGTCTGGCTGATGCGAGAGGGAGAGGTGATCGCCCAGGGGCCGCCCCGGGAAGTGCTGACGGACCTGGCCCTGCTGGAGTCCTGCGGCGTTCAGCCCCCGCCGACGGTCGCGCTCTTCCAGGCCCTGGGCTGGCCCGGCCAGCCCCTGACCGTGGAGGAGGCCATCGCGCTCATCCGGGAGCACGGCCTGGCTCATCCCCGCCCTCTGGAGGCCCCGACGGCGCCGCCGAACGGTCGTCCAGTCATCCTGGAACTTCGGGATGTGGACTACGTCTATTCCACCCGCGCGGTGGAGGCCCTGAAAGGGGTCAACCTGCAGATTCGCGAGGGGGAATTCCTGGCGATCGTGGGGCAGAACGGCTCCGGGAAGACGACGTTGGCCAAACACCTGAACGGTCTCCTGAAGCCCACACGGGGAGAGGTGCTCTTTCGTGGGAGACCCCTGGGAGAAATCCGGCGCACGGAGATGGCCCGGCACGTCGGGTACGTTTTCCAGAACCCCGACCACCAGATTTTCTCCAACACGGTGCGGGAGGAGGTGGGCTTCAGCCTGCGGATGGCTGGAATGGATCCCCGGACTATTGAGGAGCGGGTTGCCGAGGCGCTGGCGGTGGTGGGGCTTTCGGGCTATGAGGACCAGGTCCCCTTCACCCTGACCAAAGGGGAGCGGCAGCGAGTGGCAGTCGCTTCCGTGCTGGCGGCCCAGCCCCAGGTCATTATCTTGGACGAGCCGACCACGGGGCTGGACTACCGTCACCAGCGGAGTATGATGGAAATGCTCCGGGGCCTGCACCGGCGGGGACACACGGTCATCATCATCACCCACTCTATGTGGGTGGCGGCAGAGTACGCTGAGCGGGTAGTGGTGATGAAGGAGGGGCGGATTCTGCTGGACGCGCCCACCCGAGCCGCCTTTGCCCAGGAGGGAATCCTGGCAGAGGCGTCCCTGCGCCCCCCGCCTCTGTTGCGGCTGGGGAACTGGCTGGGGACTTCGGGACTGACCCTGGACGCGATGGTGGAGGAACTCCGGTCAAGATGAATATCTTTCTCTACCTGGACGAGAACACCTGGTTTCACCGCCTGGACCCGCGGACCAAGATTATCGGGGTTCTTTTGCTCTTTGGTCTAATTATCGTCTTTAACCATCCGCTGTATATGGGAGCGATCGCTCTGGGGTTGGTGGGGCTGGCTGCGGCGGCCAAAGCGCTCCCGAACTTCTGGCGGATGCGCTACATCCTCGCTTTGCTGGTGATCTTCAGCACCGTTCTGTGGCCCTTCTTTGCCAAGGGGCCAACGGTAATCTGGTCGTGGGGGCGGCTGGAGGTGAGCCGGGAGTCGCTGATGTATGCTGTTGCGATGGGGTTGCGGTTGGCCTCTTTCGTGGGGGCGGGACTGATCTTCCTTTCGGTCACCACGAACGAGGAGTTCACCCACGGGCTGATTCGCCTGGGGCTCCCGTATCCGGTGGCCTTCGCCTTCTCCACGGCCCTGCGCCTGGTGCCCACCTTCGCCGGAGCGGGCGCGACCATCGTCCAGGCCCAGATTTCGCGGGGGCTGGATGTAGAATCGGGGAACATCTTCCAGCGCGCGGGCAAGTTCATCCCGCTGGGCGTCCCCCTGTTCATCTACGCCGTTCGCCACACCAATATGCTGGCGATGGCGCTGGAGTCCAAGGGCTTCAGTCCAGGGGAGCCCCGCACCTGGTATCTCAATCCCCAGATGCGTCGGGGGGACTACGTTGCCCTGGCCGTTCTGACGGCGATCTTCCTGGCCGCGCTCTTCCTGCGGCTGCAGGGTTATGGAGCGGTTTTGCCGCGGCTGTAGCCCTCGCCGCCTTGGGGCGCAGAAACGGTCAGGGGCCTGTGCAGAGACGCCACGAGCCGAAAGGCCAAAGGTGCGGGAAGGGCCAGGTAGGGGGTGGGGGTTTCCGTCATCAGGTGAGTGTCGGAATAATTGTTAAACTGCAATACCCCTGGGCCGAAATTCGGAAAGGAGGTGACCGATGGTGACCCGATTGCTGGAACGTACGTTTCTCTTTGGCCTGGGCCTGTTGACGCTCACCACCGAGAAAGTGGTCCAGTTCGTGGACAAACTGGTGGAAGAGGGAGAGGTCCGCGCCGAGGAAGCGCCCAAAGTGGTGGAGCGCATTATCGCTCGGGGGGAGGAGGAGCGGGAGGCGCTGCGCAAGATGGTCCGCCAGGAGATAGAAAAGTGGGCTCTCCCCTCCCGCCAGGACGTAGAGGAACTCCGTAAGAAGGTGGACGAACTATCTCAGCGGGTGGAGGAACTCTCCCAAACTCTCCGGTCACAACGCGAGGGAGAGGGATAGGTGGACGTTCGGGCTCTGGTCGCCAGACTCCAGAGGCGCAGGCCGCCGCGGGTGGGGTTGGCTCTCAGCGGCGGCGGAGTGCGCGGCCTGGCCCATATCGGCGTCCTCAAGGTTCTGACGGACGCGGGTATTCCCATCCACTGCGTCGCCGGGACCAGCGCGGGCGGCCTCATCGGCGCGCTCTTCGCCGCAGGGATGACTCCCCAGAAGATGGAGGAAGAAGCCCTGCGGATGGCCAGCCCCCGCCGGATTCTCCCCTTCCTGAACCGGGGCCTTCCCTTCCGGGGGCTCCTCTCCGGCCAGAAGGTCTACGAATACCTGGAGTTCCTCCTGGGAGACGTCACCTTTGATCAGTTGCATATCCCCTTGGCCGTGGTCGCTGTAGACCTCAACACAGGCCAGAAGGTCGTCCTGCGGGAGGGCCGAGTGGTGGACGCAGTCCGGGCCACCATCGCTCTCCCTGGCCTCCTCAGCCCCGTGGAACGGGATGGGCAACTGCTGGTGGACGGAGGTCTGGTGGACAACCTCCCCGCAGATGCGGCGCGCCAGATGGGAGCCGAGAAGGTCGTCGCAGTGGATATTTCCACCGACGAGGGGACCATTGCCTCCCTGCGGGAGGAACTCAAACGCCGTCCCTTCATCCCCGACGGCCTGGCTGAGATGGCGGACGTCCTCTGGCGGTCCGTGGTGGTGATGATGCGGGAGGCCAATCTCCGGAACCTGGAGGATGCCCGCCCGGACCTGCTGATTCGCCCCGTTCTCCCTCCGGGAGTGACTGTTCTGACTGGCCTGACGCGGGCCGCGGAAATTATCGCTGCCGGAGAGGAAGCCGCCCGCGCGGCCCTGCCCCGGCTTCGGGAACTGGCCGGAAGGTGAAACGCAGGACAACCTGCTTGCAGTTGTCTTGCGTATGGGAATCGGCGGGAAGGTGAGGGGTTCTTTCCGATGGCACTCGTCTCTATCCGGGGCATCCGGCACCTTCGGCGGTTTCAGCAGATTGCTCAGGTCCTGATCCGCCATGGCTTCGGTGAACTGGTGGACCTGCTGGGGGCTGCCCCGGTCTTTCCCCTCGCCCGCTTCCGGCGCCGACGCCCGGTTCTCGGCCCGCCCCAGCGGCTCCGAATGGCCCTGGAAGAACTGGGCCCTACCTTCGTGAAGTTGGGCCAGGTCCTCAGCACCCGCCCCGATCTCCTCCCGCCCGAATACATCGCCGAATTGGCCCGCCTCCAGGACACTGTTCCTCCCGTCCCCTGGGACGAAATCCGGCCCCTGCTGGAGCGGGAACTGGGGAAGCCCCTGGAGAGCGTGTTCGCCACCATAGACCCCGTCCCCCTGGCCGCGGCCTCCCTCGCCCAGGTCCATCCGGCGATCCTCCGGGACGGCTCCCGCGTTGTTGTCAAGGTCCAGCGGCCCAACGTGGAGGCGGTCATCCGGGTGGATCTGGACATCCTGGCGGACGTGGCCCAACTGCTTCAGACCCGTACCCCGCTGGGGGAACTCTACGACCTCCCCGCGATGGTGGAGGACTTTGCCGCTACCCTCCGGGCGGAACTGGATTTCTACCGGGAGGGACACAACGCCGACCGTTTTCGGGCCAACTTCGCCGACGAGCCCTACCTGTACATCCCGCGGATTTGCTGGGATTGTACGACCCGTCGGGTGCTGGTGATGGAGCGCATCCACGGGATAAAAATTGACGACATCCAGGCGCTGGACGCGGCGGGGTACGACCGCTACCGCATCGGACTCCACGCCGCCCGGATGATCATCAAAGAAGTCCTGGAGGACGGTTTCTTCCACGCCGATCCCCACCCAGGCAACTTCGTCGTGATGCCTGGCGAGGTCATCGGCGCGATGGATTTCGGAATGGTGGGGTACCTCAGCCGCCGCACCCGGACCGACCTGATTCGCCTCTACATCGCGGCGGTGCAGATGGACGAAGAGGCCATCGTGGATCAACTGGTGCGGATGGGGGCTGTCGGCGGGACAGTGGACCGACGGGGGCTTCAGCACGACCTGGCGCGCTTTCTGCGGAAGTACCAGGGACTTCCCCTGAAGGCCATCCGAGCGCGGGAGGTGATGGAGGAGGCGATGCCCATCGCTTTCCGGCATCACCTGCGCCTTCCGCCCGAACTCTGGCTTCTGGGCAAGACGCTGGCGATGATGGAAGGGGTGGGGCTGAAATTGGTCCCCGATTTTGACATCTTCGCCGTCTCCCGGCCCTACGTCCAGCGGTTCCTGCGGGAGATGGTCCTCCCTTCCACCTGGGCCCCTTCCTTGCTGCGGGACCTGGACGAGTGGGGTCATCTCTTCGGACTTCTCCCGCGCGTCGGCGCCCAGTTGCTGACTCAGGCGGAGCGGGGAGAACTGGAGGTGACGCTGCGCCACCGTGGGCTGGAGCAGGCGCTGGCCCGGCTGGACCGCCTGGCCAACCGTCTCTCCCTCAGCGTCCTGCTGGCTGCGCTGATCGTCGGTCTGGCCCTGCTGATTCCGGCCTTCCATCTGGCGGAGCGGGGTGGGGTGGTGACCGTACTGGTCGTCGGAGGCTTTTTCCTCGCCAGTTTCCTGGGCCTCTGGTTGGTGATCTCCATCCTCCGCACCGGTCGGCGCTGATCCTACCTCTCCCTTCGCCGGCTCTGTGAGGGTAAGGAGCCCAAGCCAGCGCTGAACGACATTCGGAAAGAATGACCAAAAGGCTCAAAAGAAGAGGAAGACCCGGGATGCATCTTCTTTCCGAACTGGCTCAGATTCTGCCCACCATTGTGGAATGGACCGGCGGCGATCGGGAAGTCCGCGCCATCGTCGCCGATTCTCGCCGGATTCAGCCCGGCGATCTCTTCGTCGCCATCCCCGGCGTCAGCGTGGACGGGCACCGCTATATTCCCGACGCGCTGGCAAGAGGGGCTGTGGCCGTCGTCGGTGAGCGCGCGCCGGAGGAGATGCCCGACCTCCCCTGGGGCACCTTCTCTTACCTCCGGGTCCCCGACGCGCGTGAGGCCTGGGGCTGGCTCTGCGCCGCGTGGGAAGGCCTGCCGGGCCGAAAGATGATCCTCGTCGGCGTCACCGGCACCGACGGGAAGACCACCACCGTCACCCTCCTCCACGCCATCCTTCAGGCCGCTGGCCTCAACGCTGGGATGGTCAGCACCGTCGCCGCCCGCATCGGCGATGAGGAGATAGATACCGGCCTCCACACCACCACTCCCGACCCGCCCGACCTTCAGCACTACCTGGCCCGGATGGTCGCCATTGGCACGACCCACGCCGTCCTGGAGGTCACCTCCCACGGCCTGGCCCAGCACCGGGTGGCGGGCTGCGACTTTGACGTCGCCGTTATCACCAACATCACCCACGAACACCTGGACTTCCACGGCACCCTGGAGGCCTACCGGCAGGCCAAGGCCCAACTCTTCTGGAACCTGAGCCGCTCCTTCCGCAAGCCCGGCGTCCCCAAAACTGCCGTCCTGAACCAGGACGACTCGTCCTATGACCTCCTCCGGCCCATTCCCGCCGACCGTAGGGTGACCTATGGCCTTTCGCCGGGGGTGGACGTCACCGCGACCGGAATCGCCTACGGCCCCGACGCGACCCGGTTCACCCTGCATACGCCGGACGGTCGGGCGGAGGTGACCACCGCGCTCGTGGGGGCCTACAACGTCAGCAATATCCTGGCGGCCGCAGCGGCGGCCTGGGCCCTGGGGGTTTCCCCTGAGGTCATCGCCGCAGGGGTGGCGCGCGTCCGCGGCGTCCCCGGCCGGATGGAGCGGGTAGACGAGGGGCAGGATTTTCTGGCCCTTGTGGACTTTGCCCATACCCCCAACGCGCTGGCCCAGGCCCTACGGACGGCGCGCCAGATGGCCTCCGGCCGGGTCATCGTCGTCTTTGGCTGCGCTGGACTGCGGGACCGCGAGAAGCGAACCCTCATGGGCCGCATCGCGGGGGAACTGGCGGACGTGGTCATCCTCACCGCGGAGGACCCCCGGACGGAGGACCTGGGGGCGATTCTGGAGACTATCGCATCGGCGGCACGGGAGGCTGGAAAGCGGGAGGGAGTGGACCTCTTCCGCGTGCCCGACCGGGGGGAGGCCATCCTGCGGGCTTGCCAGATGGCCCGCGCGGGGGACGTGGTCCTCGCCTGCGGGAAGGGGCACGAGCAGTCCATGTGCTTCGGGACCGTGGAATATCCCTGGGACGACCGGGAGGCCATGCGGCGGGCCCTTCACGGCCAGACGCTGGATACCCTCCCAACGTCCCCTGGCAGGGGCCTGTCCCTCTGACCAGAGGCGGTTATGCCCAGTGACCGGATTTACACTACCGAGGCCATTATCGTCCGGCGGCGCGACCACGGCGAGGCCGACCGGGTCCTCACCCTCTGCACGCCCCAGGGCAAACGGACGGTCATCGCCAAGGGCGTGCGTAAGACCACCAGCCGCAAGGCGGGCCACCTGGAACTCTTCGCACGCGTTCGTCTGGTCGTCGCCCGCAGCCGCTCTTCCTGGGACGTGATCAGCCAGGCCGAGGCGCTGGACCTCCACGCCCCTCTTCGTGATGACCTGCTCCGGGCAACCTACGCCCGCTACGTCGCCGAACTCTACGACCGCTTTGTGGCTGATGAAGAAGGAGGAACCGCCCTCTACGACCTTCTGAGCCGCACCCTGGACTACCTTGCCCGGCTTGAGGTCACGGACCCACCGCTGCCAGAACTGGACCTGCTGATCCGGGCCTACGAGCAGCGGCTCCTGCGGCTGGTGGGCTTTCGGCCGGAGTGGGATCAGTGCGTGGGAGAGCGAGAGGGGGGAATCTGTGGGCGGCCTGTCCTGGCTCTCGGAGGGGCTTCCCTGGGCCTGGATCCGGAGCGGGGTGGGGTGCTCTGCCCGGAGTGCTTTCAAGCCAGCGTGGGGGTTCCCTGGGTGCGGCCCCTTTCCCCTGCGGCCCTGCGGCTCCTGCGGGCCTGCGCACGGGAACCTTTTGCCCGCCTGCGCAGGCGCCAGGTCTCCCGCGCTATTCTGACCGAAGCGGAGGAGGCCATGCGCCACTACCTGACCTATCACCTGGAGCACGAAGTCCTCACCGATGTTTTCCTTCGGCGGATTCGCACAAACCGGCCGAAGGCCTCTTCTCCCGAATAGCAAAAATCCCCAACACAGGGGAGCCCGGATTGCCCGCCTGACCCTCTCTACCTGCTGGAGGGATTCCGAAAACTGGGCCAGGCCCACTGGTGTGTCTCAGATTTATCGGGTGTCGGTTGCCCTCGGGTGCCGGAGATTCCTCTCATAGAGCCGTTTCAGGCCACCCGTCACAGGCTGACAGCCTGTGTTGCGCGACTTTCAGGATTTTCAGACGCGCTCTATGGCCCCATCCCTTTTCCTGTTGCCAGAAATTCGTCTTCTCCGCGCAGGCTTTGCAAAAACGGCGAGATAGGTTATAATAGAAGCCGCCGCCGAGAGGGAATTTCAGTTGCCCGGCCCGGGTGAAAAGCGGGAGGGACGGGGGTTTGGAGTGGATGATTCATCCACTCCAAACCCCCTCTTCTGTAAACTTTCCGGTTCCTGAGTCGCTGCAAAAGCAGGGGTTTTGTTGGGCACCTGCCCCGCAAAACCCCTGTTCTCACCTCTTTGAAGGTTGAACCCCCATCACTATTTAGGAGACGAGTGAAGTTATGGCCGAACAGGTCGTCTATCTGACCCGCGAGGGGTACGAGAAACTTCGGATGGAACTGGAGTATCTCCGCACTGTGCGCCGTCAGGAGGTGGCGCGCCGTCTCCACGAGGCCCTGGCTGAGGGCGACGTCCTGGAAAACGCCGAACTGGAGGCTGCCCGAAACGAGCAGGCTTTTGTGGAAGGGCGAATCGCCGAACTGGAAATGCTCCTGGGGAGCGCAGAAATCATTGAAGAAGAGGGGCGTGACCTGAACGTCGTCGGGATCGGGAGCCGGGTGACCATCGTAGAAGGCGACGGCCCTCCCGAGACCTATCACATCGTCGGGCCTGCAGAGGCCTCTCCCTCCGAGGGCAAAATCTCCTACGCTTCCCCCCTGGGCAAGGCCCTTCTGGGTCGCCGCGTCGGGGATGAGGTGCAGGTCCAGGCTCCCGCCCGAACGATGGTCGTCCGCATTCTCGCCATTCAATAGCCTATGGAACTGAGCGACCTGGAACGCCAGCGACTGGAGAAACTGCAGCGTATCCGGGCCCGCGGGTGGGACCCGTATCCGGCCCGCGCGGAACGCACCCACACCGCCGCTCAGGCTATCGCGGCCTACAAGGCCGGTGGCGAGGGGATGGAAGTCGTCGTCACCGGGCGGCTCCGCAGCATCCGGGTGATGGGAAAAGCCACCTTCGCCCATATAGAGGACGAGAGCGGGAAAATCCAGTTGCTCCTCCGGGTCAACCTGCTGGGCGAAGAGGTCTACGAGGCCTTTGAGAAGGATTTTGACCTGGGCGACTTTGTGGAAGCCAAAGGCCGCCTGATGCGGACCCGCACCGGCGAAATCACTGTGGAGGTGACCCGGCTGCGGATGCTGGCGAAGGCCCTCAGTCCTCTCCCCTGGGGCAAGGAGCAGCAGGTCGGCGACAGGGTTATCCGTTACTCCGCCCTCACCGACGTGGAGGAGCGGTACCGCCAGCGCTATGCCGACCTGGCCGTCCATCCAGAAGTGCGGGAAATCTTCCGTATCCGGGCCCGCACCATTTCCGCCATCCGGCGGTTCTTGGATGAGCGGGGGTTTCTGGAGGTGGAGACCCCCATCCTCCAGCCCATCTACGGAGGCGCTGCGGCTCGTCCCTTCATCACCCACCACAATCAACTGAATCAGGACCTCTACCTGCGCATCTCCGACGAACTCTACCTCAAGCGGCTCCTGGTAGGCGGCTTTGAGCGGGTCTATGAAATTGGCCGCGACTTCCGCAACGAGGGCGTCTCCTTCAAGCACAACCCGGAATTCACGATGCTGGAGTTCTATGCCGCCTATCTGGATTACCGGGCGGTGATGGACCTCTGCGAGGAGATGATTTCCACCGTTGCGCAGGAGGTTCTGGGGACCACTGTCATCACCTACGAGGGCCACACGATAGACCTGGCCCCACCATGGCGGCGGATGACCCTGCGGGAGGCCATTCTGGAAGCCAGCGGCATTGACTACACCCAGTACCCCACCGCAGAGGCCCTCTACGAAGCCCTGCGGAGGGCTGGCATCCCCGCTCAACCGGGCCAATCGTGGGGCAAACTGATAGATAAAGAACTCCTGAGCGGGCTGGTGGAGCCGAACCTGATTCAACCCACCATCCTCTACGACTACCCGCGCGATATCTCCCCCCTGGCGAAGGCCAAGCCCGACGACCCCACTCACGTGGAGCGGTTTGAGGCTTTCATCGGCGGGATGGAGATCGCCAACGCCTTCAGCGAACTCAACGACCCGCTGGACCAGGAACAGCGCTTTCTGGAGATGCGGCAACTCTACAAGGCGGAGGACGAAGAGGCCCATCCTTTGGACGAGGATTACATCCGGGCGATGATGTACGGAATGCCCCCCAACGGTGGCTTCGGGATGGGCATTGATCGCCTGGTGATGCTTTTCACCAACCGCTCCTCCATCCGGGAGGTCATCCTCTTCCCCCATTTGCGCCCAAAAACATAACGCACAACACGTAACACGCATCACGTACCACCCTATGCTGGACATCAACCTTATCCGCAGAGATCCTCACCTGGTCCGAAGTGCCCTGGTGGCCCGCAACGAGGACCCCACCTTAGTGGATCGTGTTTTGGAAATAGACGCCCGTTGGCGCGCCCTCCTGACCCAGGTGGAGGAACTCCGGGCCGAGCGAAACCGTGTCTCCAGAGAGATCGGACGGATGAAGGACCCGGCCCAGCGGGAACCGCTGATCGCCCAGATGCGCGCAGTGGGGGACCGTATTGCAGAGTTGGAGGACCAGGTCCGTGCGGCCGAGATAGAGCGGGACGACCTGCTCCTTCGCCTCCCCAACCTCCCCCATCCTTCTGTTCCCATTGGCCCCGACGAGCGTCACAACGTCATCGTTCAGCAGTGGGGAGAGCCCCGCCTCTTTGAATTTGACCCTCTCCCCCACTGGGACCTGGGGCCGGAACTGGGCATCCTGGACTTTGAGCGGGGCGTCAAACTGGTGGGGAGCCGCTTCTACGTCCTCTGGGGCGTCGGCGCACTCCTGGAGCGGGCCCTGATCGCCTGGATGCTTCACGTCCACACTCACGAGCATGGTTACACCGAGGTCTACCTCCCCTTCGTCGTCAAGCGGGAGTGCCTGGTTGGTGCTGGTCAACTCCCCAAATTTGAGGACAACCTCTACCACGACGTGGAAGACGATATCTGGCTGGTCCCGACGGCGGAGGTCCCCCTGACCAACCTCCACCGGGACGAGATTCTCCCGCCTGACGCGCTTCCCCTCAAGTACGTCGCCTACACCCCCTGCTTCCGTCGGGAGCGAATGAGCGCCGGGCGGGATATTCGCGGCATCAAGCGGGGCCACCAGTTTGACAAGGTGGAAATGTACCAGATTACCACCCCGGAGACCAGTTACGACGCGCTGGAGGAGATGCTGGAACATGCGCTGGACCTCTGCCGCCGGCTGGAGATTCCCCACCGGGTGGTTCAACTCTGCACGGGCGACCTGGGCTTCGCTGCCGCCAAGACCTACGACATAGAGATGTGGGCCCCTGGCTGTGGGGAGTGGCTGGAGGTCAGTTCCATCAGCAACTGTGAGGACTTCCAGGCCCGGCGGGCCAACATCCGCTACCGGCCAGAGCCTGGCGCGCGCCCCCGCTTTGTCCACACCCTGAACGGCTCCGGGCTGGCCCTTCCCCGTGTGGTGATCGCCATCCTGGAGAACTACCAGCAGCCGGATGGCTCTGTCCTCATACCGGAAGTCCTGCGGCCTTGGATGGGTGGCCTGGAGCGCATCGGATAGTGGGACAACTGCTTGCATTTGTCCCACAAAGGTATCGTGCCATGCGACCTGCGACCTTAGACCAACTCTGCATCAACACCATTCGCACCCTGGCGATGGACGCCGTCCAGAGGGCTAACTCCGGCCATCCGGGGATGCCGATGGGGATGGCCGATGTCGCTTACGTTCTCTGGACCCGTTTCCTGAAGCATAATCCGAAAGACCCTGCCTGGCCCAACCGGGACCGCTTCATCCTCTCCGCCGGGCACGGCTCTATGCTCCTCTACAGCCTTCTCTTCCTAACCGGCTACGATCTGACGCTGGAAGACCTGATGGCCTTCCGGCAGTGGGGAAGTCGGACGCCCGGTCACCCCGAATACGGCCACACCCCCGGCGTGGAGACGACGACTGGTCCCCTGGGACAGGGATTCGGGAATGCCGTCGGGATGGCCATTGCGGAGCGGTTCCTGGCTGCGACCTTCAACCGCCCCGGCTATCCCATTTTTGACCACTACACCTATGCTATCCTCTCCGACGGTGACCTGATGGAGGGGATCAGCCACGAGGCCGCCTCTTTGGCGGGCCACCTGGGCCTGGGCAAACTCATCTGTCTCTACGACGATAACAACATCTCCATTGAGGGTTCTACTGACCTCACCTTCACCGAAGATGTGGCCGCCCGCTTCCGGGCCTATAACTGGCACGTCCAGGAAGTGGACGGATACGACCTGGAGGGGATCGCCGCGGCCATCCGGGCTGCCCAAGTGGAGAAAGAGCGCCCGTCCCTCATCCTTTGCCGGACCCACATCGCCTACGGGAGTCCCAACAAGCAGGACAAGGCCTCGGCCCACGGCGAGCCCCTGGGAGAAGAAGAAGTTCGTCTGACCAAGCAGGCCCTGGGGTGGCCTCCCGACGCCCACTTCTGGGTGCCGCCGGAGGTCCTCCCCATCTTCCGACGGGCTGTGGAAGAGGGGGAGGCAGCCGAGACTCGCTGGCGGGAAATTTTCGCCCGCTACGCACAGGAATATCCCCAGGAGGCAGCGCTTCTGGAGCGGCTCTGGAGAGGAGAACTGCCGGAGGGATGGGAAGCGGCCCTGCCCACTTTCTCCCCTGCCGACGGCCCGATGGCGACCCGGCAGGCCTCTGGCATTGTTCTGAACGCCCTGGCGAAAGTCCTCCCGACCCTCATCGGCGGCTCCGCCGACCTGGCCCCTTCCACCCAGACTCTCCTGAAGGGCCTGGCGGACTTCCAGCGGGAGACCCCGACGGGCCGCAATCTCCGTTTCGGCGTCCGGGAACACGCGATGGGCGCTATCCTGAACGGGATGGCCCTTCACGGCGGAGTGATCCCCTATGGTGGCACCTTCCTGGTCTTTTCCGACTATATGCGTCCTCCTATCCGCCTGGCTGCGATGATGGGCCTTCCTGTTGTCTACGTCTTCACCCACGACTCTCTCTGGGTGGGAGAGGATGGCCCAACTCACCAGCCGGTGGAACACCTGCCCTCCCTGCGCGCCATCCCCAACCTGAGCGTCCTTCGCCCCTGCGACGCCAACGAGACGGCCCAGGCCTGGCGAGCCGCTCTGAAACGGCGAAACGGCCCCACAGCCCTCCTGCTTACCCGTCAGAAAGTACCCATCCTGGACCGGCGGGGGATAGCGGGGGCGGAGAACCTTGCCCGCGGCGCCTACGTTCTGCGGGACCCGCCGGAGGGCCAGCCCGAAATCCTTCTCATCGCCTCCGGCTCCGAAGTTCACGTTGCCCTGGGGGCCCAGGAACTCCTGGCCCAGCGAGGCGTCCGGGCACGGGTGGTCTCTATGCCCAGTTGGGACCTCTTTGAGGCCCAGCCGGAGGAATATCGGGCCTTCGTCCTTCCGCCGGACATTCCGGCCCGACTGGCCGTGGAGGCGGCGGTTCCCCTGGGATGGGAACGTTATGTGGGACCGTATGGCGACGTGGTGGGCATCCACCGGTTCGGCGCGTCGGCCCCCTACGAAGTGCTGATGGAGAAGTTCGGTTTTACCCCCCAGGCTGTTGCCCAGCGAGCCCTGGAGGTCCTGGCGCGCGTCCAGGCTGGGTCTGGGAGAAGTTAGAACTACCGAAACACAGAGACAACTCACCCGGGGGCTTCATAACGGAGTTCAGCGGTTGACCGCCGGGCTCATAATTGTGTTCTTTGTGGTTTCAGAATACGGGGTTTCAGATGGAAACCGGAACAGCCCAGCGGGGAGTTCGGAAGGTCGTCTATGAAAGGGGTGCCTTCCGGGAAACCGACGGTGTGGTTCCCCAGGAAGAAGAATTCATCCTCACGGTCAACGGCCAGGACCTCGTCGGCCTGATGTGCACTCCGACCCTCCTGGAGGAACTGGCCCTGGGTTTTCTCTACAACGAGGGGCTCATAGATGGACTGGACGACGTGGCAAGCCTGCGTCTATGCGAAGCGGGGCGCGCGGTGGACATCTGGCTCCGCAGAAGCGTGGAACTTCCCTCCCTTCATACTATCACCTCCGGCTGCTCCGGCGGGATGACCTTTGAGGCCCTCCACCAGCGGAGGGAGCCCCTTCAGAGTGCCCTCACCGTCACTCCGGATCAGGTTCTCACCCTGGCGCGCCGGTTGCAGGAGGCCGCCGTTCTCTACCGTCAGACGCGGGGCATCCACGCGGCCGCGCTGGCGCGGGGTACGGAACTCCTGTTTGTGGCCGAGGACGTCGGGCGCCACAACACGGTGGATAAACTGGCTGGCCTCTGCCTCCGCCGGGGCCATCCGATGGCCGACGCCATCCTGATCGCGACCGGGCGCATCAGTTCCGAAATGCTGATCAAGGCCGTACGGATGAGAGTTCCCATCGTCATCTCCTTCTCCTCCCCTACTTCCCGTTCCGTGGACCTGGCTCAGGCCTGGAACATCACGCTCATCGGCTACGCGCGGGGCCAGACGTTTCAGGTCTACGCCGGTGCGGGGCGAATTGTCCCCTGCTGTGGGACAACTGCTTGCAGTTGTCCCACAACCCTGTGTTCGGAATCAGGCCTATGGAAATCCTCATCTCCCTGACCGGCATCGCCCATGGCGGCGCCGCCTTTGGACGGCACGAGGGCAAGGTGGTTTTCGTCCCCTACGCCCTTCCCGGCGAGACGGTGCGCGCCGAAGTTGTGGAGGACCACCGGCACTACGCCCATGCCCGTCTGCTGGAGGTCGTGGAAGCCTCTCCGGATCGGGTCTCTCCACCTTGTCCCTACTTCGGTCCGGAGGGCTGCGGAGGCTGCCACTGGCAACACGCGGCCTACGAGGCCCAACTCCGGATGAAGGCCCAGGTGGTGATGGACCAACTTTCCCGCATCGGCGGTATCCTGGACCCCTCGGTCCGTCCCACGATCCCGGACCCCAGTGGATGGTCCTACCGGAATCAGGCCCGCTTTCACCCTGCTCCAGAGGGGGGCCTGGGCTTCTATGTGGGGGAAAGCCGGGCCGTCGTCCCGATAGAGAACTGCCTCATCCTGCACCCGCTGCTGGCCGACCTCTACGATGCGGTAGACCTGGAACTGCCAGGCCTGCGGGCCCTCACCCTCCGGGCCGGTGTCGCCACCGGAGAGCGGATGCTCATCCTGGAGACGGAGGACGACGAGCCACCCATCCTGGAGATAGACATCCCCGTTTCCTGCGTTCTCCTCCGCTCCGACGGTGCCCTGTTGACCCTTATCGGTACTTCCTCGTTTACCGAAATCGTCGCCGGGCGACGATATCGCGTCTCGGCCCCATCCTTCTTCCAGGCCAACACCCACCAGGCGGGGGAACTGGTGCGGCTGGTCCTGGAGTATCTGGACTTGACAGGGGAAGAGACGGTCCTGGACGGGTACTGCGGTGTTGGGCTGTTCACTGTGCCCCTGGCAGAGCGGGCCGGGCTGGTCATCGCAGTGGAGTCGGACCCCTATGCGGTGGAGGACCTGCTGGTGAACACGGAGGGAATGGAGAACGTGGAGGTTGTGGAGGGGCCCATAGAGGCGGTTCTGCCCGACGTGGAGGAACACTTGGACGCTGCGGTGGTGGACCCGCCCCGAACCGGGATGACGCCGGAGGCGTTGGAGGGATTGATTCGCCTTGCTCCGGAGCAATTGGTCTACGTTTCCTGTGACCCGGCCACCCTGGCGCGGGACGCGCGCCGCCTGGCGGAGGCGGGGTACCGGCTGGTGGAGGTCCAGCCGGTGGATATGTTCCCCCAGACCTACCACATAGAGACCGTCAGCCTGTGGAGGAAAGAGGATACCCGGATGTGAATGACGGCCCGAACGGCTGTAGGACAACTGGAGTCGGTATTCTGCAGAGTCGGGAAACCGTCGGGGAATCGTCAGGTTTCCGTCAAGCAAAGCGGGAGGCGATGAGGTAATATAGAGGCCGGAGTCAGGGGCGGTGTCTCTTCTTCTCCTCCTTTGGTGAGGGCCGGGGAGCCGGCGGGGCCGGGCGGCGGCATCCCCGGCCCTCGTAGTTTAGGGTATGAATTTTTTATGCCCTCCCTGCAATGACCGCCTGGCCCAGGGAAATCCCCCCATCGTTGGGTGGGACGGCCCGGTGGACGTAGACGGCGAATTCCGCCTCCTCCAGGAGCCGTACCACCCTCCTCAAAAGCGCCATGTTCTGAAAAACGCCCCCGGAGAGAGCCACTTCGTTTAACCCCGTTGCCAGGCGCAACTGCAGACAGACGTCCCGGACCATTGCGGCTACGCCGTTGTGGAATTTCGCCGCGATCACCGGGGCCGGAATTCCCGCTCGGACGTCGGCGACGACAGCCCGCAGGACGGGAGCCGGGTCTATTTCCCCTCCGTCCAGGCCAAAGGCGTAGGCCTCCTCAATCCCTTCGTCCACCAGCATCTCCAGTTCTATAGCGGCCTGGGCCTCGTAGTTGACCTCCTGCCGGACTCCTGCCAGGGCGGAGACAGCGTCAAAAAGCCGGCCCATACTGGAGGTGGGGACGACGCCGACGCCGCGCGCCAGTTGTCGCTCCAGAACGATCCGCTCCACCGCCGGGGCGTGGGCGACCGGCGGCAGGTCCTCCTCCCAGGGGAGCCCCGTCGCCCACAGGTAGGCCAGCGCCACCCGGTAGGGCCGCCGGATCGCCGCGTCGCCGCCGGGCAGGGGCAGGTAGCGGAGATGAGCCACGCGCTGGGAGGACCCATAGTCCGCTATCAGGAACTCCCCACCCCAGATGGCCCCGTCGGTCCCGTAGCCTGTCCCGTCAAAGGCGACACCGATGACCGGGCGCTCCCCCGTCAGCCCGTGTTCCGCCATGCAGGAGGCGATGTGGGCGTGATGGTGCTGGATAGGGAAAAGGGGCAGCCGATCCGCCAGTGCCTGGGCGTAGCGGGTGGAGAGGTATCCCGGATGCATATCGTGGGCAACGACTTCCGGCTCCACCCGAAAGGTCCGCTTTAACTGCTCCACCATGTCCTCAAAAAAGCGGAGCGTCTCATAGTTCTCCATGTCGCCGATGTGCTGGCTCAAGAAGGCGTAGCGGTCGCGGGTGAGGCAGAAGGTGTTCTTCAACTCGGCCCCCACTGCCAGTACCTGCCGGACAGGGAAAGGCAGCCGAACAGGGTCGGGTGCGTAGCCGCGGGAGCGGCGGATGGGAAGGGCCGCGCCGCTGAAGGTCCGAACGACGCTGTCGTCGCAGCGGGCGTGGATATCGCGGTTGTGCAGGAGAAAAACGTCGGCCAGAGCGGAAAGGCGCGCCAGGGCCTCCTCGTTGGTCGTGACGATGGGCTCCTCGGAGTAGTTGCCGGAGGTCATCACCAGCGCAGGCGGAAAACCGTCGGCGGGCTCCAGGAGCAGGTAGTGCAGCGGCGTGTAGGGGAGCATAAACCCCAGGTAGCGATTGTTGGGGGCGACGTGAGGGGAAATGGGCGCGTCGGGTCTGCGGCGGAGAAGGACGATGGGCCGCTGACGAGAGGTCAGCAGGGCCCGGTCCGCCTCGTCCACAAAACAGAAGCGCTCCACCGTCGCCAGGTCAAAGGCCATCAGGGCGAAAGGCTTATCTACCCGGCCCTTCCGCTCCCGAAGGCGGAGCACCGGCTCGTCGCGCGTGGCGTCACAGGCCAGGTGAAAGCCCCCCAGCCCTTTGACGGCCAGGACAAGCCCCTCAGCGAGGGCCCGCCGCGCGGCCTGAAGGGCCTCTTCGCCGTAGAGGGAGGGACCCTCGGGCCGGGAGCGGAACTCTATCCGGGGCCCGCAGACGGGACAGGCGTTGGGCTGGGCGTGGAAGCGCCGGTTCGCGGGATCGTCGTACTCCGCCTGACACTCCGGGCACATCACGAAGGGAGCCATCGTTGTGTTGGGCCGGTCGTAGGGGATATCTCGGATGATGGTAAAGCGGGGACCGCAGTTGGTGCAATTGATGAAAGGGTAACGGTAGCGACGGTCCCGCGGGTCAAAGAGTTCCCGAAGGCAATCGTCGCAGATGGCGACGTCGGGGGAGATGGGGAGGAACTCTCCCGGCCGGGCCTCGGAGTGGAGGATACGGAAAACAGGTCGCAGGTCACAGGCCGCAGGGTCGCAGGGGGCGACGGTGATGTTCTCAATGCGGGCCAGTGGTGGGGCCTCGTCTCGGAGACGGCGGACGAAGTCGTTCAGAACCGCCACAGGGCCCGCTGCCTCTATCTCCACGCCGGAAGAACTGTTGAGGACCCATCCCCAGAGGCCCAGGCGGGTCGCCAGGTTATAGACAAAGGGGCGAAAGCCCACTCCCTGAACGATGCCAGTGATATGAATCCGGTAACAGGCCAGATCGTTGTCGCTCATTATCACGAGTTAGGAAACCTTTCCTCACCCTGCTCCGGCCCTTCGGGCCACCCCCTCCCCTCAACTTGGCCTTTTGGTTCGTGGCCTTGCTGCATGGGCTTCCGATGGTTCTTGTCGGCCCGCCATAAGCAGTTTTTAGAGATTTTCAAGCATCCTTCTGAAAAAGGCCAAACTTCAGGGAAGGGGCAGGGGGAGGGGTGAGGAACTCCTATCCCCTTTCCAGGTCGGCAAATATCGCGTCCAGGTCCGAAGACGGGACGTCAAAGACGGAATTGTGAGGCGGTAGGGGCTCCTGAGTCATCCATTCGGGAACCCGGTCGTCGGCTGGGCCGAAGCCCACGCGCCGATTGTAGGCCCGCTCCAGTCGGAGGGTCTCCTCTCCCAGCCGGGTGAGGATGTCGTCTCCCACGCCCCACCCGTAGATGGCGTTGAGGAGGGCAGGGATGACGCCTGGGTCGGTGGAGATGCCGAAGCCCGCGAAGATGCAGATGCCCAGGGTGTCGTATCCCGCCATGGCCACCTGGGCCCGTCGGGAGACGGCGGCCTGTCCTTCTGGCTTGAGGTGGTCAATCTTTGCCCGAATGGTCAGCCCAGCGGTGTGGTCGGCACCCTGAGGGGAAGTCGCATAGGTGACGCCGGTCCCCTTGATGGCGCGGGGGTCGTAGGCGGGGATGGCCTGCCCTTTGACGGCGGGGACCTGCAGAACGCCGAAGGCCTGGCCCGTGTAGGCCGCGCCGCTGGCCAGGATGCGGCCCAGGGGCGTCCCCTGCTGGATTTCTTCCATCAGCCGCAGGGCGGCCTTTCCGTCTCCGAAGGTCCAAACGCCGCCCCGTGCGGCGACGCCCAACGCTGCGCCAATCTCTATCGTGTCCACCCCGATGTCGTTGGCGTGCCAGTTGAGTTGGGCGACGGTATCCAGATCGCCCAGGCCCAGGTTGGAGCCCATCAGTGCGATGGTCTCGTACTCCAGCGGGGAGACCAGGGTCCGGCCCTCCCGGTCGGGGACGATGTTGGAGCAGCGGATGATGCAGCCGGGCATGCAGGCGTGGGAGGGATTTCCCTCTCCGCCCCGCTCCAGGATGAGGGCCCGGAGGGCCTCGCCGCCGATGGCGTCGGCTCCCTCAAACTGGCCCTGGGAGAAGCCGCGGGTCGGCAGACCCCCGAAGGCGTTGCACATCGCTACCATTGCGGCGGTCCCGTAGTCGTGGTAGGTCTGAGTCTGGGGGTGGGCCTGGAGGGCCCGGATGTATCGCCCCCGCAGTTCGCGCAGGGCCGAGGGGTCGGCGACAGGCGGCGGCGAACCCCCCGCCGGGTCCACAACGATGGCCTTAAGACCTTTGGAGCCCATCAGGGCCCCGACGCCGCCCCGCGCGCTGGCCCTTCCGGGGACGCCGTCAGCGTCCAGGTGCATAATCGCTGCAGCGCGCAGTCGGCGTTCCCCGGCGGGACCGATGATGGCCGCGGCGATTTTCTTTCCGTACCTTGCCAGCAGGCGCCTGGCCGTTTCGTAGACGCCCAGCCCGATCAGGTCATCCGCCGGGTCAAAGCGGACGCCTCCAGCGCTCACGTGGAGGACCCACCATCCCTCCCCGGTCCGCTCTTCCAAAACGAGGGCTCTGATCCCCAGGCGCGCGAGGGCCAAGCCGGTGCGGCCTCCGGCGTTGGCCTCTTTTACGGTGCCGGTCAGGGGGCCCTTGCCGCCTACGGAGACCCGATCGCAACTGGAGAGGAGGTGGCCGCCCAGGAGGCCGGGGGCCAGGATAAGTTTGTTGGCGGGTCCCAGGGGGTCGGCGGAGGGCGGGACTTCATCCAGGAGGATGCGGGCAATCAGGCCGCGTCCGCCCAACCGCTGCCAGGCGGGGGGCAGGGGCTCCCGTTGCAGGGAGCGCGTTTGTAGGTTCACACGCCAGAGTTCGTGGGACATTGGTCTTCACCCCAGGAGAGGGTATGCCGGGGGATAGGGGCGCTTTCGGCGCCGCAGAGGCGGCGCCGAAAGCGCCCCGTCGGCATCGCTACAGCGGAAGCCGGGGCAAACGCAGAACCCGCCCAACCAGACCGATGAGCCATCGGAGGAACCGCTGGCGGGGCGTGGGCCGCTCCAGCAATTCCAGGCCAGCCTGGTAGGTCGCCAGAGCCCCCCAGCGATCGCCGGATTTCCACATCTGAAGGGCCAGAGCCAGAAGCGTCTGGGCCCGCAGTTGCTGGTCGCCCAGCTCGGCGAAGAGGTCGGCGGCCTGCCGGAGGTACTCCTGGGCCCGGAGGGTATCGCCGCGGCTGGCCAGCAGGGCCCCCAGGTTGCCCAGGGCCTGGGCCTCGCGGTGTCGGTCCCCCAGGCGGACGAAGACGGCCCGCGCCTCCTCCAGCGCAGCCCGCGCCTGCTCCCAGCGGCCCAGCATCCGGTAGACGACACCCTGGTTGTTGAGCATCTCCGCCGCCTCTATATCGTTTCCTGCGGCGGCGAAGAGTTCCTGGGCTTGCCCAAATCTTCGGAGGGCCTCGTCGTACAGTCCCTCCTGAAACAGGCGGACGCCCTCCTCCTTCAGCCGTCGGGCTTCTTCCAGGCTCATTTCCCTTCCTCTGAGGCGACGAAGGCCTCGTAGGCTGCAGCGTCCATCAGGTCGTCAAACTCGGCGGGGTTGGACGGGCGGAAGCGGATCATCCAGCCTGCGCCGTAGGGGTCCTGGTTGACCAGTTCCGGCTTGCTCTGGAGGTCTTCGTTAACGGCGACGATTTCGCCGCCCATTGGCATATACAGGTCGGAGGCGGCCTTTACCGACTCCACGACGCCAAAGGTGTCTCCCCGGTTGAAGGTATCCCCTACCTCCGGGAGTTCCACGTAGACGATGTCAGAGAGGGATTCCTGCGCGTGGTCGGAGATGCCGCAGACGATTTCATCCCCGTCCCAGCGGGCCCACTCGTGGGTCTTCGCGTATCGGGCTTGAGGGTCCAGTTTCATCGGTCTCCTCCTGAAGTTGGGGTTCTAATCATCTGGATCAGCCAGCGCCGGGCTTCAATCAGGGAGTTCTTCATAGAGCCCTTTCCCCGTCTTCGGGGCGTGCCAGACCAGGCGGCTGGTGCGCCGGATTTCCTTAAATTCCTCTTTGGGGAAAAAGTCCACTGCTACCCGACGCTCAATCTCCTCATACAGACGGCGGGACCAGTAGGCGAATCTCCGGACCGGGCATCACCCCAGCAGGCCCGGGTCGCTGAAAGAGGGAGACGTCCGGTGCGCCGAACTCTGTCCGCAGGATACGGGATGTCTCTGCGGCCAAGAGGCGAGCCCGTTCCCATCGTTGTCGGCGTTCCTGCTTCTTCCGGGCCTGGCGCCTTCTCATTCCCTTCCGGTAGGAAGCCCACCGGTCTAAAGAAAGACCGTTCATAAAACGTCAATAACCGGCCCTTTTGTCCACGACGTTCAGCAGCGGCTCGCCGGCGACGTACCGGCGCAGGTTCTCCAGGAAGAGGTCTACCTCTCGCTCCTCTATGTGTGGCGAGCTCCAGGAGTTGTGGGGGGTGATCAGGACGTTGGGCATTTCCCAGAGGGGGCTCTCTGGCGGGAGCGGCTCTGCGGCGAAGACGTCCAGGCAGGCACCGCCGATGCGGCCCTCCCGCAGCGCTTCTATCAGGGCTTCCTCATCTACGATGGCCCCGCGGGAGATGTTGATGAGCCAGGCGGTGGGCTTCATCGCTGCCAGTTCGGCCCGGCCGATAAGTCCCCGCGTCTGTTCCGTCAGTGGAGCAGCGATGACGACGAAATCGGAGCGAGACAGCAAGTCGTGGAGCCGCTCCGGAGGCAAGACCTCATCGGCGACGTCGCTGGGAGCAGGGCGCCGACGAAGGCCCAGGACGCGCATTCCGAAGGCCCGACAGAGCCGGGCGATCTCCGTGCCAATATTCCCCAGGCCCACGATGCCCACCGTCAGGCCACGCAGTTCCTGGAGAGGGAGTTTGTGCCAGCGGCGTTCCCGTTGCTGAGCCAGGAACTCCGGCAGTCGCTTCACCACAGCCAGCATATAGGCCAATACGGTCTCGGCGATCGGGATGTCAAAAACGCCGCTGGCGTTGGTCAGAAGAATGTCGGAATCCCGCAGTTCCGGGAAGAGGATGTGGTCTACCCCTGCACTGGCGGTGTGCATCCAGCGCAGGCCCGGTGTGGAGATCAACCGCCGGGTCGCCTCAGCGCTCAGTCCCCAGCGAAAGAAAAGAACTTCTGCGTTCGTGGGATCGCCTTTTGGCGTGCCGTCTGATCCGATGGGGACAATCTGACAATTTGGCGCGATGCGGCAGATCGCATCGCGGAGGCGGTCCGCCATCTCTTCGGGAAGGAGAAGTTTCATCGCTGCTGGCCTCTGAGGGGAAATGCAGTGGGCGGTACAGGACTTGAACCTGTGACCTCCTCCTTGTAAGGGAGGCGCTCTGACCAACTGAGCTAACCGCCCCTGGCGGTATAATCATATCACGTTTCGGTGGGGAAGTCAAACTTCCTGGATACTTGACTTTACCCACATCTCGGGGTGTGCTTCAAATTCGTCGGGTGTTGGTCAGCGGCCGCCGGGTGCTGGAGATTTCTCACCTTCCCCGCTGGCTCCTTCCCCTGAAGTTGGGCCTTTTTCGGGGAGGGGAGAGGAAAATATCCGAAAACCGCATCTGACGGCCACAGAAAAATGAATGAATAGAGGGAAAATATTTTTCGCTGCAGCAGCAATGACGCTGCAGCGAAAAAATCTTCTTTTTAAGCCACGGGGACGGCGAAGTCTATGCAGAGATGGCACGGGCCGCACGGCCAAAGCTGAGGGGGAGGGTGGCGGCATAGCCGCTGGGGTGGGGTAAGGCAAGCAGAAACCCCCGTAGCGCAGGCTGTTAGCCCGTAGCGCAGGCTGTTAGCCCGTAGCGCAGGCTGTTAGCCTGTAACGCAGGCTCTTAGCCTGCACAGATGCAGGCCTGGTGGCCTGCGCTACCTGTAGCCCGTAACGCAGGCTGTTAGCCTGTAACGCAGGCTGTTAGCCTGTAGGCTCTTAGCCTGCACAGATGCAGGCCTGGCGGCCTGCGCTACCCGTAGCCCGTAGCGCAGGCTGTTAGCCTGTAACACAGGCTGTTAGCCTGCAACGCAGGCTCTTAGCCTGCACAGATGCAGGCCTGGCGGCCTACGCTACCTGTAGCGCAGGCTGTTAGCCTGTAACGCAGGCTGTTAGCCTGTAGGCTCTTAGCCTGCATAGATGCAGGCCTGGCGGCCTGCGCTACCTGTAGCCCGTAGCGCAGGCTGTTAGCCTGTAACGCAGGCTGTTAGCCTGTAGCGCAGGCTCTTAGCCTGTAGCGCAGGCTGTTAGCCTGCACAGATGCAGGCCTGGCGGCCTGCGCTACCGCAGGCTGTTAGCCTGTAACGCAGGCTGTTAGCCTGTAACGCAGGCTATTAGCCTTTAACGGCTTTCTGACGGATGTTCACAGGCCTGGCGGCCTGCCCTACAGCGCTGCAGGTGCCCGGCGAACCTGAATCTTCAGACCTGCTTTGAGATTAAGGTAAAGTCAAGCCAAGAAATGGCGAAATTGGCATTTTGGCGACTCTCGTGGTAAAATAATACATTGTGCCAGAGATTTTGAGAGAAAAGTGGCCCTTGAGGTTCAAATCAGCCCTTGTGGCAGCGGAGGAAACCTTCCCAGAGGTCACGTGGCCTGGTGGAGTAGGGCACTATGGTTGTAAAACAGCGAATAAGCGTACCTGAATGGCTGGAAACGCGAGCGGAAGTCTGGCGAGCCTTCCAATGGAACGCATCCCGCCCAACGTCGGCCTGGAACCCCCCAACGGATGTCTACGAGAATGAGAACGGGGTTATTGTACAGGTGGAAATCGCCGGGATGCGCCCGGAGGATTTCAACATTACGCTGGATGAGCGCCGGCTGGTGGTGACGGGGATCCGACGAGACCCCGAACCGAAAAAGACCTACTACCAGATGGAAATCAGTTATGGAGAATTCCGAATAGAGGTGGACCTCCCCTGGCGGGCAGACCCGGATTGTGTGGAGGCCACCTACGAGGCGGGTTTCCTACGGGTCTTTCTTCCCAGGCCCGCGGCCTGCCGGATTCACCCCGTCACCCGGAAACCGGCAGAGACGTAACACAAGTAACACACAATACATAAGCACGTACACGTAGCAAGGAGAACAGGACCTGATGACGATGGAACTTTGGGACCCGTTGAAGATGGAGCCCTTGGAGGATTTCTTCAAGCCGTTTACTATCCCAGCCTTCACCCGCTCGGGGCGTGAGGATAGCGAATCTGAGAAGAAGGATGGGGTGCAAATCCCGGAAGAGGTACCCATCCTCCCCCTGCGGGGCCTGGTCGTTTACCCGATGACGGTCGTCCCGATTCGGGTAGGGCAGCCCCGCTCCATTCGCCTGATTGACGACGCGGTTGTCGGGAAGCGGCTGATAGGGCTGGTCGCGTCCAAAAATCCGGAACTGCCAGAGCCAGGCCCGGATGACGTCTACCAGGTCGGCACGCTGGCTATCGTCCACCGGCTCTTCAAAGCGCCGGACGACACCATTACCCTGCTGATGCAGGGCCTCCGGCGTATCCGGATAGAACAGTTCGTCGCCACGGAGCCCTACCTGGTCGCCCGAATCCGGGAAATCCCGGAGCAGATTGAGGAAGGGATTGAAGTTGAGGCCCTGCAGCGGAGCATTGTGGATACCTTCCGTCGCCTGGCAGAGCTCCTCCCCGCCGTCCCTGAAGAACTGATTATGATGGCGATCAATGCGGAGAACCCGCTGCAACTGGCCTACGCCATCGCCACCCACATCCGCATCAACTTGGAGGACGCCCAGCGGCTCCTGGAACTGGATTCCACCCGTGAGAAACTCCACTTTCTCCTGGCTCTGCTGACAAAGGAACTGGAGGTGGTGGAACTGGGCCGCAAGATTCAGAGCGAGGCCCAGTCTGAGGTGGAGAAGGCTCAGCGGGAATACTTCCTCCGGGAGCAGCTGAAGGCCATTCAGCGGGAACTGGGCGAGGTCAGTGAACAGCAGATGGAGGTGGAGGAGTTCCGCCGCAAAATTGAGGAAGCTGGGATGCCCGAAGAGGCCAAGAAAGAGGCCCTGCGGGAACTGGACCGGCTCTCTAAACTCCCCACCGCCGCAGCTGAGTACAGCGTCATTCGGACCTACCTGGACTGGCTGGTCAATCTCCCGTGGAACGTGGAGACGGAGGACAACCTGGACATCGCCCACGCCCGGAAGGTCCTGGATGAGGACCACTACGACCTGGACGAGATCAAGGAGCGCATCCTGGAGTACCTGGCGGTCCGGAAACTGAAGGAAGAGCGAAAGAAGGCCGGCTTAGAAGAAGAGGAGCCCACGGACCAGATCCGTAAGGAGCGAGAGGGCGTGATCCTCTGCTTCGTCGGGCCGCCCGGGACGGGCAAGACCAGCCTGGGACAATCTATCGCTCGCGCCCTGGGCCGGAAGTTCGTCCGGCAATCGCTGGGCGGGATGCGGGACGAGGCGGAGATCCGGGGCCACCGGCGCACCTATATCGGCGCGCTCCCTGGCCGCATCATCCAGGCCCTCCGCCGCGTCGGGACCAAGAACCCCGTCTTTATGCTGGACGAGGTGGATAAAATTGGGATGGACTTCCGGGGCGACCCCGCCGCGGCGCTTCTGGAGGTGCTGGACCCTGAACAGAACCGGGAGTTCCGCGACCACTACCTGGATGTGCCCTTTGACCTCTCCAAGGTGATGTTCATTGCGACAGCGAACCTCCTGGACCCCATCCCTGCGCCGCTGCGGGACCGGATGGAGATCCTGGAACTTTCCGGTTACACCGAGATGGAAAAGGTCCGCATCGCCCAGGGGTATCTGATCCCCCGACAGCGGAGGGAGAACGGCCTGCAGGAGCATGAAATTACGTTTACCGACAGTGCCCTCCTCCGCATCATTCGGGAGTATACCCGTGAGGCCGGTGTGCGGAACCTGGAGCGGCAGATTGGGCGTATCTGCCGGAAAGTCGCTACGGCTATTGCAGAGGGGAAGGGGAAGACGCCAGTCCGGATCACGGCTCGCAGCATCCCCAAGTACCTGGGCCGGCCCCGATACTTCTCGGAGAGCGCGCTGCGGACGGAAATTCCTGGTGTGGCAACGGGCCTGGGCTGGACCCCCACCGGCGGCGACGTAATGTTCTTTGAGGCCACCAAAATGCCCGGTAAGAAGGGCTTCCAGATTACCGGGCAGCTGGGCGACGTGATGAAGGAGTCGGCCTATGCTGCGCTCAGTTACGTCCGCTCCAAGGCCAAGGAACTGGGCATCCCGGAGGACTTCTTTGAGAACACCGACATTCATCTCCACGTCCCGGCGGGCGCGATCCCGAAGGACGGCCCTTCAGCGGGCGTGACCATCGCCACGGCCCTTGTCTCCCTTCTGACCGGGCGCAAGGTCCGGCCCGATGTGGGGATGACGGGTGAGATCACCCTCCGGGGGCAGGTCCTCCCCGTTGGCGGGATCAAAGAGAAGGTCCTGGCGGCTCATCGGGCTGGCCTGAAAGTGGTCATCCTGCCCAAGCAGAACGAGCAGGACCTGGAGGAGGTGCCGGCGGAGGTCCGACGAGCCTTGAAGTTTGTCCTCGTCAACCGGGTGGACGAGGTCTTTGAGGCTGCGCTGGAGCCGGACCATCGCCAGTCGGAACAGGCGCAGGAAGAGGCCGATGGGAAGGATGGCAAGCCCCGCCGGCGCAGCGGCCGAAGGAAGAAGACCTCCGGACAGGAGGGTGGGGCATGAAGCGCATCGTCATTGTAGACGATGATCCTCAGATGGGCCGCCTCCTGAAGATTCTCTTTGAGTTGGAGGGATACGAGGTCTTCGTCGCCCGGCAGTACGGAGATATCCTGCCTACTATCCGGGAAGCCCAACCCGATGTTGTCCTGATGGACGTGCGCGTCCAGGGAAAGGAGACCTTTCACCTGCTTCGGGAGCTGCGGCAGGACAAGGCTTTGGCACACATCCCGGTGGTGATGACCTCAGGGATGAACTGCCAGCAGGAATGCCTGGAAGCAGGAGCGAACCGGTTTGTTTTGAAACCCTTTGTTCCGGACGAGATGGTTCGCGTGGTGGATAGCCTGGTTGGAGTAGCAGGGTAGCAATGACAAAAAAGCGCACCCGTACCCAACTCCAGTGGCGACGAATGGACCTGCACCTCCATACCCCCGCCTCTACCGACTACCAAGAGCCGGGGGTTTCCTTTCTGGACATCCTCCGGCAGGCAGAGAACAAGGGGCTGGATATCATCGCCTTCACCGACCACAACACCGTCGCTGGCTACCGGAGAATGCAGGAGGAGATCCACCACCTGGAACTGCTGGAGAAACTGGGACGGCTACGAAGGGAAGAAAAAGAACGGTTGGCAGAATACCGGCGGCTTTTGAGCAAGATTCTGGTCCTGCCCGGTTTTGAGTTCACCGCGACCTTCGGTTTTCATATCCTGGGCATCTTCAGCCCCGAGACCGACCTGCGGGAACTGGAGTTCCTGCTTCGGCGTCTGAACGTTCCGCTGGAGAAACTGGACCAGGGGAGTGTGGAAGTCGGCGCGACGGCGGATGTTCTGACCGCATACCGGGCTATCGCGGAGGCGGGGGGCATCGTCATCGCGGCCCACGCCAACTCGGCCAACGGCGTGGCGATGTGGGGTTTTGACTTTGGCGGACAGACCCGTATCGCCTACACCCAGGACCCCAACCTTCACGCCTTGGAGGTCACGGACCTGGATAAGAAAGGCCCCCGTACCACGGCCCGATTCTTTGACGGCTCAAAGCCGGAGTACCCGCGCCGGATGCGGTGTATCCAGGGCTCTGATGCCCATCGGCTCACCCGAGACCCGAACAATCCTCATTACCTGGGCATCGGCGACCGGGTGACGGAAATCCTGCTTCCGGAGGTCTCCTTCCAGGCCATTCGGGAGGTTTTTCTGGGGGACGACTTCACTCGGACCCGTCCGTACCGACCTACAGCGAAGGCGCCCTTTGATTACATCCAGGCCGCGCGGGAGGAAGGCCCGACTATTGTACAGGACTTCCACGAGCGGTTCAGCCGCCGGGGCGGTCACCTGTATAATATCGTGGCCAACATTTGTGCCTTTGCCAACACGAATGGAGGTACTCTGTACATTGGCCTGGCGGCCGATCCCCGACAGCCGCCACTGGGGATCAGCAATCCCCGGCAGGCCATAGAGGCCATCCGGGCCGAAGTGGCCCGCCGGATCACGCCGCCCTTGGAAATCACCGCCGATGTTCAAGAGACCCAGGGGAAGAAAATCGTGCGGGTGATGGTCCCCCGGGGCTCTGATCCGCCCTATGCGGTGGACGACAACAAAATCTATGTCCGCAGCGAGTCGGAGACTGGCCTGGCGGTGCGGGATGAGATCGTCAACCTGGTCCGGCGAGCGTTGACCCTGCAGACGCCGCTGGAGAAATCGGAGGAGCCCGCTCCGGTCCCCACGGACCGGATTGAGCCCCCACGCACAGGAGTGGAGATTATTGCGACCGAGGAACGGGGCGGCGTTCGCTATCACACAATGCGGGATCTGCGGAACGGCAACGTCGTCACCAACGTGACCCGAAAGTCAGCCCGGCGGCTCTGGCATTATGCCATCACTCAGGCGGAAGATCACCCGGTGGACCCCAACTCGCTCCACTGGGAGGGGGATATTGCCCTTATCCGGAAGCGAGAACGAGGCGGACAGGTCCGCTACGACCTGGCCCAGCGGGAGGACGGGAAAATCCGCATCTACTACGGCGTCACCGACGATGGCATCCACGGTCCCTGGGCCCGATTGGTCGGTCTGGAGATAGAACAGCAATAGATTCTCATTATGGTGGCGGAGTCGCTGGGATGAGGATTGTTCTGAATCTAACCAGAAGGGGGAGGTGAGACAACGGGGACTTCCGTCCCCCGTCAACCACCGGTAACTGTTCGGCCCTGTGAATGGGCCGGAAAAGGAGTCGCAAGCCCGCGGCTTGCGCGATTCATCTGTGCGGGCAACCTGCCCACACAGGGATTCTGTGTGGAATCCCTTCCCGAACAGTTGCCAAATCCACGCTACAGGAGGTGAGATATGACGGGGCCCCTCGGGGTTCACTACCTGCTGGAGTTACGGGGTTGCGACCCCAACGTGATGAATGACCTCCCCGAGGTCAGACGGATCCTGCTGGAGGCTGCGAGACGGGCAAAAGCCACTGTTCTCAACTCCTATTTCCACCAGTTTTCCCCTCAAGGGGTCAGTGGTGTGGTGGTGGTGGGAGAATCCCACCTCTCGGTCCACACCTGGCCCGAGTATGGCTATGCCTCCGCTGATGTCTATACCTGCGGACACACAGACCCGATGAGTGCTGTCCGCTACATTGCGGACGAGTTTCGGGCCCAAAGTGTCCACCTGATCCCCATTAGCCGGGGGGAACACCCTCAACAACTCTTTCTGCCTCCGGCCTCTGAAACCTCTCCGAACTGGGAAAGCATCACCCCGCCCGCAGGCTGGTCTTTCCTGGAATTTACCACTCCCGAGAGCGCCGTCGTCCTGCGGGTTAACCAGGTGTTGACCTCCTTCCGCTCCGACTTTCAGCATATAGAGGTCTTGGATACCTCAGCCTTTGGGCGAGTGCTGGTACTGGATGGGCAGGTCCAGTCCGCTGAAGCCGACGAGTTTATCTATCACGAGGCCCTCGTCCATCCGGCGATGACGACGCACCCGGAGCCCAGGGACGTGCTCATCCTGGGCGGTGGAGAGGGGGCCACCCTGCGGGAGGTCCTGCGACATCCCTCGGTCCGGCGGGCCGTGATGGTGGAGATTGACCCCCAGGTCATTGAAATCTGCCGTCGGGACCTGCCGGAGTGGAGCGCAGGCGCGTTTGACGACCCCCGGACCCAGGTCGTTGTGGACGACGCTGTCCACTATCTAAACACGACGGACGACCAGTTTGACATTGTTCTCTCGGACCTGACCGAGCCCTACCGGGGCGCGCTCTCCGAACAACTGGCGACGCAGGAGATGTTCCAGTCCATCCGGCGGCATCTGAAGCCGGGCGGCATCCTGGTGAACCAATCCGGAAGCGCCAATCTGGCAAGCATAGACCTCTTCGCCAGCATCCACAGAACGCTGCGGTCGGTCTTCCCGGTGGTGGCTCCCTACACCATCCAGATTCCCTCCTTTGCCGAACCGTGGGGGTTGATCCTGGCCTCGGAGGATCACGACCCGCGAACCGTATCAGCGGCGGAGGTAGATCGGCGACTCCAGGAGCGGGGCCTTCGGGAGCAACTCCGCTTCTACGATGGAGCCGTCCACCAGGCCCTTTTTATCCTTCCCCGGTACTTCCGTGAACTTCTGGAGACAAAGGGGAAACTTCTGCGGGGTGAGGTTCCCATTGCGGCGCCCCATCTTTGATGGGCGCCCTGGAGGGGCAGGCTGGTCGGCCTGCCAGGGAGGAGGCTGTTTTGGGGAGCCCTCCTGCCGACGTTCCGGTCCGCGGGAGGGTTCCTGTTTTTGTGGGGGGAAGATGGGCGGGGGGGGGGGGGGGGGGGGGGGGGGCCCCCCCCCCCCCCCCCCACCCAACAACAACAAAGAAAACACAAACGCGCGGGGCGGGCGCCCGCCCCCACACAAACACAAAAAAAACACACCCCCCCACCACACACAAAC
>JANXAH010000147.1 GCA_025062415.1 Anaerolineae bacterium | reverse complement strand
GGGGGGGGGGGGGGGGCGCCCCCCCCCCCCCCCCCCCCCCCAAACCCCTATTCCCCCCTCCCCTTGCCCGCCGCCGAAGGCAAGCGGGAGAGGGAAGGGAGGATGGGGGTGGAATGAGGGCGAAGAACGGCGGATTGCCGGAGTAATTTTTCAAGTTGCAATATCTTGCCTGTGCGGCGCAGGCTAAAGCCCACGCTACGCGGCAGCGGCCATTTTTGTGGGCAACCTGCTCGCCTCCCCGGGATTCTCATTCCACGAGAGGAGAAACAACATGAGGCTCACGGAACGTAAATGGTTCTATCCCCTGGTCTATCTGGCGCTGGTCATTATTGCCTTTCTGCCCCTCTATACCGAACGCCCCTACGACCCGCGCGACACGTCGGCCGTGATTTTTGAAATTCTCCAGCGCGCCACGCTTCCCTATACCGCCTGGGGCTGGGTATTCCATATCCTCACGCTGGCGGTCGTCGGATTGGCGATCTGGAAACCGCCTCTCGGCGGGCGGGCCATCGCGGGCTATTTCGGGCTGAACTACCTGGTGATCGCCGCCACGCAGACCCGTGCCCAAACCCCCACCTATGGCTACGCGGTGCACACTGGCGCGCTGGTCGCCGAGGTGCTCCTGGGCCTGCTCTGGCTGTGGGTGGCCTGGAAAGGACGGCTGGTCGTTTCGTTCCGGGACGCCCCCCGCTGGCGCTGGCTGCTCCTGCCCTTTGCCCTGCTGGTCTTCTGGTCGCCGCTCCGCTTTGAAGGGACGCGCGTCCTTCCCGACTTCAACCCGCTGCTATTGCTCACCTCACCCGATTACGGCCTGGCCTACTGCTTCCTGACGCCGGTGTTTCTCTTCCTGCTGGTCCTGGCCTGGCCGCAGGTGGACAGGTTCGCCTTCCGCGTGACGGCCTTCAACGGGCTGCTCTACGGCCTCTTTAACCTGAACCACTGGGCCGTGCCGGAGCGGATGTGGCTGGGAGTGATGCACCTGCCGCTGCTGGTGGTGCCGATGGTGGCACTGGTGATGGGGCACCGTGCCTATCGGGTGAAGGAACGATAACAGGATCGGCCTGCTCAGCAGGCCCAGGATTTTCGTCTTGTCCGTCCGGTCCTCAGCGGAGCAGGAAGGCCAGAAGGGCCGCCAGGATCACCGAGACGATGAAGATAATCGCGGCCAGCCGCTTCCACCCCTGGGAAAGCACCTGCTTGCTTCTCTGATAGAGGGTGGCGACGGCCGAGCTCAGGATCACCAGGAACATCAAGTCCCAGAGGCTCTCCTGAAACAGAAAGCCCCGGTAGGCGATCACGACCAGCGCCCCACAGGCCATGATATAATAGGCCAGGCGGTAACTGGCGTTCTCCACGACTTCGGTGCGCTCGTCCCGGAGTACAGTTTGGTTATTCATTTTTCATCTCCTTCCAGGAAAAAAAGTTGATCTACAGGTTTCCCAAGGGCTCTTGCCAGCAAGAATGCCAGCAGTGCCGATGGGCAGTACTGGCCGGTCTCTATCGCGCTGATCGTCTGGCGGGTCACGCCGACCAGCCGGGCCAGTTCTTCTTGAGAGAGATTCTTCTCCGCGCGCGCGACCTTCAACCGGTTTCTGAGTGTGATTTTGCCCATATCTCCTGCTCCTTCGCCGCTATTATACCACACATTCGCCGGTTTGTCAAGTATACCAGTCAAAATGCAAGTTTGTCGGACATTTTGTCGCTTAAAATAGGCAAACACTGAGCACGGAGATTGCCAGGTAAAAGGCGCTATTTGCCGGACGATCCGAACATTTGCCGGTTGATTATTCAATGAGAGGATGGAAGCGGAAGTGCGCGTGGTGTATCTTCCCGACCGCACGGATGAAGTGATGCCCCGGGAAGTGCTGGACAGGGCCGGTGAAGAGATTGCTACCGGGCTGCTGGGAGGATTGGGGATCGCGTTTCCGGGCGCTGTGCTGCTGTTCTGGCTGAAAAAAAGCGGCCGTTTGGACTGAATGGTTCTCCCGCCATGGCACGGTAGCGGCGGCTTGGGGGACATGAGCGCTGAGCCGGGTGAGGCCGATGCCACTTGACCAAGCGGTTACGCAGTGCTGCGCGGGGATGGAAGCGCCTAGTGCACCACCGCACAGGCTGCTCAGAGCACGAAATGTCTCAAGCACCTTTGTGCCCTTCGCGCTCTCTGCGGTTTTTAAGGGTCAACCTGTGGTGAACCATCCCCGCACTGACCAATGGCTTGAGAGGGTACGATGAACGGTGCAGACCCCTCGGTGGCGATGCGGATTGACGAAAGCCGGGCCCTGGAGCGCTCTGGCGATATGGGCGCGGCGCTCGGCCAGGCGCAAAAGGCGCTGGAACAGGCCCAGGTGAGCGGCGAAGGCGAGCATATCGCCGCCGCCCTGGCCCAACTGGCGCATATAGAGTTCCGCCTGGGAAACTACGACCGGGCGCGGGAACTGGCCCAGGAGGCCCTCACCTGGGCCGCGCCGGACGCCCCGGCCCGCTGTCGCGCCTGGCTCACCCTGGGCAACTGCGCCGCCGAGGGCCATTCCCTGGACGAAGCGGAAATCTTTTACCACCAGACCGCCGATCTGGCCCGCCGGATTGGGAATCATGCCCACCGGGCGCGCGCCCTCCACAACCTGGCCAACGGCGTCTATTTTCCGCGCGGCCTTTTTGACCTGGCCCTCTCGCTGGAGGACGAGTGCGCCCAGTTGGTCCGCCGGCACGGTCTGGAAAATCTCCTGCGTTTCCCCCTCTTCACCACGGCCCGCATCTGCCAGTTGACCGGCCAGCGCGAACGGGCGCGGGCCGCGCTGGATGAACTGGGAGGCATCCTGGCGCCCGACGCCTCCTTCTGGGGCTACCACGCTGTCGTCAGCGCGCTGCTGACCCTGGACGAGGGCGAGACGACCACGGCCCTGGACCTGCTCCGCCGCGCCCTGGCCATCGCCGAGAAGGTGGGCGAGCCGGGGCTGAACGGCCTCGTCCGCCTGGCGATGAGTCGCTGCCTGCGCCTCGGCGACAATGCCCCTGCGGCCCGGACGTGGGCAGACGACGCGGTGAACCTGGCCCGGCGCGTCGGCTACCGGCACCTGCTGGGGCAGGCGCTGATAGAACGGGCCCAGGCCACCTGGCGCTGCGACGACGCGGAGGGCGCCATCGCCGACCTGCGCCAGGCGCAGGAGGTCCTGATCCCTCTGCGGGCCGATTTTGACCTGGCCCGGGCGAGTCTCCTCCTGGCGGCCGTCCTGCACGCCCAAGGCGACCCTGCCGCCCGTGCGGCCTGGCTGGAAACCGTCCGGCGCATCGCCCTGGGCGGCTACGCCTTTCTCCTGGAACAGGAGCGTACCCTGGCTTTCCCTCTGCTGGCCGCCTACCTGAGCCAGGGCGACGAGGCCACGCGGGCCGCCTCGGCCAAATTGCTTTCCCACCTGGCCTGCGTCCCCCCGCCGCCTCTGCGCATCTGCACCCTGGGTCGTTTTGAGGTCCGCCAGGGCGCGCGGGTCGTTCCCGATGCCGCCTGGCGGCAACGGCGGGCCGGAGAACTCTTCCGCCTGCTCCTGATCAGTCGGAGGCGCAGTCTCCCCCGCGAGGCGGTTCTGGAGGCCCTCTGGCCCGACCAGAACCCCACGGCGACCCGGGCCGTCTTCCACCAGGCCACCTCGGCCCTGCGCCGCGCGCTGGAGCCCGACCTGCCGGAGAAATTCCCCTCCCGCTACCTGGAGTTGGAAGAAGGCCAGGTGACCCTGCATTTGCCGCCTGGCTCCTGGGTGGACCTGGAGGCCTTTGAGGAGTCTGTCCGGCAGGGAAGGTGGGAGGAGGCGATAGCCCTCTACGAGGGCGACCTTTTCCCCGCCGACCGCTATGCCGACTGGGCCGCCGCGCCGCGCGAGCGCCTCTCCCAGCAATTCGTCGCCGTGCTGTTGGCCCTGGCCCGCTGGCAACTGGCTGCCGGTCATCCCCAGGAGGCGCTGGCGGCTGCCCGCCGACTCCTTGAGATGGACCCCTGGCAGGAAAACGGCGTCCTGGTCGGCATGCAGGCCTGCCTGGCCCTGGGCGACCGCGCCGGGGCCATCCGCCTTTACCGGAACCTGGAGCAGACCCTGCGGGAGGAAATGGGCATCGCCCCGTCGGAAGAACTGCAAAAACTCTACCAATCCCTCGTATAAAAGCACCCCATCCATCCCCACCGGAGGCCTGACGGCCTGATAGAGCCGTCAGGCCTTTTTGTGTCAGTATTCCGTCAGTCC
>JANXAH010000071.1 GCA_025062415.1 Anaerolineae bacterium | reverse complement strand
ACTTTTCTGGGGCGGAACCGGGGGGTGGGGTACCTCCCCAACCCGCGGCGTTTGCGGGCGTGGGGGGGGGGTCGGGGGCGGGGGCCTCCCCCGCCCGCCCCAGACCCCTACGGCCACAGGGGGATGGGGCCATCGCTGCATTTCACTGAGGGAGATGTCATCATGGGGATGGAAACCATACCGCAAGCCCGCCGGACCCTTTGGGTCAGTTTCGCCCTCGGCATCCTGATGGCCCTGGCCTGGACCTGGGCCCTGGCTGCGCCGCCGGAGCCACCTGTCCATCTCGCCCCGCCCCTGCGCGGGCCCGACAGATACACCTTCACCCCCCTTCCCCCTCCTCCCGAACCCCGTATCGCCCCCGCCGCTGTCACCCTGAAGGCCGTGGCTATCGTGGGGGATGTGGAAGGCTATACACCTGACTACAAGCAGGATATGGACCGGGCCGTCGCGGCTCTCCAGGCCCGCGGTGTTGCGGTGGAGAAATTCTACTACGGCGACCGCTCCTTCACCTGGGCAGATATCGTCACCGCCGCGACCGGGGCCCACTTCCTGCTCTATATGGGCCACGGCATCTGGTGGAGCGGCCCCTGCACTCAACCCACCCTGGTCGGCGGCTTCTATCTGGGTCCAGGCCAGTTTGTCCATCCGGATCGGATTCGCACCGACCTGAACGGCCGGATGGCCCCTGGCGCCATCGTCATCCTCAGCCACGTCTGTTTCAGTGCAGGCCAGACGGCCTGCGATACCCCTGGTAGTACCCCTTCCCAGGACGAGGCAGCCCGGCGGGTCCAGATGTACGCCGCCCCCTTCGTGGATATCGGCCTGAAGGCCTACTTCGCCAACAACTACTACCAGTCCGCTGCAAATTATGTCAACCAGATTCTGGCCGACCCGATGACCCGCCAGACTGTAGGGAATATTTTCAAGAGCATTTACCCGAACAACCCCAGCAAATTCCGGGACCTCTCTTACCCCAAGCCCGAATATGACCTCTGGCTGAACGGCGATACGGGCGACTGGCATCACGCCTTTGTGGGGATTCCCTCCTATCGCTTTACTGCCGACCTCTGTGAACTGGCCCCCCTGCCGGACGTGATCACCTTCACCTACAGCCTGGCGACGGGCGTCCTGCGCCCTTCGGCCCGAACGGTCACCCCGACGGTCCTTAACTGCTCGCTGACCTGGACGGCGATCCGCAGCGGCAACTGGTTCACCGTTACCCCGACTTCCGGTCGGACCTCCATAGATAGCCTTCGGATTCAGCCGTTCACGACGACCCTTTCCAGTTACGCCGTCGGCCGCTACACAGGTACGGTCACCCTCACCCTGACGGACTCTTCCGGCATCATCTACGGTATCCAGCGGATGACGGTGACGGTGGACGTGGGCCGACCGCGCCTGGCAGATCTTCCGTCCGCGTTGACTTTCACCTATTTCCTCTCCGACAGCGCGCTTATCCCCGCTGCCCACGTGCTGGTGCTGCGCAACACTGGCTCAGAAGACCCGCTGGCCTGGACCGCGCTGCGGAGCGGGACGTGGTTCACCTTCGCGCCGATCTCCGGCACGACTCCGCAGACCCTCTGGATCACTCCGACGGTGCTCCCCACCACACCGGTTACCTTGATGGGTCGCCTGACCGTGACCGTCGTCTCCCCGACCGGCACGCTCAGCCCGACTCAGTCCATCTCCTTAACCTTTGGCGTGATTCCGGAGACTTCCTGGCGCGTGTATCTGCCCTGTGTGTTCCGGTATTAGAGGGGCAGATTTTTGAAACATCCCCTTGCAAAATTCGCCGAACGGAGGTACAATTTCACATAGCGGTGTGAACCCGCCGTAAAAATTCAACCGCAGGGCATGCCAGAAGCATAGACCTCTCTTTCTCTGCGGTGAAACCGAACGACTAATGAAAGCCTTCCCAGGGGAGTCCGGGCGAGCCGGGCTGAGAGGGCGTCCACGGGCGACAGCCCCCGACGCCGACCCTTTGAACCTGATCTGGGTCATGCCAGCGGAGGGAAGGGAAGCGGAACATCGGGCCTCCGGGCCCCGTACCGCCCCGCCGCTGGTGGGGCGGTTTCTTTTTCCGAGGTTTTCGTGAACCGACGAGTTCTCGTCTTCGCCAATGGAGTCCTGCCCGACCCGGAGCGGGTCCGTCCGCTGTTGCGGCCCGACGATGTTCTCATCGCCGCCGACGGCGGCACCTATCACCTGCTGGCCCTGGGGCTTCGTCCCCACGTCGTCGTCGGCGATCTGGACTCCCTGCCTCTCTCCTTGGTCAGCGCCCTTCAACAGGAGGGAACAGTTCTCTACAGGTACCCCTCTGCGAAAGACGAAACCGACCTGGAACTGGCGCTGCACCACGCCCTGACCTATGCCCCCCAGGCCATCCGGATCGTCGGCGCGCTCGGCCTGCGCCTGGACCAGACCCTGGCGAACGTGGCGCTCCTGGCTGCCCCCTGGCTGGAGGGGATAGACGTGCGCCTGGACGATGGCCTGGAGGAAGTCCTGCTGGTCCGCTCCGAGGCCACCATAGAGGGTCAGCCCGGCGAGACCGTCTCCCTCCTTCCCTGGGGTACCCCCGTGGAAGGCATCACGACGGACGGCCTGCGCTGGCCTCTCCGGGAGGAGACCCTCTACCCGGACCGGACCCGCGGCATCAGCAACGAACTGACGGCTCCCCGGGCCCACATCCGCATCCGCTCCGGGCTCCTCATCGTCGTCCACCGGCGCAACATACAACGCACAACACGCGACACATAACACGGAGGTGTTCCGATGCGCAAAGTCCTCATCCCTCTACTTCTCGGCTTGCTGGTGATGACGGCCTGCGGGCCTCGCCAGCCAGCCACTCTGACCGTGATGACCCACGACTCCTTCGCCGCCAGCGAAGAGGTCATCCGCGTCTTTGAGCAGGAGAACAACGTGAAGGTGTCCTTTCTCGCCTCTGGCGACGCGGGCACTGCGCTGAACAAGGCCATCCTCTCCAAAGACGCGCCGCTGGCCGACGTCTTCTACGGCGTGGACAACACCTTCCTCTCCCGCGCGCTGGACGCCGACCTGTTTGAGCCTTACCGCTCGCCACTCCTGAAGGAGATCCCCGCCGAGTTCCAGTTGGACCCCCAGTTTCGGGCCCTACCGGTGGACTACGGCGATGTCTGCATCAACTACGACAAGGCCTACTTTGCCCAGCACAACCTGCCGATCCCCCAGACCCTGGAAGACCTGACCCGTCCGGAATATCGGGGGTTGCTGGTGGTGGAGAACCCCGCAACCTCGTCGCCCGGCCTGGCCTTCCTGCTGGCGACCGTTGCCCACTTCGGCGACCCGGGCTACCTGGATTTCTGGCGCGCGCTGCGGGAGAACGAAGTGATGGTGGCACCCGACTGGGAGACGGCCTACTACACCCACTTCAGCGGCTCCTCCGGTCGGGGCCCCTACCCGATGGTCGTCTCCTACGGTTCCAGCCCGCCGGCCGAGGTTATCTTCGCCGAACAGCCGCTGGAGGAAGCCCCCACGGCCTCCCTCGTCGGGCCAGGAATGTGCTTCCGCCAGATTGAGTTTGTCGGCATCCTGAAAGGGACAAAGAACCGCGACCTGGCCCGCAAGTTCGTGGACTTTATGCTCAGCGTCCCCTTCCAGGAGGATATGCCGCTGCAGATGTTCGTCTTCCCGGTCAACCCGAAGGCGAAACTGCCGGAGGCCTTTGTCAAGTACGCCCAGATTCCCGAGAAACCTGCGACGCTGGACCCGGCACTCATCGCGGCCAATCGGGAAAAGTGGATTCAGGCCTGGACCGAGACGGTGCTGAGATGAAAGGCCCATCGTTTTTCGTGGCGGTGGCCTGGCCACCGCCACGAAAGACTGTTTTCTATCTGCTGCTGCCTGCCCTTTTCTTTCTGACCATCTTCTATCTTTACCCCCTGGCCCGGATTCTCTCCTCCGCGCTGGACGCGCGCCTGCTCCTTCAGGGGGAGACCTGGGATATCGTCGGGCGAGCGCTGGGGTTCACCGTCTACCAGGCGGCTCTCTCCACCCTTCTTACCCTCGCCGTCGGGCTCCCGCTGGCCTTCCTCTTCGCCCGCTACGAGTTCCGCGGCAAAACGCTCTGGCGGGCCCTGATGAGCATCCCCTTTATGCTTCCCACCGTCGTGGTTGCAGCGGGATTCAACGCATTTCTGGGAGAGCGGGGCTGGGTCAACCTGACCCTGATGCGGCTTCTGGACCTCCCGAAGGCCCCCATCCCTTTCACCGGCACCCTGGCCGCGATCCTCGTCGCCCACGTCTTCTACAACACCATTCTCATCGTCCGCGTCCTGGCCCACACACTGGAGCATCTGGACCCCCGGCTGGAGCAGGCGGCCCGCGTGCTGGGCGCGGATGGATGGCGGACCTTCTGGCACGTGACCTTTCCACTCCTGCGCCCATCGCTGCTGGCGGCAACGTCCCTGGTCTTCCTGTTTGACTTCACCAGTTTCGGCGTCATCTTGCTCCTGGGCGGCCCGAAGTTCGCCACGCTGGAGGTGGAGATTTACGTACAGGGTGTCCACCTGCTCAACCTCCCCCTCGCCGCCCTCCTGTCGGTCGTCCAGTTGCTCTGCACCGCCGCCCTGGCCTGGCTCTACAGCCGCCTCCTGAACCGGGTCATCGCCCCCTTCTCGCCCCGTCCGGCCGAGGCCAACATCCGCCCCGTGCGCCGCTGGAGGGAAAAACTCTTCCTGGGTGGAATGCTGGCCCTGGTGGTCGTACTCTTCCTGCTCCCGATGCTCTCCGTGCCCCTACGGTCCGTTGTTCGGATGGAAGCTGCCCGCGGCGAGCGGGGCGAGGTCCGCTACGGCCTGACGGCCGACTACTACCGGGAACTCTTCGTCAACCGGCGCAGTTCCCTTTTCTACGTGCCGCCCTTTGAGGCCGCGCGCAACTCTCTCCTCTATGCGCTGGCGACGGTCGGCCTCTCCCTGGCGCTGGGCTTTCCCGCCGCCATCGCGCTGGCCCACCGGAACTCCTGGATCCGGGGACCGGACGTCCTCTTTCTGCTCCCCCTGGGCACTTCGGCGGTGACGATGGGCCTGGGCTTTCTCCTGGCTTTCCGGCGCGCGGTGACCTCCCCCCTTCTGGTGCCGCTGGCCCACACGCTCCTCGCGCTTCCGCTGGTCATTCGCACCCTGCAGCCGGCGATAGTGTCCATCCCGCCCCGGTTGCGGGAGGCCGCACAGGTCCTGGGGGCTTCCCCCTGGAAGGCATGGTGGGCGGTGGAGTGGCCCATCCTCCGACGTGCCACTCTGGCCGCCGCGACCTTCGCCTTCACCGTCTCCCTGGGTGAGTTTGGGGCCACCCTTCTTCTGGCCCGTCCGGAGTACCCCACCCTTCCCGTCGCCATCTACCGCTTTCTCTCCCAGCCCGGCGGGCTCAACTACGGCCAGGCCATGGCGATGACGACCCTTCTGATGGCCTTCACAATGGGGGGCATCCTGCTCATAGAGCGGCTGCGCCCCCCAGGCGCAAGTCAATTTTAAACCACAAGGACACGAAGACACGAAGCGTATTTCTTAATTTTTCATTGTTAATTGTTAATTCTCCATCTATGCTGAAAGTCGTCAACATCCACAAAACCTACGAGGGCCAACCCCTGCTGACCGGGGTCTCCTTCACCGTCGTGCGCGGGGAGACGGTCTGTCTACTGGGCCCCTCCGGAAGCGGCAAATCCACCCTCCTGCGCATCATCGCTGGGCTGGAGGAGGCCGAAGCGGGCCAGGTCTACTGGGAAGGGGAAGAGATCACCGCCCTCCCGCCTCACCGGCGGCGGATGGGGATGGTCTTTCAGGACTACGCCCTCTTTCCCCACCTCACAGTCGCGGAGAACGTGGCCTTCGGCCTCCGGATGCAGGGGTGGCCGTCCCAGGCCCAGAAAGCGCGCGTGCGGGAAGTCCTGGACCTGGTCCGCCTGACCGGGTTTGAAGCCCGGCGGGTCACCGACCTCTCCGGCGGTGAACAACAGCGGGTCGCGCTGGCCCGCGCCCTGGCCCCCCGTCCCCACGTCCTGATGCTGGACGAGCCTCTGGGTGCGCTGGACCGGGCCCTGCGGGAGGAATTGCTGGAGGAACTGCGGTCCATCCTTCGCGCCAGCGACGTCGCCGCCCTTTACGTCACCCACGACCAGGAGGAGGCAGCCGCGATCGCCGACCGCATCCTCCTCCTCCACGGCGGGAAAATCGTCCGGGAGGGGACCCCTTTTGAGGTCTGGAATGACCCCGGCTCCCTCTGGGCTGCACAGTTTCTGGGCGTGGGGAACCTCCTCGTAGGCGAGTGCCGCCCCGGCCCTGGGTCGCCTCTCCTTAAGACAGCGCTGGGCGAATTTCCCCTCTCCTGCCCCCACAGCCACGAAGCGGGGACGCGCCTGACGGCCGTTCTCCGTCCCTCGGCGGTGGAAGAGCATCCCGAGGGTGAAATTCGCTCCCGTGTGACCGATGTCCTCTTCCAGCGGGAACATTTTCGGGTCTCGCTGGAGAACGGCCTCTACGTCTTCCTCCCCCGTGCTCCCCGAATCGGTGAGACCATTACCCTGCGCCTGAAGGCACCCCTTCAGTGCCTGGGATAAGGTTACGGAACTGTAACCCTTTTGCTTCCCCACCGGATTTCCCTTTGGAGTATGATGGAAGACGCCGGACATTCGCAAAAAGCGTCCGGCACAGGACATTCCACCGGAGCATGTCCGAAAAACGCCGAAGGTTACGCGGCGCAGGCTGTTAGCCTGCCACGCAGACCGTCGGCTTGCAACGGATAGCCTGAAACAGCCCTCCGACTTGGAAAATACAGGCCAGACAAATTCTCGGAAAACCGGAATTTTCAAATGCGCTCAAGCGGAGGCCCGCAAACAACCATAAGGCCTGTTCAACGCCTTTTGCTGGCCGGAAGCATCGCGTTCCTGATGCTCCTGACGATTGGGGCGGCGATGGCCTATTCCTCACCCCTCCCCCTGACCCCCTCCCCTCTGCCGGCCCTAGGGGGGGGGGGGGGGGGGGGGGGGGGGGGGGCCCGCCGGGGGGGGGGGGGGGGGGTGCGGTGGGGGGGGGGGGGGGGGGGGGGGGGCGCCGCCCCCCGGGGGGGGGGGGGTGAGGACCACTCCCGCATCCCTCTGCTTCTGGTCCGACCAGGGGCTGGCCTGTGTGGAGCGTGCGCTCCCTGCCGTCGGCGTCACCACAGCGGAAGACCCAGCCACACGGGGCACGACGCTCCTGCGCGCCCTCCTG
>JANXAH010000042.1 GCA_025062415.1 Anaerolineae bacterium | reverse complement strand
TCCCAGGGCCGGTGGCGGCCCCCTGTCCTTCAGACGGTCGCGGTGGACGGGACAGGAGTGGGGGCCGTTCTGGAGGCCATCGCCGCCCACCGGGCCTACCTCCAGTCCAGCGGCCTCTGGGACCACCGGGAGCGGGAGCGGGCCCGCGCCGACCTGATGGAGGCACTGGAGCGGGGCCTGATGGCCTGGGTGCGCTCGCGCGTGGGGGAAGAGGAACTGGAGCGCTGGGTGGAGCGCATCGTCCGGCGAGAGGTGGACGTTTACTCTGCTGTCCAGGCGCTGCTGGGCCAGTGCTTGGGCGCCGCCTGAAGGCGGCCTTTTTGGGCCCTCGGCCAACGGTCGGCCCTGCGCCGACCGGTGAACGTCCGCAAAGGCCGACGTTCGGCACACAGTGCCCAGAAAGGCTGATTTCCAATCAGCGCCGACTCAAATCGGCCTACCTCGGCCCTCGGCCACTGGTCGGCCCTGCGCCGACCGGCGAACGTCGGCGAAGACCGACGTTCGGCACACAGTGCCCAGAAAGGCTGATTTCCAATCAGCGCCGACTCAAGTCGGCCCACCTCGGCCCTCGGCCAACGGTCGGCCCTGCGCCGACCGGCGAACGTCCGCAAAGGCCGACGTTCGGCACCCAGCGCCCAGAAAGGCTGATCTCTAATCAGCGCCGACTCAAGTCGGCCTACCTCGGCCCTCGGCCACTGGTCGGCCTTGCGCCGACCGGCGAACGTCCGCAAAGGCCGACGTTCGGCACACAGCGCCCAGAAAGGCTGATTTCTAATCAGCGCCGACTCAAATCGGCCCACCTCGGCCTTCGGCCAACGGTCGGCCCTGCGCCGACCGGTGAACGTCGGCAAAGGCCAACGTTCGGCACCCAGCGCCCAGAAAGGCTGATTTCTAATCAGCGCCGACTCAAATCGGCCCACCTCGGCCTTCGGCCACTGGTCGGCCTTGTGCCGACCGAAGGACCTGCGTTCGCGCAGGCTGATGCCCAGCGCAAACGCGCCAGAGCAAGGCGGATTTCCCATCAGCGCAAATGCCCGAACAGTTATCCTTTGGCTTTTTTGAGCGGATTCCCTACACCGTCAGCCAGTTGATGGCCCACATCCGTACGACGGTGGAGAGGGACCCGGAGTTGACCGACGTCTGGGTGGAGGGGGAGGTCTCCAACTTCCGGCAGGTGGCCTCCGGCCACTGCTACTTCACCTTGAAGGACGCCGGGGCGGAACTCCGCTGCGTGATGTGGCGGGACCGGGTCCGGCTCCTGCGGGCCCTCCCGGCTAACGGCGACTCCGTTCTGGCCCACGGGAAAATCAGCGTCTACGAACAACGGGGCGACCTGCAGTTGTATGTGGACGTCCTGGAGCCGGTGGGCGTGGGATGGCTCTACCAGGAGTACGAGCGGCTGAAGGCCCGGCTGGAGGCCGAGGGGCTCTTTGCTCCGGAGCGCAAAAAGCCTCTCCCCCGATTTCCCCGGCGCATCGGCATCGTCACCTCTCCCGACGCGGCGGCCCTGCGGGATATCCTGAACATCCTCTCCCGACGGTACCCTCTGGCGGAGGTCATCCTGGCCCCCACGCTGGTCCAGGGGGAAGACGCCCCGCCCCAGATTGTCGCGGCCATCCGGGCCCTCAACGCGCGGGACGATGTGGACGTCATCCTGCTGGCTCGGGGCGGTGGCTCTCTGGAGGAACTCTGGGCCTTCAACGACGAGCGAGTGGCGCGCGCGGTGGCCGCTTCCCGCATCCCCATCGTCTGCGGCGTGGGCCACGAGACGGACTTCAGTCTGGCGGACTTCGCGGCCGACCGGCGGGCCCCCACCCCCTCCGCCGCGGCGGAGATCGCTACCCCGGACCGGACCGAACTCCACCGGCAGGTCCAGACCCTGCGCGTCCGGCTTGCGGCGGCGATGGAGGCGGAACTGGACCGGCGGCGCGCGCGGCTCCAGGTCCAAATACGGGCTCTCCACCATCTCTCCCCTGTCGCCCGGTTATTGCAGGCCCGCCAGCGGCTGGACGAACTCATCGTCCGGGCCGACCGGGCCCTCGGACGGATGGTCTCTCTGCGGCGGGAGCGGCTGGCAGGGCTCGTGGGGCGGCTGGAGGGAGTGAGCCCGCTGGCAACGCTGGAGCGGGGTTACGCTATCGTCCGCCGCGCCGCCGACGGACGGGTGGTGAGTTCCGTGGGAGACGTGGCCGCCGGGGACCTTCTGCGGGTTCAGGTCCGGGATGGCGAGTTCGGGGCTGTGGTGGAGAAGGACGCGGACGAGTGCCGATTCTGATGTACCACGAAGTCGCAAAGACCCGAAGTTTCAAAAGAGCCTCTGCGCGCTCTGTGTCCTCGGCCGTTGAAAAAATGGACATCGGAATTATCGGGGCAGGGGTTACCGGCCTGACCGCGGCCTACGACCTGGCGCGGGCGGGCCATCGGGTCACCGTCTACGAAGCCCGGCCCTATGCGGGCGGCCTGGCCGCGGGCTTCTCCGACGAGCGCTGGGAGTGGCCCCTGGAGCGCTTCTACCACCACTGGTTCGCTTCCGACCGCGAGGCCATCGGACTGATCCGAGAACTGGGCGCAGCGGACCGTCTCTTCTTCCCCCGTCCGACCACTTCGGTCTACTACGGTGGGCGCATCTACCCCTTTGACAGCCCCCTGCGAGTGCTGCAGTTCACCCCCATTCCCTTCATAGATCGCCTGCGGGTGGGAGTGGTGACCCTGTACCTACGGCTTCTGCGCAATTGGAGGCCCCTGGAGGGAGTCACTGCGGCGGAGTGGACCCGGCGCGCCGTGGGCCCACGGGCCTACGAGGTCCTCTGGAAACCTCTCCTCATCAGCAAATTCGGAGAGGAGGCCTATCGCGAGGTCAACATGGCCTGGTTCTGGGCCCGGCTCCACAAGCGGACCCCCCGGCTGGGCTATTTTGTCGGAGGGTTCCAGGGATTCGTGGACCTGCTGGTGGAGCGGGTCCGGGCTCTGGGGGGCCGGGTCCTCCTGAATGTCCCTGTCCAGCAGATTCGTCCCGTTGAGGGGGGGCTGGCCCTCTCCTTCCCCGGAGGCGAGGCAGTCCACGAGCAGGTGGTCGCCACCTGTTCCCCCCAGGCGTTCTGTGACCTGGTCCCTGGTCTGCCGGAGGACTACGTCTCCCGGCTGCGCGCGCTGCGGCATATGGGAGCGGTGGTGCTGGTGCTGGCCCTGAAGCGTCCGCTGACGCGCGGCCACTACTGGATCAACCTGCCGAAGGGGGACGGTTTCCCCTTTATGGGGTTGGTGGAACACACCAACTACATCTCACCAGAACACTATGGGGGCGACCGCCTGGTCTACTGCGGAGAGTACCTCCCGCCCGACCATCCCCGGATGAGGATGAGCAAAGAGGAACTGTTGGAGGAATACCTGCCCGGCCTGGTGCGGATCAACCCGGACTTCCGACCCGACTGGATTCGGGCCTTCTGGATGTTCGCCGAGACCTATGCACAGCCCATCCCCACGCTATACCATTCCCGGAACATCCCCCCACTGGAGACGCCCGTGCCGGGGCTGTGGATGGCGAATATGAGCCAGGTCTACCCCTGGGACCGGGGAACAAACTATGCGGTGGAACTGGGGCGGCGGGTAGCCCGGCGAATCCTCTGGGAAACATAACGGTGTGGGACAACCGCAAGCAGTTGTCCTACCGGTTTCGGACAATCTGCTCGCAGATACGGACTCCTTTCAGCGCGTCGGTGGTCCAGTAGTCGGCCCCTACAAAGCGGCAAATCTGCTCGTTGATCATCCCGCCCCCAATGATGACCGGGATGTGATTGGGGGTCGCCATCCGGAGCAATCGGACCGTCTCCCGCATGCTCTCGTAGGAGGAGGTAATTAGGCCGGAGATGCCGATGACATCCGGTTGCCAGGTAAGGGCCCGCTCCACAAACCGTTGGGGGGGCACATCTACCCCAAGGTCCTCCACCTGGAAGCCGAAACTGCGCAGGGCAATATGGAGAATCGTCTTGCCGATATCGTGGATATCGCCGTGGGCGGTGCCGATGAGGACCCGCCCAGAGACTTCTCCCTTCAGGGCTTCCTGGAGGGCCGGCTGCGTCAGTTCCAGCACCTGGCGGAAAATCTCCCCCGCCATAATCAGCCCGGAGAGGTAGAAAATCCCCTGTTCGTACTTCTCCCCGACCAGTCGCATTCCCTCTTCGCAGGCGGAGATGATCTCCATCGGGTCCGTGCCGGATTCCAGAGCCTGGTGGACCAGGGAAAGGACTCCGTCCTCATCCAGGTTAGCAACCTTTTCCTTTAGAATATTCCGCAAAGAGAGGTCCATGCTGATATTTCCTCCGTCGCGCGGGCACGAAAAAGCCCGTGCCCCATGTTTTGACCTGTAAAAAGATTTCCCGGTGAGCGTCTTTGCCGTTCACCGGGAAATCTTATTTTTCTTCCACATCGGGCCCAATGCGGGTAATGAGCCGGAAGCGGTCGGCGCGGCAGATAAACCATCCCCAGGCGATGGGCCGGTTGCTGAAATCATAGAAGATATGCTCCAGGCAGAAGGCCGGAGAGCCTGGAGGAACGCCCAGCAATTCCGCCTCTTCCTCCGTCAGCGTGACGGCCTCAATGCAGAGATCGCCCCGACGCAGGCCCTGCCCACCGTTGCCCCTGAAAAGCCCCTCCAGAGAAGTGATTTGCAGTTCGGCCTCTACCACCGGACGGTAGGGGTCATAGATGAGGTACTCCCGATGGTACATCGTGGGACCTTCGGCACGGGAGACCAGGCGGCGCAGGTAGATGACCCGTGTGCCAGGTTGGACATCCAGTTTCCGGGCAACTCGCTCGTCGGCAGGGAGAATAGTGGCCTGGAGCAGGCGAACGGTGCGCTCTGCCTCCTCCTCGTCAATCTCCTGCAGGCGGAATGTCGCCTCCTTGATCGCCAGGCCGCGGACGAAAGTCCCCTTCCCCTGGGCAGTACTGACAATCCCCCGGCTGAGGAGCAGGTTAATGGCCCGCCGTACCGTCATTGGGCTGACACCGAACTGGGCGACCAGTTGGGCCTCCGAAGGCAACTGGTCTCCGGGACGGTAGACGCCCTCAGCGATCTGCATGCTGAGGATGCGGGCCAATTGCGCGTAGGCTGGCTCATAAGAGTCCCGGTCTATACAGTACTTATTTCCCACTTGACAACTTCCATATACCAGTGTATCATATTAGAGGCCGCTGGGGGATCACCCCCATCCTTAATTATAGCCCGAAAGGGGCGACTCGTCAACATGAACCGACGCCTTTTTGTTCTTGCCTGCGCAACCGTCATAGAAGAGATGGTCCCCTTGATGCCCGAAGGAGCGGAGTACGAAGTTCTGGATTTTGGCCTCCACGTCAACCCAGAACAACTCCGGCAGACCCTCCAGCGGCGAATTGACGCGCTGAAAACCCCCTACGACGCCATTATCCTCGGTTATGGCCTCTGTTCCCAGGCCGTTATCGGCCTCCAGGCCCGCCAATCTCCTCTGGTGATCCCGCGCGTGGACGACTGCATCGCGATTTTCCTGGGCTCCAGAGAGGCCCATCGGGAACAGCACGCCCGTGAGCCGGGGACCTACTACCTGACCAAGGGCTGGATTGAGGTGGGTGATACCCCCTTCGCCGAATACGAGCGGATGGTTCAGCAGTACGGCCGGGAACGGGCCGATCGCCTCATCCGCCTGATGCTGGCCCACTACACCCGACTGGCTCTCATCAACACGGGTCAATACGAACTGGAGAAGTACCGGGAGTACGCTCGCCGCACGGCGGAGCGGTTTGGCCTGCGCTACGAGGAAATCCCGGGCTCCACGGCCCTGATCCGCAAGATGCTCTATGGGCCCTGGACCCCCGACGAGTTCGTCGTGGTGCCGCCGGGCGGGACGGTCCGATATGAGGACTTCTTCCCGCCAGAAGTGGGGCCTTCGGACCATGACGCGGATGAACGCGGATGAGCGCAGCGTCCTGCACATTCTGAATCAAGAGAAAGTCTGCGGTGACCTTCTCCCTGTCTCTCTCACCCTGTCTCTGGTCCTTCCCCCACTCACTAAAGTTTGGCCTTTTTCGGGGAGGGTGGAAAAGTATCCAGAAACTGCCCCCAGCGGCCAAAAGAAAACATTTTTCGCTGCGGCGGCCTCGCCGCTCCAGCGAAAATAATCTTTTTGGGCCGCGAAAACGGTCAGAAGCCTATGCGGAGACGCTGTGGGCCGAAAGACAGGCTGAAGGTAGTGGGTGCGGAAAGGCCCTATCTTCTTCGCAAAATCTGTATTAGCCCAATTCCCATAAGGAGGCGAACAACATGTCCCTGAAGAACTCTCTCGTTCATGCCATCGCCGAGATGCAGGAGGAGGAGGCCATTCGCCTGACCCGGGCGATGGTTGATAGCGGTGCCAGCCCGATGGAGGTGCTGGATGCCGCCCGGGAGGCGATGGACATCGTTGGCCAGCGGTACGAGAAGGGCATCTACTTTTTGCCCGAACTGATGATGGCAGGTGAAATCCTGAGCCAGATGGCGGAAATTGTGAAGCCGCTCCTGGCCCAGGCCCCCGCAGTAAAGAAGCACGGAAGAGTGCTGATCGGAACCGTGGCCGGGGATATCCACGACATCGGGAAGAACATCGTCGTCTTCATGTTGGATGTCAACGGCTTTGAAGTGATGGACCTGGGGGTGGACGTGCCGCCGCAGAAGTTCGTGGAGGCGGTGAAAGAGTTCAAGCCCCAGGTGGTGGGTCTCAGCGGCTTTTTGACGCTGGCCTTTGACTCTATGAAGGAGACGATAAAGGCTTTAGAGGTCGCGGGACTGCGCAACCAGGTGAAGGTGATGATCGGCGGCGGCTCCGTGGATGAGCATGTCCGAGCCTACACCGGCGCAGACGCATGGGGCCGGGACGCGATGGCTGCCGTGAACCTTGCCAAGCAGTGGATCGGAGGCTAACCCATGCAGGCCCAAACAACATCCGAACAGAAAATGGAAGCCCTGTTTGCGGCCTGGATGTCCACCGAAGGAAAGTCCTTCGTTTCTCCGGAGGTGGCCCAGACCTACCAGCGCCGCGTCCAGCGGTTCAAGGATGTGGTCCAGTTGAAGAAGCCCGACCAGGTACCGACCATCCTCCTGACGGGTGGGTTCGTTGCCGACTACGCGGGCATCAGCCACGGGGAGATGATGTACGACTACGAGAAGGCAGCCCGGGCTATCCTGAAATTCCACGAGGACTTTCAGCCCGATTACCAGGCCGCCTCCAACTTCCTCCCCGGCCCGGCGTTTGATCGGCTGGGTTACGTCCTCTACCGCTGGCCTGGCAGCAAGATACCCTCCCAGAGCCTCCCTCCGACAATGCCCTTCCAGATGGTGGAGGCAGAGTACATGCGGGCCGACGAGTACGACCAGTTAATCGCCGACCCGGAGTACTTCTGCCTGCGGGTCTACGTCCCCCGCATCTGCAAGGCGCTGGGAGGCTGGCAGTTGCTGCCCACCTTCTTCGCCACGATGGAGATGCCCTTCATCCCCTTCTGGTTGGGCGTCTCCGGCGCGCCGCCGGTGATGGAAGCCTTCCAGGCCTTCCTGGAGGCTGTTCGGTTGAACGCTGAGTACGGCGCTGTCTCCGGCCGGGTGAGCGCAGAGTTGATGAGCAAATATGGCATGCCCGGCACTATAGGTGGCTTCTCCAAGGCCCCCTTTGACATTCTGGGCGACACGCTGCGAGGCACTCGGGGCGTGATGCTGGATATGTATCGCTGCCCGGACAAGGTGCTGGCCGCCGTGGAGCGGTTGACCCCTATCGCGATCCAGATGGGCCTCCAGGCCGCAATGATGAGCCAACACCCCTTCGTCCTGATCCCGCTCCACAAGGGTGCAGACGGCTTTATGTCCCGCGAGGATTTCAAGAAGTTCTACTGGCCCACCCTCAAGGCGACCCTGCTGGGGCTGATTGAGGGCGGCGCGGTGCCCTTCCTGTTTGTGGAAGGAGGCTACAACGAACGGCTGGACATCATCGCTGAATCGGGCCTCCCCGCAGGCCGGACCATCTGGCTCTTTGACCGGACGGATATGAAGGCGGTCAAGAAATTCTTCGGCAGTTGGGCCTGCTTCGGCGGCAATGTCCCCGCCTCCCTCTTCTACGCGGGCACGCCGCAGGAGATGGAGACCTACGTCCGCGACCTGATAGAGACGGTCGGACAGGACGGCGGCTTCTTCCTGAGTCCCGGCGTCGTCGTGGACCAGGCCCGCCCAGAGAACGTCCGCGCCTACCTGGAGGCGGCCCGTAAGTACGGAGTCTACGGATAATCCCGATCCCTCAACGTGCCAGGCACAAATGTGCCTGGCACGTTGTTCTTCCATCCCGCTTTAGGAGAAAGTGCCATGTCCTCCACCAACCCTTCTGTCCGGAAATCCGCTACCCTGAGCCTGATCGCCATCTTCATCGTCTACTTTACGGGCTTTCTCTTCTACTATAGCCAGACCGTGGTCCTGCCGCGTGTGGCGGCGGAACTGAACGGTATGGCCCTCTATTCCTGGGCTGTCTCCATCCCGGCACTGGCGGGGGCCTTCGTCACCCTGACCTTCGGCAAACTTTCCGATATGTACGGGCGCCGGGTCATGTTGTTGATTGCGCTCAGCCTTTTCCTCGTCGGCGCAGTTCTGGGAGCGACCAGCCAGACCTTCGTGGCGCAGATCGTCGCCCGCGCCGTCGTCAGTCTGGGCCAGGGCGCCCTCGCGCCGCTCTGTTTTGCCGTCCTGGGCGACCTGTTTGAGCCCGCTGAACGGGGAAAGTGGGCCGGGTTTCTCAACGTCCCCTCGGGTATCGCCGCTCTTGTCGGCCCCACGCTGGGCGGGTGGCTGGTGGACCAGTTCTCCTGGCGGTATACCTTCTGGATCTACGTCCCGCTGATCCTGATCTCTGGCGCACTGGTGATGCTGGGAATTCCGCCCCTCTCTCAACGGACGTCTCACAAGATTGACTTCCTGGGCTCGGTTCTGCTGGCCATCGCTTCCTCCACGATGATCCTCGGCTTCTCCTGGGCTGGCGGGATGTATCCCTGGGGCTCCCCTCAGGTCATCGGAATGCTGGTCGCTTCGGTCCTCTTCTGGGCACTCTTCCTGTGGGTGGAGACACGCGCAGCGGAGCCAATGCTGGACCCGCAGGTGCTCACAAACCGCACGTTCATCACGGCGGCAATGGCCGGTCTGATCTCCTTTTTCGGCTTGACCGCAGTGATGGTCTACTTCCCGCTCTTCTTGCAAGGTGTGCAGTCCCTGAGCGCCACTCTGAGCGGGCAGGTCCTGACGCCCTTCAGCGTCCTGATGGCCTTTATGGGGCTTCCGGCAGGCCTGCTGCTGGCCCGCACCCGACGATACAAGTGGATGTACATCGTGGGCTACGGCATTCTGACTGCCGCGATGTTTGGTATGGTGGCCCTTACCGGCCAGACGCCGCTGATCTGGTGCTTCCTGCTCTCTACTCTCGCCGGCCTGGGGCTGGGCGCGATCCCCACGGTCAACACTCTGGTTGCCCAGTACGCCGTCCCCCGGCACCTCCTGGGCGTGGCGACGGGCGCTATCTACTTCTTTGTGCTCATCGGTGCCGCTATCGCTCCAGCCATCCTGGGGTCGGCGATGAACACCACGTACACCAAGACCCTGGAGGCCTCCCTCCCTGCAGGGCTGACGGAAGCGGTTGGCGCGGAAACCCTGGCCTCTCTGGGCAACCCCCGCGTGCTTCTCTCACCGGAGGCAATGGCTGCACTGGAGGCATCCTTCAGAAACAGCGGCAACCCAGGCCCCGCGCTCTTTGAGCAGACCGTTGCCGCCATCCGAACCGCGCTGGAGCACAGTCTACGAACCGTCTTCTGGATCGGCGCGGTGACGATGGCCTTCTGCTTCCTGCTTATCCTGACCATTCCGGAAATCCCTATTGGGGAGAAGTAGCCCTCTCCTGGCCACAAGCAGGGCAGCGTGCCAGGCATTTCGGAAACGCCTGGCACGTTGCCACCATTTAAGGTGGACAATCCCTGCAAGACCCCGCGCAAATTTACATAAGGAAGGAAGCAAAAATGGAGAACATGCCCTTTACCCAACGTCTGATTGCGGGAAAAAGCCCGGAGCAACTCTGCGCAGAGCGGGCAAAGCGCTTTGCGGACGCACTGGCCCTGCGCCAACCGGACTATATCCCGATTATGCTGCCTGCCAGTTACTTCCTGGCCGAATATGGCGGCATCACCCATCAGGAACTCCAGGACAACTGGGAAAAAGCACAGGAACTCCTGGAAAGGGCCGCACTGGATTTCCAGCCGGACGCCATCTTCGGCCTCTTTAACAGCCCGCGGCCCAGCCTGGTTCTGGGCGATCGGATGACCAAATGGCCCGGATATGGCCTACCACCCAACGGGTCGTTCCAGTTTGTGGAACAGGAGTTTATGAAAGCCGAGGACTACGACGCCTTCCTGCGGGACTTATCCGATTGGGCCCTGCGGACCTACCTGCCGCGCGCCTTCGCAAAACTGGAAGGCCTTAGACTCCTGCCGCCATTCGGGTTATGGGCATTCGGACATTATTACCTGCCGAATCTGGCGACCTACGCCGCACCGCCGGTGCAGGAGGCTCTCCAGGCGCTATGTCAGGCCATTCAACTCGCCGCCGAGGACGCAGCGCGGATGAACGAATCCGTCCAGCGCCTGGTGGCTCTGGGCTTCCCCCCTCACCCCCTGATCGGCTCCATCGTAGAAGCACCCTTTGACTTTATGTCCGACACCCTGCGCGGGATGCGGGGCATTATGCTGGACATCTACCGTCGGCCAGAGAAACTGCTGGCTGCGGAACAACTGGTGCTGGAGATCCAACTGGAATACGCCGTCAACTTCGCCCGAACTACTGGCCTGAAGAACTGCTTTATCCCGCTACACCGGGGTTCCGACGGCTTTATGTCGCTGGAACAATTTGAGCGCTTCTACTGGCCCCAACTCAAGGAACTGATGCTCCGGCTGATAGAAAACGGCATCTACCCCATCTGCTTCTACGAGGGAATCTGGGATCAGCGACTGCACTACCTGAAAGAACTCCCACCGGGAAAGAGCGCGGGATGGTTCCAGCGCAGCGACATCTTCAAAGTTAAGGAAGTCGTTGGCGACACAATGTGTATCATCGGCGGGATGCCCAACTCGCTCCTGCAAACCGGGACCGTGGAGGAAGTGCGGGAATATACCCGGCGCCTGTGCGAAGTCGTCGGCAGGGGCGGCGGGTTCGTGATGTGCACGCAGATCGGCGAGATGGAGGGATGCAAACCCGAACTCGTCCGGGCATGGGTGGAAGCCACCCGGGAGTTCGGCGCCTATTGACCGGAGAACGTCCAGGCGCTTTAATGTGCCCGGTACATCTGGCGCGGCCAAAGCATCGCTCCGGAATCCCGTGGTATAATTTGGCCTGAAAGGAGGTTGGAGAAGATGCTCATTATCGGCGAAAAAATCAACGGCACTCTGAAGAAAGTTGGACAGGCCGTCCTGAATCGGGACGCGGCCTTCATTCAGGACCTGGCCCGCCGGCAGGCCGAGGCCGGGGCCGACTACATTGACGTCAACGCTGGGACTCCGGCAACGCGCGAGCCCGAAGACCTGGTCTGGCTCGTGGAGACCGTCCAGGCGGTGGTGGACGTTCCCCTTTGCCTGGATAGCGCCAACCCTGAAGCCCTGAAGGCCGCGCTGGAACGGACCACCCGTCCGCCCCTGATCAACTCCATCAGCGGCGAGGAGTCCCGCCTGACGGGAATTCTTCCCCTTATCCCGGGCCGTACCGCAGGCGTTATCGCGATGCTCCTGGACGATTCCGGGATGCCCAAAGGGGTGGAGGACCGGCTCCGGGTGGCGCACAAAATCATAGAGCGGACTCGCGCGGCCGGGGTTCCCGACGAGCAGGTCTACGTGGACCCACTGGTGATGGCCGTCGCCACCCAGCAGAACGGCGCGCTGGTCGCGCTGGAGACGATGCGCACCCTCCGGGCTCAGTACCCCAAAATTCGCTTCAGCGTGGGCCTCAGCAACGTTTCCTTCGGACTGCCTGTGCGCTCCCTGATTAATCAGGCCTTCCTGACGCTGGCCCTCTACGAGGGTCTGGACGCCGCCATTATGGACCCGCTGGACCGCGGCGTGATGAGCATGCTGCTGGCGACAGAGGTCGTTCTGGGCCGAGATCGGTTCTGTCGCCGTTACACTGGCGCCTACCGGGCTGGAAAACTCTGCAAGGCCCAGTAGTTAAGAAAGGCAGCGTCTGGGCGGGCGGGAAATACGCCCCCCCCGCCCCTTTAACCAGTTTGGTTACCCCCATAAAGTTGTAAAAAAAAACCCCCTTTTAATTGTAAATGGGGTGTTTGGGGGCGGTTTTGGTTTTTGGCGCGGTACCCGGGCCCCCACGGGGGGTGAAAAACCCTCCCGGCCCTTTTTTTTAACAAGGGCTGGTTGGGGGGGGGGGCAACGCCCCCCCCCCCAGCCCGTTTCCCCTGTTGCGTTCCCCCC
>JANXAH010000041.1 GCA_025062415.1 Anaerolineae bacterium | reverse complement strand
ACGGGCAAACTTGAAGTCCAGCGTATCGGGCAGGATTCCCGCCACACCACCCAGGACGGGGAGAAGCGACCCATCGGCAGCCTGGTGGACCACCTCGGGAAAGAAGGTCGTGAGGGCAACGCCGGTGAGGAAGTGGGTGATACCTTTCATGGTGCAAGAAGGCAAGGTGCAGGTGTCGCAAGACAGCAAGGATGCAGGTGAGGTGGTAAGCGAGTGTGGGTTACAAAGGCGATGGTCATAGCGCTCACTGGGCGAACATATCCCGGGCCTTGAACATCAGGACCAGGGCACCGGATTCGGAGCGGGAGCGGTGGCGCTCCCCGGCGCGGACGACCAGAGACTCTCCAGCCCGGAGGACGACGGTCGGGCCGTCTGCGTAGTCTATGGAGATTTCCCCCTCCAGCACCAGGTACATCTCGTCCTTGGGGTGCTGGTGGTAGAGGTAGGCTCCCTCCATCCGGGTCAGGTAGACACAGTAGTCGTCCACGCATCCCAGAGGCAGGTGCTGGAAGGGCTCTTTCAGAAGGGACGCAGTCTGGGAAATGCTCTGTTTGGGCTCCATCAGGCTCTCCTACAACTCCACAAAATACGCCGATGCGGCCCGATCTATCAGTTCGGGGGAGAGAGTCGGCGGGACATTCAGGTAGCGGGCGATGTCTATGAGTTGCTCCACCAGGTCGCGGGGGTGGCAGGCCCGCAGGGGACGCTTCGGCTTGATGTAGTACTCCTGGAGCAGATAGGCCAGCCCCCGGTCGTCGTAGGGCACCCCCTTGGCCTGACAGACCCGGCGGAAAATCTCCCGGTACTCGTCAAAGGTCGGGTTCTTGATCTCAATCTTGTGCCGGATGCGGCGCAGGAACGCTTCATCCACCAGGTCCTTAGGCGCCAGGTTGGTCGCAAAGACGATGAGCACGTCAAAGGGGACCTCTATTTTCCGTCCCGTATGCAGCGTCAGGAAGTCCACTCGCTTCTCTAACGGGACGATCCAGCGATTCAGCAGGTCGCGCGGCCGGACCTGTTGCCGGCCGAAGTCGTCAATCAGGAGCATCCCGCCGTTGGCCTTCATCTGGAAGGGGGCCTCGTAGTACTTGTTGGTCTCATCGTAGACCAGGTCCAGGGTCTCCAGGGTCAGTTCGCCGCCGACCATAATCATCGGGCGGCGGATGCAGACCCACCGGGGGTCCGCGCTTCGTCCCGCGGCCGGGGACTCCGCTACCACGTGGTTGACGCTGTCAAAGACCTTGATGACCTGCCCGTCCACTTCCACGGCGTAGGGGATATAGATGGTCCCCGTCATAATCATTCTGCCGATGGCCTCCGCAATGACGGTTTTCCCGTTTCCGGGCGGGCCATAGAGGAAGATGGACTTGCCGGAGTTGACCGCGGGCCCCAATTTAGAAAACACTTCTTCACTGATGACCAGGTGGGAAAGGGCCTGGCGCATCGTCCGCTGGTGGACGATCACCTGCCCGAGGGACTGTTTCCGGACAGCCTCGTTGTAGGTTTCCAGAGGGACGGGGGCCGGCCCGGCGTAGTGGCTTCGGTCCAGGGCCTCCCGGGCCATCAGACGCCCCCGATCGGAGATGGCGTACTGATAGGCGGATTCGGCAAATCCCCCGGCCCCTTTGACCTCACACAGTTTCTCCCGCTTGAGGAATTCTATGACCTGGTCCACAATCCCCGTGTAGGGGAGTTTCATCCGCTCCGCCAATTCGTAGCCGGAGAGGAATCCCTCAAAGTAGAGGATTTTCAGGGCCAGGTCTATCAGAAACCCCAGGCTCAGACCGGTCTCCTGCACACTGCGAGGAGTCCGTGGGACAAATTCTGTCGGGGCGACGGTTCCTGCGGGTGCTTGGGCCATCGGCACCTCCCGAGTTCCGGGCGAACTATTCGGATTCAGTATAACACAGGCGGCACAGTTTGCCAATCGCCCTCTGAAGGAAAAGCATCCCGCACTCCGCTACGCCCGAATGGCCTCAAAGGGACAGGCCACCACACAGGCCAGGCAACCGTAACACCGGGTCCCGTCTATCCAAGGGGGATCTCCGGGATCCATCACCCGGAGGGCCTTGCTCCGGCAGACCTCTCGCGCCGGGCAGCGACGGCACGCCCGACAGGCCCTCTCGTCCACAGCGGGGATTTTCTCCGGAAGGGAATGGTCTACGGACACTGCCATTGGCGTTGGACACCTCGCGGCATCTCCGCCGCCCCACCGAACTCCGTTCCGTTACCGGCTCCAGTCGGGGCGCAACTGGGCGCGGCCTCGCAGATAGCGGTCAGCGGCTATCGCGGCGATGGCCCCCTCGGCCGCTGCCACCACCGCCTGCTTCAGATGGCGGCACAGGACGTCTCCCACGGCGAAGACGCCGGGCACCGCCGTCTGAAAGTTCTCGTCCACCAGTAGACAGCCGCCCTCTCCCAGCGGCAACTGGTCCTCCAGAAAGTCGGTGACAGGGGCGCTTCCCTGAAGGTAGATGAAGACCCCCGCCACAGGGATCAGCCGTTCCTCTCCTCCCACGCGAGCCCGAACTCCCTCCACTCGCTCCTGCCCGACGACCTCCTCCAGATGGGCCGCCGGATACAGCGTCACCTTCTGGTTCTCCCGGAGTTCCCGGACCAGCGCGGGCTCGGCATTCAGGTCCCGCGTCGGGGAGAGGAAGTGAATCTGGGAGGCGAACCGCGTCAGCGTCAGCGCCTCCTCCACCGCCTCGTCGGTGTTCCCGACGACGGCAACCTCCTGACCTCGGAAGAAAGCGCCATCGCAGGTCGCACAGTAACTGACACCTCGCCCGATCAGTCGCTCCTCGCCGGGAACCCGGTGCTTGCGACCCATCGCGCCCGTCGCAATGATGAGAACCCGGCCCGTGTAGAAACCCTCCCCCGTCCAGACCTGCCGCGGGTCGCTCTTCAGGTCCACCCGCAGGACCCGGTCGGTGACGAACTGGGCGCCGAAAGAGGTGGCCTGTTCTCGGATGCGCCGAACCAGGTCGGCACCGGAGATGGGCCCCAGGCCGGGGAAATTGACGATCTGCCCGGCCATCCCGGCGGCCCCCGCTGTCAGCCCCTTATCTATGACCAGAGTCTTCAGGCCGGCGCGCGCGGCGTAGAGGGCCGCGGTCGCCCCCGCTGGCCCTCCACCGATGATCACCACGTCGTAGACCTCTGGCCCCCCAAGGCTGGGGCCACCGGTCAGACGAAATGTCTCCATACTCTCCTTCAAATGAAGGGAACTTTAGTGCGGCGGAAGAGCCGCCGCAGTAAAGTCATCTCAATCCGGGTACATCTCCAGGAACCGCTCCACTTCCATAGCGGCGATGGCCCCCGTCCCGGCCGCAACGACCAGTTGGCGGTAGTAGGGGTCCTGGATGTCCCCTGCAGCGAAAACGCCAGGGATGTTGGTGTGCTGCCGTCGGTCGGTGACGATATAGCCGCGCTCATCCAGTTCTAATTGTCCCCGGAACATCTCCGTCTGGGGCTCCATCCCGATATAAATGAAAACGCCATCGGCTTCAAGGATGGAAGTCTCCCCCGTCTTGACGTTGCGTACACGGACCCCGGTCACCGTCTTTTCGCCCAGGATTTCCTCCACGACGGTGTTGAAGACAAAGCGCATCTTCGGATTGGCGAAGGCCCGGTCCTGGTAGATGCGGGTCGCCCGCAACTGGTCGCGCCGGTGGACGACGATGACCTCGCGGGCAAAGCGGGTCAGGTAGAGCCCCTCTATGATGGCGCTATCTCCCCCGCCGACAACGACAACCCGCTTGTCCCGGTAGAAGTAGCCGTCGCAGGTGGCACAGGTGGAGACTCCGCGGCCGAAGAATTTGTCCTCACCGGGAACTCCCAGGCGGCGGGGGACCGCCCCCAGGGCGACGATGACGGAACGGGCCCGGTAGGTCGCTCCGTGGGTCCGAATCACAAAGGGTCGGGTGGAGAAATCCACGCCGGTGGCGCTTTCGTACCGCATCTCCACCCCGAAGCGCTCCGCCTGAGCCAGGAACCGTCGGGCCAGTTCTTGCCCCTCAATCCCCTCTGGGAAGCCGGGGAAGTTCTCCACCAGGTCCGTGTTGGCCGGCTGCCCGCCAGGGAGCGGGCCGACCAGGACCAGCGTGTGGATGCGGGCCCGCCCGGCATAGATAGCCGCGGTGAGCCCTGCCGGACCGCCTCCCAGGATGATCAGGTCGTAGAGCCCTTCCGTCGCCGCAGGCCGAGGTTCTCTCTGCAGGCTCAGTTTGAAATCCAGCATCGTTCCCCTACCGCACCGCTTCCTGGAGTTTCGCCACCATGTAGGACTCGGGGACCGCCCCCTCAATGTGCACCTTCTCGTTGATAACGGTGCGCGGGACGCCCATCACCTGGTACTTGTAGGCCAGGTGGGGGAACTCCGTCGCTTCCACCATGTCGGCCCGGACCATCGGGCTGGCTACTGCCATCTGATGGGCCAGCGTCACCGCCTGCGGGCAGTACGGGCAGGTGGGCGTGACGAAGACCTGGATGTGGACCGGCTCCGTGAGCCCCTCCAGAACCTTCAGGGTGGCGTCGCTCAGTTCGGTCTTCCCCTCACTCACGTACCGAATGGCGTAGAGGAGCGAGGTGAACTCGTAGCCGGAGGGGATCCCGTAGAAGCGCACCCCGTAGTCCTGCTCCCCGATGACCGCAATGGCCGGGATTTTGTCTATGCCCAATTCCTCCGCCTTTGCCCGGTCGGCCTGGAAGTCGTAAATTTCAGCAACGATGCGGTCGGAGATCTCCGCCAATTCCTCCACCAGTTGACGGGTATCGGCACAGTATTCGCATTCAAACTCCTGGGTGAACATCACCAGGCGCACAGGTCTCGGAATTCCTTCCAGGAACTTGGCGACCTCTCGGCGAATTTCTTCGTTCAGTAGCGGCATTTCTAACCTCCTGGGATGAATTTGAGGGGCGGCAGAGCCGCCAATACACAAATCTTTCTTTCAGGTTAACTGGTGGATCGCGCGGATGAGGGCCTCGGCCACAGCCTCCGGTGACTCTTCGGATTGAAGGCACTCCAGCGTGTAAGAACGAAGCACCTGGACGCTGGCCTGCTGAACTGCGGCGCGGATCGCGGCCAGTTGCTGGAGAACCTCCCGGCAATCTCGGCCTTCCTCAATCATGCGGGCCACACCGCGGGCCTGCCCTTCAATCCGGCGCAGCCGTTGAATCAGGTCTGCTTTTACCTGGGCATTCTGAATCGCCATCGCACGTCCCAACGGAGCCACCGGCTCCGAACTTCTCAGACCCCTCAAAGCGACCCTCCAGTGGAGCAGGAACTGCCGGACGAAATCCGGGCGCTCCCTGTCAGGCCAAAGAGGGAAACCATCTTTTCCACCTCGGCGTTGCCGCAGCGCGGACAGACCACCTCATTCTGCGCGCTTGCGGACCGAACGAACTTCTCAAACTTCTCACCGCACTTCGGGCAACGGTACTCGTAAACTGGCATAGGCATCCTCCCCCTTGATACTGTACTGGGGTATAGTATACACTGGAGCGCTGGATTTGTCAAGTTATGGCGCGCAAGGTTCCTCCGGGGGTGAGGTGACGGTCACCTTGAGAGTGAGGTGACGGTCACCTGGAGGGTGAGGTGACGGTCACCTGGAAGGTGACCGTCACCTTGTCAGGAGGGTGAAGGTGAGGTGACGGTCACCTGGAAGGTGACCGTCACCTTGGGTCCGGAACTCCTATGGAGGGGGCTTCTTCCCATTCTCCCTGGCGGCAGTGACTTTCAAAAGCCCCCACATCCACCCAGGGGCCAAGGGGCAGGACGAAACCCTTCAGACCTCCTGGCCTTCCAGTCCATGCAGCCTCTTCAGTCGCTCCAGCAGAGCCCCAATATCGGGCTCACTCCCCGGAAAGGGTTTCCCAAAGGGGTCAGAGACCCGGTCCTCCCCCATTAGGGCATAGAAGGTGTTCAGTACACCGTGGGCCAGGACGTCCAGATGGTAGCCTCCCTCCAGGGTGAAGACGATACGCCCGCCGCAGAGTTCGTCGGCCATTCCAACCAACTGGCGCGCGATGTGGGCGTATCCTTGCAGGGAGAGTTGCATCATCGCCAGTGGGTCCTGCCAGTGGGAATCATATCCCGCAGAGACCAGGATCAGGTTGGGGCGAAAGCGCTGGGCCAGCGGCCAGACGAGTTCTTCATAGACCCGCATATAGCCCGCATCTCCCACTCCTGCGGGCAGCGGAACGTTCAAGATAGTCCCCTTTCCTTCGCCCACACCCACCTCGCTCCAGTGGCCAGTGCCGGGGTAGTATGGGTACTCGTGGGTGGAGAAGAAGAAGACAGTGGGGTCGGCTTCAAAGATGGCCTGGGTGCCGTTCCCATGATGGACGTCTATATCTGCGATGAAGACCCGCTGGATGCCCGGAAGCGTCTGGGCGTGGCGCGCGGCGACGGCAACGTTGTTGAACAGGCAGAACCCCATACCCCGATCGGGAAGGGCATGGTGGCCCGGTGGGCGGACCAGCGCAAAGCCGTTGCGGACTCTCCCCTCCACGACGGCCTCCACCAGGGCCAGCAGGCCCCCCGCTGCCATCACCGCCGCGTCGTAGGACCGCGCATTCATATACGTATCCGCATCCAGGTGTCCCCCGCCCCGTTCGGCGACCCGCCGGACGGTGGCAATGTAAGAGGGGGTGTGAACCCTCGCCAGTTCCTCCTCCGTTGCCGGGCGGGCTTCCACAGGTGTCAGCCGCTCTAGGACCCCCGACTCCCGCAGCCGCTCCAGAATCCGCTCCAGCCGTCGGGCGTTCTCCGGGTGACCCGGCTGGTTGTGTTCCAGGTAGATAGGGTGGTAGACATAGCCCGTTGCCATAAGGCACCTCCTCGCACATCGGCCGTCGCCCGGACCGAATGTCCAGGGTTAAGGCCCGCACGGTTAGAGAACAAATTTCGTTGGGCTTGGCGGCCCGCGCTACGGGAAACCCGCACTTTCAGATATGCTCTAAACGGCGGAGGGCTCTTCCAGGGTGAACTCCCACGCACACCAGAATTCCTCCGGATGGGGGTCCGGAGGGCAGGCGATACAGCGGGTGCGGATACGAGGGTCTACGGTCCGTGCGAAGACCTCATATTCCACCAGTCCGACGGGCTTGCAGGGGAAGTCCGGAAGCCCTTTACGCTTCCGGGCGGCCTGAACGCGGCAGTCGTTCATCCGGAAGACCAGGGTCCGCTCGTCCACCCGGATGGCCTCCTGGACGTTCAGGTAGGCGTAGAGGCGGTAACTCAAAGCGGCCTGGAGGGCCTCCAGCCCACCCCCGGCGGGGATATTGTGCCGCTCCATAATGCGACGGGCCTCTATAGCGGAGAATTGCTCCCAGGCCTGGATGTCGCACTGGATGGCTATCTCCATCCCACACGCACGCTCCACCGCCAGGAACCAGAGGCCATCGTGAGCCAGCCAGTTTTTGGCGGCGTCTTCCAGCATTTCTACCAGGCGTTGTTTGGGGAGCGCCAGCAGCCGCTGACGCAGGGCATCGTAATAATCCCTGGGAACAGACGCCACAGAGAACCTCCTCTGCACCAACAGAAAGCGCCCTCCCGGCCTTTGGCCTCCGGTTGGAACTTCGGACTATCTCAACGCCTTCGGCACTGCTTCTGGCTGGGACCCCATAGCCTCCGAATAGAGTTGGTAGGCGTCTCCGACGGTGCGCACTTTCCAGGCCGCCTCTATCGGGATGGGGATGCCCAGTTCCTCCAGCCGCAGGAGCATCTCCACCAGTTTGATGGAGTCGGCCATCAGGTCCTCCAAGAAGGACGCCTCCGGCACCACCAGGTTCTCGTCCACGTCCAGTTCCTCGGCCACGATGCGGCGGAATTCCTCAAAGGTAATTTTCCTGGGCATGATGACCTCCGATAATGCCTACAGGGATTTCTGATAAATGCGGAACTGCTTGTACCGCTCCGCACCCCATCGCTGGGCGACCAGGTTCATCATCAGGTTGTACTCGCCGGTCACCGACCCATCCAGCCAGGCATAACCCCGTTTCATAAATCCGCGAATGACCCCCAGATACAGCAGCGCGTCTATCCCGCGCATCCGGTACTTATCCAGCACACCCATCAACTTGAACGAAGCCACATCAATCCGGCGCATCAGGGCCGGTAGCCGCAACCAGTTGAATGGGAACAGCCGTCCGTTGAGATGAATCAGAACCCGGTTGATATCCGGGATCGCCACGCCGAACCCTACCGGCTCCCCGTCTATCTCCGCGATGAGCGCCATCTCCGGGTCTATGACCCTTCGGAGGGAGTTCGCCAGCACGGTGAACTCCTCCTGGGCCATCGGGACATAGTCCGGGAAGTGCTTCAGCGTCTCGTTGAATAGGTGCCAGATGATGCGGACCTCCCGGTCCCAGTCCTTGAGGTTGATTTGCCGCAGCGAGGCCCGGCTGACCCGCTGGGCCGCCTCCGCCACATGCAGAATCTCCGGCGGGACATGCTCCAGATTCTCCCCGATCTGGTGGCGGAAAATCCGGTAGGCATAGAAGTCGGCGTGCTTCTCCATCCCGTATCGCTCCAGAAACGTCGCATAGTAGGAGGGCGTGTGGGATTGGAGCATCACGGGAGGGCAATTGGCCCCGGCGATGAGCACGCCGCCGTGGTCCGACTGGGAGAAATTCATCGGCCCCCGGATGACCGCCATCCCCCGTCCCCGGAGCCATTCACTGGCCGCGTCCAGCAGCGCCGCCGCGGCGGAGAAATCCTCCACCACCTCAAAGAAACCGAATCCGCCGACGGCCTCCCCCCGGTACTCGTTGGCCCGATGGTCCACGAAGGCCACGATGGTCCCCACTACCTCCCTCCCCTCGCGGGCCAGGAAGGCCGCTGCCTCCCCGTGGCGGAAGAACGCCCCCCGCTGCGGGTCCAGGGCTTTCATCTGATCGGAAATCAGCGGAGGAACCCAGTTGGGATCGTTACGGTAAACCCGCCAGGGAAACCGGACGAACTCCTTCAGCGCGCGCTGGTCACGGACAGGCTCTACAGTGGGCATGAGTCACCTCCAGGGGTACTATGCCACAAGATGGCACAAGGCGCAAGTCGCGTTGAGATTGGGAAAGGAAATGTCCGAGCCCCTTTCCTGGAGGTCTTTTGGGAAAACTGTGAGTAGGTGTCCCGCATTCCGCGCGCTTCACTCCCGGTAGTGACATCCCCGGCTCTGGCGATTGTGGTAGGCCGCTTCCGTTACCAGGAGCGCCGCCTGGACTGCGTGGCGCAGCCCCACCAGAGAATCGGTCAGCCGGCTGGCGCGGTAGAAGTCGTCAATTTGCTCTTTCAGGTGACGGAGGTCCCGCAGAGCCCGCGTGAGCCGCCGCTCCGAACGGGTCAGGCCCACGTAGTTCCACATTGTGTGTTGGATGGCCCGCAGGTCGCGCCAGATGAGGGCCGGGTCGGCCTCCTCCACCCCTGTCTCCTCCCAGGGCGGGACCTCTTCAGGGGAGACAGGGGTCAGGGGGCCCCGCGCGGCGATGTCCTGCGCGGCCCGGTGACCCCAGACCAGCCCCTCCAGGAGCGACGTGGAGGCCAGCCGGTTGGCTCCGTGTACCCCCGTGCAGGCCACCTCCCCAACGGCGTAGAGGTTCCGGACCGTGGTCCGGCCCCACTCGTCGGTCCAGACGCCACCGCAGAAGTAGTGGGCCGCCGGGACGACGGGGATGGGTTGAGCGGTGATATCCAGCCCCAGGGAGCGACAGCGCTCGTAGATGGTGGGAAAGCGCTCCCGAATGCGCTCCGGCGGCAGGGCGGAGGCAATGTCCAGCAGGACGTAAGGATAGCCGTTGGTGACCATCTCGTGGTGGATGGCCCGCGCGACCACGTCCCGCGGGGCCAGGTCGCCCCAATCGGGCGCATATTCCCGCATAAAGGGACGGCCGTCGGGTGTGAGCAGCCGCCCACCCTCTCCCCGCACCGCCTCGGAGATGAGGAACCCCTCCGCGCCGGGCAGGGCCAGAACGGTGGGGTGAAACTGGACGTATTCGGCGTTGATGACGCGCGCGCCGGCCCGGTAGGCCATCGCCAGTCCGTCGCCGCGGGCCCCCTCCGGGTTGGTGGTGTACCGGTAGATGCGGCCCAGCCCGCCCGTTGCCAGGACGGTCACCGCGGCCAGGTATCGGTGGGTCTTCCCGGTGGCCTGGTCCAGGACGTACGCGCCATGGCAGGTGATGGGCTCGTAGACCGTGAGGGAGTTTCGCGCGTGGTGGGGGAACGTGATGAGGTCCACCGCCGTCGCGCGGGTCACCAGACGGACGTTGGGGCATTCCCTCAGCGCGGCGACCAGGGCCCGAATGATGGCCTGTCCGGTCGCGTCGCCGACGTGGAGGATGCGGGGACGGGAGTGGGCTCCCTCCAGCCCGTAGGCCAGCCGCCCATCGGGCTCCCGGTCAAAGGGAACCCCCAGTTCCCGGATCAGCAACTCCTCCACCAGTCGGGGCCCCTCCTCCGCCAGGATGCGGACGGCGGAGGGGAGGCTCAACCCGGCCCCGGCAGCCAGAACATCCTGCACCAACAGGTCGGGGCTATCGCCTTCCCCCAGCGCGACGATGCCCCCCTGGGCGTATCGGGTGTTGCTCTCCTCCGGCTCCGCCGCGCGGGTGACGACGGTGACCTGTCGCTCCCGATCGCGCGCCAGCGTCAGCGCGGCCGTCGCTCCAGCAATGCCACAGCCAATAATCAGGACGTCGGTTTCTACCAGTTCGGACACGGGGCCTCCGAAGAAGAGGTCTTCAGATAGATAGCATTCGCTCCAGCGCCCGGCGGGCCTTTTCCGCCACGTCGGTCGGGACAGAGATGGGATTGACCAGTTCTCCGTTCACCAGCCCCTCCAGGACGCGGGCCAATTTCTCCAGAGTGATGAGGCTCATCGTCCGGCAGAAGTGGGGCTCCCCGGAGAGGGAGACGATGAACTGCTCCGGGTGCTCTTGGGCCAGCCGGTTGACCAGGTTATACTCCGTCCCGATGGCCCACTTTGTTCCCGGCGGCGATTCCTTCACCCGCCGGATGATATAGGATGTGGAGCCGACCTCATCGGCCAGGTCCACCACCTCCTCCGTGCACTCCGGATGGACCAGGATGCGGATTTCCGGGTCCCGTTCCCGCCACATCCGGACGTGTTCGGGCCGAAAGCGGGTGTGGACGTAGCACCAGCCGGGCCAGAGGAAGATCTGTGCCCGCCGAACCTGCTCCGGGTCGTGCCCACCCAGGGGGCGGCGGGGGTCCCAGAGGAGCATCGCCTCCGGCGGGATGCCCATCCGTTTGGCGGTGTTGCGCCCCAGGTGCTGGTCGGGGAAGAAGAGAACCTTCGGCCGCTGACGAAAGGCCCAGTCCAGCACCCTGCCGGCGTTGGCCGACGTACAGACGATGCCGCCGTGTTCCCCGCAGAAGGCCTTGAGCGCGGCGGCGGAGTTGACGTAGGTGACGGGCATCACCTCCCGCTCCACGTCCAGCACCCGGCCCAGGTCCCGCCAGGCTGCCTCCACCTGGGGCAACTCGGCCCGGTCGGCGAGAAAGCAGCCAGCCTCCAGGTCGGGGAGGAGCACCGTCTGGTAGGGCTTGGCCAGGATGGCCGCTGTCTCGGCCATAAAGTGGACGCCGCAGAAAACGATGTAGCGGGCTTCGGTGCGGGCGGCGTCCTGCGCCAGTTGGAGGCTATCCCCCCGGAAGTCGGCAAACTGGATGACCTCGTCCCGCTGATAGTGGTGTCCCAGGATGACCAGGTCTGGTCCCAATTGCGCTTTCAGTTTGGCAACATGTTCTTTCAGGTCCACCTTGTCTCTCCCCCATCCTGCTTTTATAGCCCGACGAGTTATCGCAGCCATCGGCTGCGGGTCAGGGTTCAGCGGTGAACTCTCAGGCGAGAGGGCCCCTTTCCTTTCCGAACGAATCATTTCAGGCCTGGACGTGATGAGTTTTCACAAATTCATCCGGACGTGATATTGCGGTTTAACAAATTCCAACAGTCGCCCTTTTGTGGGTGGGACACCCCCTCCTCCCCCCTACCTCCCTTCTCCCCCGCATCGGGGGAGAAGGGGGGAACAGGTTTCCCCTCCCCTCGCCCACTTGCGGGAGAGGGGAGAGGTGAGGGTTTCCGCCCGCCGCCGCAGGTGAGCGGGAGAGGGGAGGGGGCAGGGGGTGGGGTGAGGGCGAAGAATGGCGGACTGCCGGGCAATTTTTTAAGTTGCAATATCGGCCTATATCCGGGTTAAATTTTTAAAGTTCATAACATCCATTCACCCGGTTTGGGTTGCGATACTATCGGGCAAAGATAATTCCCACCACCTCCATACTGATGTCCATCGCCGGGGCGGAGTGGGTCAGCGCGCCGACGGAGATGTAGTCCACCCCCGTTGCGGCCAGGGCGGCCACCCGCTCCAGCGTTACCCCGCCGGAGACCTCCAGCGGCACTCGCCCCGCAGCGATGCGGACCGCCTCGCGAATGGCCTCCAGGTCAAAATTATCCAGCATAATCCGATCTACCGGAAGTTCCAGCGCTTCCCGCAGTTCGTCCAGGTTTTTGACCTCCACCTCCACGGGCAGGTGAGGATAGGTGGCTCGGGCCCGCCGGACCGCCTCAGTGATGGATCCTGCGGCGGCGATGTGGTTATCTTTGATGAGCACCATATCGTAGAGGCCCATCCGGTGGTTCTGCCCACCGCCCATCCGGACGGCGTACTTCTCCAGCGCGCGGTAGCCGGGATGGGTCTTGCGGGTATCCAGGATGACGGCGCGCGTCCCGGCGACGGCCTCCACGAAGCGCCGGGTGAGGGTGGCGATGCCTGAAAGGCGCTGGAGGAAGTTGAGCGCGGTCCGCTCCGCCGCCAGCAGGCTCCGGGCCAAGCCCTCCACCTCCGCCAGGACGGTTCCGGGCTCCACCCGTGCGCCGTCCGACACGCGCGCCGTGAAGCAGACGGAAGGGTCCACCCTCCGGAAGACGGCTTCGGCGATCGGAAGCCCGGCGACCACCCCTGCCTGCTTGGCGACAATATGGGCGCGCAGGTGCAGGTCCGGCGGCAACACCGCCTCCGACGTGACGTCCCCCGGGCCGATGTCCTCGGCCAGGGCCATGTCTATGAGGTGGGAATACAGGGCGGGGTCCATATGCTCCTCCGCGCTGATTGGAAATCAGCCTTTCTTTGGCGCTTTTGCGCCGGATGTCGGCCTTCGCCGACGGCTGTAGGTCGGTGCTGATTGGAAATCAGCCTTTCTTTGGCGCTTTTGCGCCGGGCGTCAACCTTCGTTGACGCATTTCTCACAGGTTGGCACAGGCCGACCAGTGGCCACAGGCCCAGACAGGCCGCCTTCAGTCGGCGCTGATTGGAAATCAGCCTTTCCTTGGCGCTTTTGCGCCGGGCGTCGGCCTTCGTTGACGCATTTCTCACAGGTCGGCGCAGGCCGACCGGCGGCCACAGGCCCAGACAGGCCGCCTTCAGTCGGCGCTGATTGGAAATCAGCCTTTCCTTGGCGCTTTTGCGCCGGGCGTCAACCTTCGTTGACGCATTTCTCACAGGTCGGCGCGGGCCGACCGGGGGCCAGGGCCCAGGCAAGGCCGACTTGAGTCGGCGCCTGCGCTGATTGGAAATCAGCCTTTCCTTGGCGCTTTTGCGCCGGGCGTCAACCTTCGTTGACGCATTTCTCACAGGTTGGCACAGGCCGACCGGGGGCCAGGGCCCAGGCAAGGCCGACTTGAGTCGGCGCCTGCGCTGATTGGAAATCAGCCTTTCTTTGGCGCTTTTGTGCCGGGCGTCGGCCTTCGTTGACGCATTTCTCACAGGTCGGCGCGGGCCGACCGGGGGCCAGGGCCCAGGCAAGGCCGACTTGAGTCGGCGCCTGCGCTGATTGGAAATCAGCCTTTCTTTGGCGCTTTTGCGCCGGGCGTCAACCTTCGTTGACGCACTTCTCACAGGTCGGCGCAGGCCGACCAGTGGCCACAGGCCCAGACGGGCCGCCTTCAGTCGGCGCTGATTGGAAATCAGCCTTTCCTTGGCGCTTTTGCGCCGGGCGTCAACCTTCGTTGACGCATTTCTCACAGGTCGGCGCAGGCCGACCATTGGCCGCAGGCCCAGACGGGCCGCCTTCAGTCGGCGCTGATTGGAAATCAGCCTTTCTTTGGCGCTTTTGCGCCGGGCGTCAACCTTCGTTGACGCACTTCTCACAGGTCGGCGCAGGCCGACCAGTGGCCACAGGCCCAGACGGGCCGCCT
>JANXAH010000024.1 GCA_025062415.1 Anaerolineae bacterium | reverse complement strand
GCGGCGGCGGCCGAAGGCCGCCGCCGCAAAAACGCAGGATCATAAAGCCGGGAGCCAGAGGCCCCGCGGTTACTTACTCCAGATCGTCTTCTTCCTCCTCTTCGTCCTCAAAGAAGACCTCTTCCAGGTCCTCTTCCTCTTCTTCCAGGAAGTCCGCGGCCTCCTCTTCCAGAAGGTAATCGCTCTCGGAGTCCGTCATCAGGGCTTCCAGTTCCGCCAGGGCCTCCAATTCCTCTTCCTCCTCAGCAGCCCTCACCTCGGCGGGCTTGCGGGGCCGGATCGCGAAGGGTCGCAATGGAACACCCTCGTAGGAGTCAATCGGCCCGTCGGAGTCGGGGGCATCACCCCGGTAACCGGTGCCCGCCGGGATCAGTTTGCCGATGATGACGTTCTCCTTCAGTCCGTAGAGCATATCCTTCTGGCCCTCAATGGCGGCCTTGGCCAGAACCCGGATAGTGTGCTGGAAAGAGGCCGCGGAGAGGAAACTGTCGGTGGCCAGCGCAGCCTTCGTCACGCCCAGAAGCACCGCGCGGGCCTTCGCCGGCTGCTTCCCCTCGGCGATGGCCCTGCGGTTGATGTCCTGCAGCGCCAGCCGATCCACCAGGTCGCCCGGAAGCAGGTCCGTATCGCCGGGGTCCACCACCTGCATCTTCCCCAGCATCTTGCGGATGATGACCTCAAAGTGCTTGTCGTTGATGTTGACGCCCTGGGACCGGTAGACCTTCTGAATCTCGGAGAGGATGAACAACTGGGTCGCTTCCCGCCCCAGAACCTGCAGGATGCGGTGGGGGTTCGGGATCCCCTCGGCCAACTGGGTCCCGGCCTTAATGTACTGCCCCTCGGCGACCAGCAACCGGACCGCGGGCGGAATCTCGTATTCCCGGACGTCCCGGCGTTCGTAGGCGATGCGAATGCGGTTCCCGTCCCGGTGGACGGTTCCCCGGTGGCGGGCGAGCATCAGTTCGCCGGGCTCCTCCTCGGTGCCCTGGCGAGCGATAGGCTCCCCGGCGTTCACCGTGTCGCCCGTTTCCACCAGAATTGTCCAGCCTTCGGGGACGACGTGCTCTTCGGTGAGCGTCTCGCTCTTGATGACCTGGACCCGCTTGCGCCCGTCCTCGCGGATGATGTGGACGATGCCGTCAATATCCGAGATTTCGGCCTCGCCTTTAGGGTGCTTCCGGGCCTCAAAGAGTTCCTCCACGCGCGGGAGACCGGTCGTGATGTCACCACCAGCCGCGACACCGCCCGTGTGGAAGGTTCGCAGGGTCAACTGGGTACCGGGCTCACCGATGGACTGGGCCGCGATGATGCCGACGGCCGCGCCGATGTGGACCAGTTTGCCCCGGCCCAGGTCGCGGCCGTAGCAGAGGACGCAGATGCCCCGGCGCAGCGCGCAGGTCATCGGGGAGCGGACGTAGACCTCGTCTATGCCCGCCGCTTCAATAGCCTCCACTGCGTCCTCGGTAATCTCCTCGTTCCGGTTGACGATGATTTCTCCGGTTTTGGGATGGACGACGGGCGCTGCGGCGACGCGGCCCACCAGCCGCTCCGCCATAGTTTGCCCGCCGACATCGTCGCTGCGGCGGATCCAGATGCCGCTGCGAGTGCCGCAGTCGTAGGCGTTGATGATGACGTCCTGGACGACGTCCACCAGACGGCGGGTCAGGTACCCGGCGTCGGCGGTGCGCAGGGCCGTGTCGGCCAGACCCTTACGGGAGCCGTGGGTGCTGATGAAGTACTCCAGCGCAGAGAGCCCTTCCCGCAGGTTGGAACGGATGGGGAGTGGGATGATGCGGCCAGAGGGGTCGGCCATCAGACCGCGCATCCCGGCCAACTGAGCGATGGGGCCGAAGCCGCCCTTGGAAGCGCCGGACTGAGCCATAATCGCCACCGGGCCCTCCGGGTCCAGCACGCGTGCGACAGCCTTGGCGACTTCCTCCCGGGCCCGGCTCCAGAGATCAATGGTACGGGCATACTGCTCCTCGGCGGTCAGGAGTCCGCGCTGGTACTGACGCTCCACTTCGGCGACCTGAGCGGTGGCCTCCTCCAGGATTCTGGATTTCTCCGGTGGGATGGTCAGGTCGCTGGCCGCGATGGTCACGCCGGAGCGAGTCGCGTAGTGGAAGCCGACAGCCTTGATCCGGTCCACGACTTCCACCGTTTTCTCCTCCCCCAGGCGACGGTAGCAGAGAGCCACCAGGTCCTGGAGTTTCCCCTTATCCAGCGTCTCGTTGATAAACCGAAGTTCGTCAGGAAGGACCCGGTTGAAGAGGCAGCGACCCACCGTCGTCTCCACGGGCTGCGGCGGCGGGGGCTGGTGGTCGTAGACCTGGCGAACTTTGATGCGGGCGTGGATATCCACGTAGCCCAGCGTGTAGGCCATCTCCACTTCGTCCAGGTCGGCGAAGTATTTCCCGTCCCCCCTGTGCGGGCCCTTCGTCTCCATCGTCATATAGTAAATGCCCAGACACATATCCTTGGTGGGCCCGACGATGGGCTGGCCGTCGGCGGGCTTGAGGAGATTGCGGGTCGCCAGCATCAATTTGCGGGCCTCCTGGACGGCCATCTCGGAGAGGGGGACGTGAACGGCCATCTGGTCGCCGTCAAAGTCCGCGTTGAAAGCGACGCAGACCAGAGGGTGAATCTGGATGGCCTTCCCCTCCACCAGCACAGGCTCAAAGGCCTGGATGCCCAGCCGATGCAGCGTCGGCGCGCGGTTGAGGAGGACGGGGCGGTCTTTGATGACCTCCTCCAGGACCTCCCAGACCTCCGGTCGCTGGCGCTCAATGAGGCGGCGGGCCCCCCGGATGTTGGTGGCGTAGTTGTACTCCACCAGTTTGCTCATCACGAAGGGCTTGTAGAGTTCCAGGGCCATCTCCTTGGGGAGACCACACTGGTGGAGTTTCAGTTGCGGACCAATGACAATGACGGAGCGGCCCGAGTAGTCCACCCGCTTGCCCAGGAGGTTGCGGCGGAAGCGGCCCTTCTTGCCCCGGAGCATATCGCTCAGGGACTTGAGTTGCCGCTGGCCGCGGCGGGAGAGGGCTTTGCCCCGCTGGCTGTTGTCTATGAGGCTATCCACTGCCTCCTGGAGCATCCGCTTCTCGTTGCGGATGATGACGTCGGGCGCGCCCAGTTCAATGAGCCGCTTGAGCCGGTTGTTCCGGTTGATCACCCGCCGATAGAGGTCGTTGAGGTCGGAAGTGGCGAACCGACCGCCGTCCAGTTGGACCATCGGACGCAGGTCTGGCGGGATGACCGGAAGGACGGTGAGGATCATCCATTCGGGCCGGTTACCGCTTTTGCGGAGGGCCTCCACGATGCGCAGACGGCGGATGGCCTTCTTGCGGCGCTGCTTGGAGGGGTCGTTGCGCGCCTCGTTCCAGAGTTCCTGGGCCATCTGGTCCAAGTCCATCCGCTGGAGGATTTCATAGAGGGCCTCGGCTCCCATCCCGGCCCGGAAGACCTGGCCCCACTTGCTCTTGAGTTCCCGCAGGCGGGCTTCAGTGAGGAACTGGAGAGGGGCCAGGCCCAGCAGTTCCTCCTGCTCGTCCTCGTACTTCCGACGGAGATTCTCCAAGTCCTGGGCCAGTTGTTCCTGGATAGTGGCGATTTCCGCATTAATGGACTGACGCAGTTGGTCCAACTGGGCCTGTAGGGGAGCTGCTTCCAGTTCTTCCTGGGCGCGTGCGCGGTTCTCCAGACGCTCCAGTTCCTCCTGAACGATACGGTTCAGGAGGGCCAGGTGCTCCCGCCCGATGGTTTCTCCGGCCTCCACAACGGTTGTGCCTGTCGTTTTGATGACGATGGGGGAACGGGGAACGGTACCCAATCGCTCCTCCAGCCGCTTCTGGAGGCCCTGGACTTCTTTCATCAGGGCTTCGGTGTCGTTATTCAGTTGCTCATCAATGCGGGCGCGGAGGGCCTCTAACTGGGCCTGAACGCGAGCCTGCTCCTGGGCCAGTTGCTCCTGGAGTTGAGCGATGGCGCTGTTGGCCTTTGTGATCAGTTCCTTCTGACGCTGCTCGTGCTCTTCCCGCAGTCGCTTCAGAGCTCGCTGGCGCGCGTCTTCATCCACCGCAGTGATGACGTATTGGGCGAAGTAGAGGACGCGGTCCAGATTACGGCGGGAGATGTCCAGGAGAATACCCAGAATACTGGGGGCCTGACGGGTGTACCAGATGTGGGCGACGGGGGCGGCCAGTTCAATATGGCCCATCCGCTCCCGGCGGACGGAGGAACGGGTGACTTCCACACCGCATTTGTCGCAGATGATGCCACGGTAGCGGATGTTCTTGTACTTACCGCAGTAGCACTGCCAGTCCCGCGTGGGACCGAAGATGGCCTCGCAGAAGAGGCCATCCTTCTCCGGGCGCAGGCGCCGGTAGTTGATGGTCTCTGGTTTGGTGACCTCGCCGTAGGACCAGGAGCGGATCTCCTCCGGCGATGCCAGACTGATCCGCAGCGAAACGAAATTTTGGACCTCAGCCGAATCATCCAGGTATGCCATACGGACTCCTCCCCATTCCCAGGCTCTGAGGGCCCGGTTTCCCCGCACTGCACCACAACTCACCTCGCAATAGAACGCTCAGGACGCGCAACGAGGGTGAAGAGGCGCGAGGCACATCAGGGGAATAGGACTAAAGACAAACAAAGCGCAAGAGAGCCTTTCTCCGCGCTTTCGTTGCTTCTCCATACTGGGCCCAGTTTGTCTTCACAAACAGGGTTATTATAAACCCTCTCAAGATTTTGTCAAGTACAACAGGGAGGGCGCCCCGACTGAATGAGGGTTTTACTTTTGTTACGCTTGCACATTCTGTGGAGTGTGTTATAATTATGCACGACCCTGCTGTGCGCGTGATCGCCGAATCGGGGTTCTGAGCCAACACCTATACGACGGGAACCGATCTTCAGCGGGGGCTGTGGTAGCCTTCGGGCAAGACAGACCCTCCTGAGTAGGTACCCACCTGCGTGAGCGGGTTCAAGAACTCACCGGCACACGGCACGGCGGGGTTTTTCTTCTGGTTCCGTCTCCGCTCTCTTTGCCACGCGAAAGGGGGTCCCCGTATGAGTCCGCAGAACCTTCTTCAGAATGGCGACTTTGAGCGAGGGTGGGAAGGCATCCATCGCCGGGTGTTGGTTATTCCCACCCAGGGCCAGGCCTATTGGCGAGAAGCGGGGGAAATCGCCTGCCCGGCAGGCTGGAACCCCTGGTACCGCCACGGCCTTCCCGTGGAACACGACCCCCAGAATGGGGTGGGGTGGGCTGCGCCGGAGGTCCGCCCCTGCGGTCTGACCCCAGACCCAGCTCGGGTTCGGAACGGGCAGTTCGGTTGCCTCGTCTTCACCTTTTCCCGCATTCATGATGCTGGCCTCTTCCAGCAGGTGAGTGTGACGCCGGGTGCCCGCCTGAAACTCTCGGCATATGCCCACGCCTGGAGCAATGCCTGGGGCTCTCCTCGCGAAAGCGATCCCCGCTGGAGCGAGGGAAGCCGTGTGGGCTATAACCCTTTCTTTGCCGAAGAGGGAACTCCCGGATTGGACGACGCCGAGCGCAACTTCACCTTCCGGCTGGGAATAGACCCCACCGGCGGCACCAACCCCTACGCTCCAACGGTCATCTGGGGAAAGGGAGCCCACATCTACAACGCGTATTATCCTGTCCCGCCCGTGGAAGCCACCGCACAGGCGGATAAGGTAACTGTCTTCCTGCGCTCCCGTTGCCTCTGGCCCTTCAAGCACAACGATGCCTACTGGGACGACGTGGTGCTGGAGGTCATCAGCGCGCTGCCGCAGGTTTCCCTTCAGGCCGAACCGGCCTCTCCGGAGGTCGGGCAGACGGTACGGGTCGTCGCCCAAGCGGATCGGCCGGTGTCAGATGCCGAACTTCGCGTGACCGGGCCCGATGGTGCTGCAGTTCCCGTTTCGGCCACTGCGCCGCTGACCTGGGAGTTTGTCCCCCAGAAGGCTGGGAATCACTCCACTGCCCTTTTTATTCCAGGAGTGGCCTCTCCTCTGGCCCAGATCGTCCTGGTCGTCCGCCCCAGGGTCTGGGGGCTTCCCCGTGAGCAGTACGCACGCACCTACGTTCTGCTCCACCCTGGCGCTGGGCGGGAGTGGGTCCAGGCCATCCTGGATAGCGGCGCATGGGACCGATACCGGTGGACTATCGGCGGGAGTGCCGACGATGCGGGCATCGGCGCGCTGGCCGATAAACGGGTCATCGCCATCAATCCCCACCGCTGGCCAGGCAACCTGGAGGCTTTCTTCCGGCAGTACTATCCGGGGACCCGATACGTCCCCATTGTCGCGGCCACGCCGGAGGAACTGCGCCGGAAACTGGAACAGATGTAGAGACCGAAGGCGCCGGAAGGGTCCATTCCGGCGCCTTTTCCTTTGGGTGTATCTGAAAATTTGCCGAAGATCGCGTAGCGCAGGCTGTTAGCCTGTATTCTGCAGGTCTGGCGGCCTGCGTTACGGGCCCGGCGGTCTGCGCTGCGGGGTGTAGCGCGGGCTGTGTAGCGCAGGCTGTTAGCCTGTATTTCTGCAGGCCTGGTGGCCTGCGTTACGGGCCCGGCGGTCTGCGTTACGGGCCCGGCGATCTGCGCTGCGGGGTGTAGTGCAGGCTGTGTAGCGCAGGCTGTTAGCCTGTATTTCTGCAGGCCTGGCGGCCTGCGTTACGGGCCCGGCGGTCTGCGCTGCGGGGTGTAGCGCGGGCTGTGTAGCGCAGGCTGTTAGCCTGTATTTCTGCAGGTCTGGCGGCCTGCGTTGCAGGCCCGGCGGTCTGCGCTGCGGGGTGTAGCGCGGGCTGTGCAGCGCGGGCTGTTAGCCTGTATTTCTGCAGGTCTGGCGGACTGCGTTACACCGCCACAGGTCTCTGAGGCCGTGAATTTTCAGGCAAGATCTCTGGGATGACCCCGGTTTTGCGGTGTTGCCGTACCA
>JANXAH010000209.1 GCA_025062415.1 Anaerolineae bacterium | reverse complement strand
GCAAAAGTCATCCAGGACTTCGCTAAGGGACGGGAGAACTTCGCTGTAAAGGGCGCTCTGCTGGGCAAGACTCCCATTACCTCTGCTCAGGTCGCAGCCCTGGCAAATCTTCCACCGAAGGAGGTCGTCCTGGGCCAGGTCCTGGGTGCTATCCAGGCACCCGCTTCCCAGGTGGTCGGCGTGGTCGCCTCGGGTATCCGGCAGGTCCTGAACGTGCTCCAGGCCTACGTGGATAAACTGGAGGGCAAGAGCCCCGCCGCGCAAGCGGCGTAAACGAGCAAAGTGAGCAAGTAAAGTAAAAGGAGGTTAAGGAATGGCTGATCTGCAGAAACTGGTGGAGGAAATCAGTCAACTGACGCTTCTGGAGGCTGCGGAACTGGTTAAGATGCTGGAGCAGCGGTTGGGTGTGACCGCCGCCGCTCCGGTCGCGGTGGCCGCAATGCCTGCTGCCGCTGCCGCGGCGCCTGCTGAACCGGTGGAGGAGAAGACGGAGTTCAACGTCATCCTCAAGGAGATCGGCGACAAGAAGATTGAGGTCATCAAGGTCGTCCGGAAACTGACGAACCTGGGCCTCAAGGAAGCCAAGGACCTGGTGGAGAGTGCGCCGGCCACGGTTCTGGAGGGCGTCGCGAAAGGGGTGGCGGAGAGCGCTAAGGCGGAACTGGAAGCGGTCGGCGCGAAAGTGGAGATTAAATAGTTTTCTGAGCCTGGACAGGGCCGTCCAGGCTCAGAAAACCAATCTTTCCGGGCTGAACGAACCGATTTTCGTTGCGGCGGCAGAACCGCCGCAACGAAAATCCCTTTCCTGTTTGGGCCAGGCATCCGATGTCCATTAAGCGTCTGCTGGCCCATGTTCTCCATGCCTTTCCCCGCCTGTACCCGCTGATGGTCCGCCTCATCCAGACCAGGGCTGCCCGCTTTACCGTTGGCGTCACCGGGGTCGTTTTCAATGCACGGGGCGAGATTCTGCTGCTGGAGCACGTCTTCCGGACGGCTCACCCCTGGGGACTGCCCGGCGGGTGGGTGGAACGGGGAGAACGGCCTCAGGAGGCCCTCCGGCGAGAACTGCGGGAGGAGATGGGGCTTAAGGTGCGCGTGGGGCCGCCGGTACTGGTAGACCTGGGAGTCGTGCCGGACCATCTGGAGACGGTGTTCCTCTGTGAGATAGAGGGCGAAATGGGATCTCTGAGCGGGGAGATTCTGGCGGCCCGGTGGGTCTTCCCCGACGCACTGCCAGAAGGACTCAAGCCGCTGGACTACGAGGCTATCCGCCGGGCTGTCGCCCTGCGGGCTGGCAAGTAGGAGCAGGAATGTGCCAGGCGCTTCCCCAAGCGCCTGGCACGTTTCCCCTTTCTTGACGTCCCCCACCACCTAAGGTAGAATAACCTCCAGTTCCAATAAGCGACTGACACAGGAGGACTTCAGCAATGGCCAATACTCCTATCCGCATCGGTGTCATCGGCGGTTCTGGCCTCTACCAGATGGAAGGGCTAACGGATATAGAGGAACGACGGGTCTGGACGCCTTTCGGGGACCCGTCCGACGTCATCGTCATCGGCACACTGGAGGGGGTGCGCGTGGCTTTTCTGGCCCGCCACGGGCGCGGCCACCGTATTACCCCGACGGAGGTCAACTATCGGGCCAACATCTACGCCCTGAAGGTCCTGGGGGTAGAGCAGGTCATCTCTATCTCTGCCTGCGGCTCCCTGCGGGAGCACATTCACCCCGGCGAAATCGTCATCCCGGACCAGATCTTTGACTTCACCAAAAGGCGAGCCTATACCTTCTTTGGGCGGGGCCTGGTCGCCCACATCGGCGTGGCAGACCCCTTCTGTCCGCGCCTTTCGGCGCTGCTGGCCGACGCGGTGGAGGAGGCCGGTGGAAAAGTCCACCGGGGCGGCCGGTTCATCACCATTGAGGGCCCCCGGTTCTCCACCAAAGCGGAGAGCTTCACCTACCGCGCCTGGGGGATGGATATCATCGGGATGACCACCAGCCCCGAAGTCTTCCTGGCCCGCGAAGCGGAGATGTGCTATGCCGTGATGGCCCACGTGACCGACTACGACGTGTGGCACGAAACGGAGGAGCCAGTGAACGTGGAGATGCTCCTGGCGACCCTGGCGGCCAACGCTCAGATGGCCCAGCGCGCCCTGCGGATTCTCGTGCCCCGGATGGCCGCGGCGGAGCGAACCTGTGACTGTGGCTCCACTCTGTCCACCGCCCTCATCACTCAGCCGGACCTCATCCCCGAACAGGTCAAAAGAGACCTGGCACCGATCGTAGGAAAGTACATCAAATAGACCGATGACGTCCATCGCCCTGGTCTCTAAAGTCCGTACGTTTCTGCAGGATAACCGCAAAGAGGTCGTCCGCTTCCTGAAGTTCTCTATTGTCGGTGCGCTCGGTGCGGTGGTGGACTTCGGTATCCTTTACCTGCTGCACATCGTCGCTGGGCTCCACATCGTCCCGGCAAACACCTGCTCCTTTACCGCTGCCGTCCTGAGCAACTTCACCTGGAACCGCTACTGGACCTATCCAGACTCCCGATCCAAACCCCTGGGCAAACAACTGACTCAGTTTTTCATCGTCAACATCGCCGGATGGGGGATCAACACGGGCATCCTCGTGCTCCTGCGCTATCCCTGCGTCACTTTAGTGGGCACGGTGACCCGTTCCCTCACCCTGACCCTCGCCGATGAGACCCTGTACAAACTGGGTTACAACCTGGCGAAGGCCATTGCAACGGGAATTGTCCTTTTCTGGAACTTCTTCGTTAACCGCTTCTGGACCTACTCCGATGTCTCTTAAGAAGCGTCCGGTCATCCGCCTGCTCTTTGACGGGGGAAGCCGGGGGAACCCGGGCCCCGGTTACGGAACTTACCGGGTGGACCTCCCGGAGGGAAACTTCTTTTACGACTCCCTGGAATTTGGCCGCCGGATGACCAACAACGAGGCGGAATATCAGACGCTGCTGACCGCGCTGGACACCCTGATCCCGCTTCTGCGAAACACCGGGAAGGACCCCCGGAACTACAAACTGGAGGTGATGGGAGACTCGGCCTTGGTTCTCTCCCAGGTCTCCGGCGCATGGAAGGCCCGGAAGGAGCGGATGCGACATCTCCGGGACCAGGTGCGGGAGCGGCTGAGCCAGTTTGGCGAATACGAACTGATCCGGGTCCCCAGGTCTCTCAGCGTTCGCTACCTGGGTCATTAGAACGATATGGAGTCCCCATGGACGACGAACGGCGGCCGCGGACGATCCTTTTCGTTTGTACCGGGAACCTCTGCCGTTCGCCGATGGCGGCGGCTCTCCTCCAGCGGCGGCTTCAGCAGGACCCCCTGCGGCGAGACTGGCGGGTCCTCTCCGCCGGGCTCTGGGCGGCAGACGGGGAACCAGCCAGCCCCAACGCGGTGATGGTAATGGCGGAACGAGGAATAGACCTCAGCGGGCACAGAGCCCGCCGCGTTACAGAGGAACTGGTCGCGCAGGCGGACCTGATTCTGGCCATGACGCCCCACCATGTGGAAGCCCTGCGCCTGGCCTTCCCGGAGGCAGCCGACCGCATCCACCTGCTGGCCGCGATGGCGGGGGAGACCCACGGCATCGCGGACCCCTATGGCCTCTCCCTCTCCGTCTACCGGACGACGGCCTATGAATTGGAGCGGCTGATCGCGGCGGGATATGACCGAATCACCACCCTGGCGGAAGGGAGACCTTAACGGAGCGACTTCCGGTCGCTGCAGGAGGAGTCTTGCATCCATTCCATCGGATTGACCGCTTGCTGGTCCTGATCCTGATCGTGCTGGGGGCGACATGTTGTCGTGGACATGCCCCGACTTCTTCCCCCACCCCTCTGAACCCCCGCGGGCAGATCGTCACCCTCTGGTACCCCGCCACCTACGAGGAAGAACTGCTGACCTTTATGGACCGCTTCAATGCTTCCAATCCATGGGGAATCGCCCTGCGGGGGATGCGCGCGGAGAGTTCCGCACAGGTCTACGAAAAAGTCCTGCAGGGCCACGCGGAGGGAAAACTTCCCGATATGATCGTCACCCGCGCGGGGTATCTCCCGGAGTATGTCGCCCAGGGGCTGGCCGTGAACCTGACCCCCTACATAGGGGATACCCGCTGGGGGTTTTCGCCCCAGGAGCAGCGGGACTTCTTCCCTGCCGCCTGGAACGTCGGACACGCTGGCGACCCTTCCCACCGCTACGGCTTCCCGCTGACCCTTTCGGCGGGGATTCTGGTCTACAACCGCGCCTGGCTCCACGAACTGGGATACGATGCGCCGCCGCGCACGTGGGAGGAATTGCGAACGGTCGCCTGCGCGGCCTCGGAACCCCAGGCGGGCATCTACGGCCTGAAATTTCCGGCGGACGAACGGGTCTTTATCCGGCTTCTCCTTGCCCACGGGGGCCATCTGCTGAACAGCGAGGGAACCGCCTACACGTTCGGGAACGAGGCAGGCCTGGCCGCGCTGACCCTCCTGCAGACGATGGTCCAGGAGGGATGCGCCCGGCCGGAGGAGTATTGGGAGGAGGCGGAATCCGAATTCAGCCGGGGCCGCGTCCTCTTCGTCCTCACCGATACCTGGCACATCCCCCACTACGGGCGCCTCGTCGCCGGACGGGCCGCCTTTGAGTGGCTTGCCTCTCCCCTTCCTGCCGCGGGGGATGCATCGGCGACGGAGGTCTCCAGCGCTGTCTTCGTGATTCTGCCCACCTTTCCCCAGCGGCAGCTGGCGGCCTGGACCTTCATCCGCTGGCTGAACACCCCCCAGCAGCAGGCAGCGTGGACAACGGAGACCGGCTATCTTCCCCATCGCCGCGCGACGATGGACCTGCTGGCCCCCTTGCTGGAGAGGGATCCCCAGTACGCGGCCGCGCTGGCCCTGCTGGAAAGGGAGACCGTGGGGGAGCCGGAAGTGCGGGGATACAAAGACTGCCGGGCCCACCTTCAGCGGATGGTCCAGGAAGTGCTGGCAGGGGGAGACCCCCAGCAATGGCTGAGCCGGACAGTGGACGCCTGCAACGTGACGCTGCGGTGAGAGGCTTTCCGCGCGGAACCGAGACCGGGAGGTAGTCTATGCGAAAGTTCATTTTCTGCACCGGTGGCGTTCTCTCCAGCGTCGGCAAGGGGGTCACCGCTGCAGCCATCGGGCGGGTCCTCAAAGCGCGCGGGCTCCGGGTCACTATTCAGAAACTGGACCCCTACCTGAACGTGGACCCCGGCACCATGTCCCCCTACCAGCACGGGGAGGTCTTCGTCACCGACGACGGCGCGGAGACGGACCTGGACCTGGGCCATTATGAGCGATTTATAGACGAGAACCTCACCCGCGCCAGCAACGTCACCGCCGGACAGGTCTACGCGGAGGTCATCGCGCGGGAGCGGCGGGGGGACTACCTGGGCGGCACTATCCAGGTCATCCCCCACATCACCGACGAGATCAAGCGCCGGGTCCACCGGGTCGGCCAGGTCTCCAACGCCGATATCGTCATCGTGGAAGTGGGTGGGACTGTGGGCGATATTGAGGGCCAGCCCTTCCTGGAAGCGATCCGCCAGATGCGGCGGGACGTGGGCCGGGAGAACACCCTCTTTGTCCACGTCACCTTTCTCCCTTACATCGGCGCGACAGGCGAACTGAAGACCAAGCCCACCCAGCACAGCGTCCGGGAACTCCGGTCTATGGGCATCCAGCCCGACATCATCGTCGCGCGGTCGGATTACCCGGTGGACCGGGCCCTGACGGAGAAGATCGCCCTCTTCTGCGACGTGGACCCGGAGGCCGTCGTCCCGCTGGTCACCACGCCGGTCCTTTATGAAGTTCCCCTGCTGCTGGAAGAACTGGGAGTTGGGGAGTTCATCGTCCGGCGGCTGGGGTTGCCCGCGGCCCCGCCGGACCTGACCGACTGGCGGAGGCTGGTGGAGGAAGTCCGGCGTCCCAAGCCCGGAGTCCCCATTGCGATTGTCGGGAAATACGTTCAGTTGCATGATGCCTACATCAGCGTCCGCGAGGCGCTCCGTCACGCGGGTCTGGCACTGGGGTACGACGTGAACATCCTCTGGATCAATTCCGAAGACCTGGAGAAGGGCCGCAGTTGGGAGACACTGGAACAGGCAGCAGGGGTCGTCGTCCCCGGCGGGTTCGGCTACCGGGGGATTGAGGGAAAAATTCTCGCCGCGCGCTGGGCGCGGGACCGACGCGTCCCCTACCTGGGGCTCTGCCTGGGGATGCAGGTGATGGTCATTGAGGCGGCCCGGCGGGTGGTGGGAAACGATGCCCCCAACAGCACCGAGTTTGACCCCCACACTCCCTACCCGGTCATTGACCTAATGCCGGAACAGCGGTCGGTCGTGGACATGGGCGGGACGATGCGGCTGGGGCTCTACCCCTGCCGATTGGTCCCCGGCACCCGCGCCGCAGCGGCCTACGGCGTGGAGGAGGTCCAGGAGCGCCACCGCCATCGCTTTGAAGTCAACAACCGCTTCCGGGACCTGCTGGAGCGAGGGGGCCTGGTCTTCAGCGGCCTTTCTCCCAACGGACAACTGGTGGAAATCAGCGAGGTGGCAGACCACCCCTTTATGGTCGGAAGCCAGTTCCACCCCGAGTTCCGCTCCCGCCCCACCCGCCCCCACCCCCTCTTTCGGGCCTTCCTGGCTGCAGCGGTAGACTACGCGCAGGAAATGGGAATCCTTCGGGAGCCCACGAGCCCTGAAAAATCATAAAAACAAGGAACAAGCATCGTTCGGCCAAGAGGTTTTGCCGATGCGCGCAGGAATTCTAATTCTGACCCTTACGGTCATTCTGCTCCTGACAGGCTGTGCGGTTCGCCCACCTTCGTCGCCGCTCCCGCGCGCTGGAGCGACTCCGCCGACGGAAAAGGAGGAGGCTATGCCCCAGATTGGAGAGACCGTTTCCCATCCCTACCGGGCCACCCCGCAGGGCGTTTTCCGGGGCGATGAACCCATCCCCCTCTACGGCATCAACTGGTTCGGCCTGGAGACCCCCGACCGGGCCCCCCACGGCCTCTGGACAGGTCGGAAGGTCCCGGACTTCCTGGCCCAGATGCGGGCCCTGGGCTTCACCGCTCTGCGGCTCCCCGTCTCCCCTCAGGTCCTGACCCCCGGCTACTCCACCCCCTCCTGGGCTCAATCCGCGGGCTATCCCGCCGACGCCCACGACGGACTCCTTTACCTCCTGGAGGAAACCCGGAAGGCTGGCCTCTACGTCCTTCTGGACTTTCACACCTACGACCCAGACCTCATCGGCGGCAAACTGCCTGGTCGCCCCTTCGGAGAGGGGTACACCCAGGAGAACTGGCTGGCCGACCTGCGCCGGATGGCGGAGATCGCCCGCGCTTACCCCAACGTCTTCGGCGTGGACCTCTGCAACGAGCCCCACGCGCTGACGTGGGCCCAGTGGAAGCGCCTGGCCCAGGAGGGCGCGGAGGCTATTCTCTCCGTCAACCCCTCCCTGGTGGTCGCCGTGGAGGGCGTGGGGAACGCCTCCAATAACGGCGGCTGGCCCGCCTTCTGGGGGGAGAACCTCACGGAGGCGTACCGGGACCCCGTTGTTCTGGGTCCTTCCTTCCCCGCCGACCGCATCCTCTACCTTCCCCATGCCTACGGCCCCGACGTCTATCGTCAGCCCTATTTTGACGCCCCCAACTTCCCAGACAACATGCCACCCATCTGGGAGGTCCACTTTGGGCGAATGGCGGGGGAGTACCCCCTGGGCATCGGTGAGTTCGGGGGCCGCTACGAGGGAGACGACCGGGTCTGGCAGGACGCCTTCGTGGACTACCTGCTGGAGAAGGACATCCGCATCTTCTTCTACTGGTGCCTCAACCCCAACTCCGGCGACACGGGAGGCATCCTTCTGGACGACTGGCGAACCCTCCACGAGGGCAAGATGAACCTGCTCCGCCGTCTGATGGAGGGACGCAGATAAACGCTCGTTTACAAAGATAAAGAAATCTGCGTCCTTTTGCGTTTATCCGCGTTCTGAAAAATGGGAAAACAGGCCATTTCCGGAAGTCGTGCGGCCGTTGTCCTGCTTCCGGGGCGGGAGCGCTCCGTCCTCCGGAAACATCCCTGGATTTTTTCCGGCGCGGTTGCCCAGATTCGCCGCAATCCTGCCGACGGCGACATCGTGGAGGTGGAGGAGGCCGGAGGGCAGTGGCTGGCGCGCGGCTCCCTGAACCGCCGGTCCCAGATCCTCGTCCGCCTGCTCACCTGGGACCCCGACGAAGAAATCACCCCCGACTTCTGGAGGCGGCGCCTCCAGCGCGCCCTGCGGGGGCGGGAAAACCTCCTCCGTTCCCCCGACACCACCGCCTTCCGGCTTGTCCACGCGGAGTCCGACGGCCTGCCCGGACTGATCGTGGACCGCTACGGCGATTATCTGGTCGCCCAGTTTCTGACGCTGGGGATAGAGCGCTGGAAGGGGCTCCTGGTCTCCCTGCTGACCGAATTATTTTCCCCACGGGGCATCTATGAACGCTCCGATGTGGACGTGCGGGAGAAAGAAGGGCTCCCGATGGTCGCAGGCCCCCTCTGGGGAGATCCTCCGCCCCCGCTTCTGGAAATCCGGGAAAACGGCCTGCGCTTCTGGGTGGACATCCGGACGGGCCAGAAGACGGGCTTTTATCTGGACCAGCGGGAGAACCGGGCGCGGCTGGCCCCCTTCTGCGCGGGGGCGGAAGTACTGGACGCTTTCTGCTACACGGGCGCCTTCGGCATCTATGCAGCCCGATACGGCGCGGCCCGTGTGACCTTTGTGGACTCCTCCGGGTCGGCGTTGAACCTCGCGCGGGAGAATCTGGCGCTGAACGGCCTCCCTCCGGACGACCACGAGTTCATAGAGGGCGACGTCCCACAGGTCCTGCGGGCCTTCCGGGTCGCGGGGCGCCGGTTTGATCTGATCGTTCTGGACCCGCCCAAATTTGCGCCCTCAGCGGGAGACGTCCCCCGCGCGGCCCGGGCCTACAAGGATATCAACCTCCAGGCCTTTCACCTGCTGCGGCCCGGCGGGGTTCTCTTCACCACCTCCTGCTCCGGTGCGGTCTCCGCCGACCTGTTCCAGAAAATCCTGTTCGGGGCTGCGCTGGACGCGGGGAGAGAGGTCCAGATCATCGGCCATTTGCACCAGGGGAGCGACCACCCGGTCTCCCTGAATTTCCCGGAGGGGACGTATCTGAAAGGCTTTATCTGTCGGGCGCTGTGAACGCTCTCCCTCAGGGTCACGCGTAGAGCGTTAGATAGACCCACGTCCCTCCGACAACCGTCAGCAGCCAGAACAGGAGGCTTACGCGCATCAGCCAGAGAGGACGACGGGGTGGCCATTTTCGTCGCCAGTTCATCCGCACCACTGTGTAGGTCATCAGCAACTGGGCCAGCCCGCCGACCACACCGTGCATAAAGGGAACGACCGTTTGAGGTTGCGCGAAGACGGCGCTCCCCAGCCGGAAGAGCCCCAGCCAGGGGCCCACCATCGCCACCAGGATGGGCAGGTAGGCGGCGAAGGTCACCCAGGCCATCAATCGGCAGTGGGTCGGGAACCCCCGTCGTCGGGCAACGACCCATCCGCCCACCGCGACAAGCCCCAGGGCCCACATCGCGATCAGGGCGAGGTCCGCTATCAGCAGCGCCTGCGTACCAAAGAAGCCGGGCATCATTTCCTCTTGTACAAGGTAGCGAAGGGAGGGGAATCTTTGCGGCGGCGGCCTTCGGCCGCCGCCGCAAAGATTTTATGCCTGTTCCTGGGCAGCCTCGCCCTCTGGAGAAGGGGAGGCCGAAACGGGCTCGGGCGCGGGAGATACCCGTTCCAGTACAGGCCGGGGACGGCGCCAGCGACGAATCCCCCAACCGATGAGCACCGCCAGCCCGGCCAGCACACCAGAAAGCACTCCCACCGGGATCATCTGGAGCAGGTCCATATAGTACTTGAACCCCAACCGAAGATCCGGCAGCGCCCAGAGGAATCGGATGTGGTAGAGCCAGTAGAAGAGGTCCACCTGGAGCAGCAGGAGGTAAAAGGCCGTGAAGGAGAAAGCGACCATCCGCTCCAGCGTCTCCAGCGGGGACCGCTTCCAGAGAGCCAGGGCCAAAAGGAGCCCGGCCACAGCCACCGAGAGGGCCGCGTCCAGAAGCCGCTGGTTGAAGAAGGCCTCTATCTGGGCCTCGGAATTGAAGACGGAGAGCGACCAGGTGTGGCCGCGGGCGACAAAGAAGAGCAGGTTGTAGAGGACGAAGTACAGGAGCGCCGCCCCCACCGGCAGCAGCAGTTGATTCCACCGGCGCCGGAAGGTCAGATAGTAGGCCAGGGGGACCAGGGCGATGCCCAGCGCGATCGGAAAGCGGAGGAGCCGCTCTCGCCACCACCGGGCCCGCTTTGCCGCCGTCGCCTGCCGCGTCAACTGCTCCCAGAACTTTGCCAACGCGCCCTCCTCGCCCCGTGCGATCGCCTCCCGGTGAACTTTCAGAAGATTTCCCGCAAAGGGACGAACGCCCAGCACCTGCGCGTAGAGGTCGTAGAAGCCCGAAAGTTGGAGCGCGGCGTTCAACCCGATGGGTCCTTTCACATCCACCGGGGCATCCAGAATCTCCAGGAGCGGACGGCCCTGCGCGTGGGTCGGGATGGGAAGTCCCAGCAGCGCAGCGACTGTGGGTGCCAGGTCGGCCTGGAGCCGGTCGGTGTATGCGCCCCTGCGGACTCCGTGGCCCACCACAACCAGGGGCACCCGCAGGACGACCTCCTCCCACCCCCCGTGGCCCCCGGTATCTATGTGCCCGTGGTCGGCGGCCACTATCAGGACGTCCCTGCCCCAGTCCAGCCGGGAGGCCACCTGACCGATACACCAGTCGGCGAGTTGGACCTGCTGCAGGTACTCCTTGCTGGTCCCTCCGTACTCGTGGGCCATCTCGTCGGTCCCCCCGATGTACAGGAGGATAAGGCCGGTGTCAAACTTCTGCAGCGTCCCCAGCCCCTTCTGACAGGCCTCCCGGTCCGCCTTCATCCACTCCTCCGGCGACGCCTTTCCCTCCCCGGGCCAGGCCACGGGAAAGAAATCCGTGATATCGGGGCCGAAGAGTTTCTGCCATCCCCGAGCGCCAACAACGACAGCCGGAATCCCTGCGTCCTTGGCAGCCCGGAAGATATTGTCCAACCGCACCGGCCCTTCAAACCAGTTGGTAGTAACCCCGCTTACCTCCTGCCAAGCCCCGGTCGCAATGGATGTCCAAGAAGGGTAGGAGAGAGATGGTTGCCCGACCCGAACTGCCAGGTCCGCCCCCCGACGGCGCAGGTCGTTCAGGTTGGGCATCGTCTGGGACGCGTCCAGCCGGAGGCCGTCCACCAGGACCAGCACGACCCGCTGGGCCAGGGGAGGCGCCGCACTGCCCCGAGGGAGCGAGGCCCAGTAAGGACTCGGATACTCTACGACGGAGTTCCAGCCGATCTTGGCGAAGGTCTGGGCCTCGTAGCCAGCAACCATCAGGAGGAGAATGAGGACGATATTGAGGGCGATCTTTCCGGCGCGCGCCATGGGGCATCTCCTTTCACAGGTTACAGAGGGACCTCTGCCCAGTCGTTGACGGCCAGGCTCACCGATGGGCCGAGCACTCCAATCACCCAGCAGTTACTTGTGGAGCAACTGCAAGCAGTTGCCTCACGGATGCTTGGAGCCCCGACGTTGACGCTTGGGCTTCCTTCAACGGGTTCCCACATGCAGGGTCACTGTCCCCAGCATCAGGAGACGGTACCGGACCTCCCGCAGGCCCACGTCCTCCATCAGCGCGGCCAGTTCCTCTGGGGAGAGAGAGGCCCGAACGGAGCGCGGTAGATAGCGGTACTCGTCCAGATAGCCCGTGAGGAGCCAGCCCAGCAAGGGAACCACTCCGCCAAAATAGAGGTGAAAGATGGGGCGGAAAAGGGGATGACGGGGCCAGGTCATCTCTAAACAGACGACACGGCCTCCGGGCCGGACCACCCGGGCCTGTTCTTTTAAAGTTGTCCGGATGTCCACAACATTGCGCAGCGCAAATGCGCTAACCGCCGCGTCAAAGAACCCGTCCGGAAAGGGAAGACGAAGGGCATCCCCCTCCACCCACCGGACTTCGGAGCCCAGGCGGGCCCGGCCCAGAACCAACATCGGCCGGACAAAGTCCAGCCCCACCACCCGGACTCCGGGCCACTGGCGGAGCAGGGCCCGGGCGATCGCCCCCTCACCCGTCGCCACATCCAGGACCCACCCGCCGTTGGGAACCGCAGTTTCTATGGCCGCCTGCCGCCGCCAGCGGTTCACCTGCCCCAGGGAAAGGACCTGGTTCATCCGCTCGTAGTGGGAGGCGATGCGGTCAAACAGCCGGTGGGTGTAGCGGCGTTTCTCTTCTGGGGAGGAAAAGAGAGCCATCGCCGAGAGAAAATCAGGGGTTTGCGGCGGGTGTGTCCCAAATTCGTCGGGCGCCGACTGAAGTCGCCCTTACTTGGGCCTTCGGCCGAGGTCGGCCTTCGCCGACCCTCCGTAGAGCATCGGCAAAGGCCAACGCCCGGCGCAAAGTGCCCCGGAAAGGCAGATCTCCTATCAGCGCCTCCGGCCACCGGACGATTCCGACAAAAATGGGAAGCATCCCTTACAGGCGACTTCGCCGCCGCAACCCCCCTTTCTGCGCCTATTCCCCGTCGCTCCCGCCAGCGGGAACCGCCACCGCCTCAGCGACGGGCGCCACCGGTACCTCCAGGCTCCGTCGGCTCTGCCCGATGGCCCAGATCAACAGGACCAGCAGGATGACCGCCGCGAACGCCAGTGGAAGGGGCTGGTTCCGATACTGCACCAGGAGTGGCGCCGCCAGCAGGCTCACCAGGTTCACCACCTTGATCATCGGGTTGAGGGCCGGCCCGGCGGTATCCTTCAGCGGGTCACCCACTGTGTCGCCGACGACGCTGGCCTTATGGGGCTCGGACCCCTTCCCGCCCAGGTGGCCGTCCTCAATGTATTTCTTGGCGTTGTCCATCGCACCACCGGCAATGGCCATAAAGACCGCCAGCAACTGCCCGGAGAGGATGACCCCCGCCAGGAACGCGCCCAGCGCCTCTACCTGGAAGAGGATACCCACCAGCAGCGGCAGCGTCACCGACAGGACCACCAGGCTGACCAGTTCCTTCTGCGCCGCGGCGGTAGTGATGGCGACCACCCGGCCGTAGTCCGGCTTCACTGTCCCCTCCAGCACACCAGGGATGCGGAACTGCCGCCGGACCTCCTCCACCACCAGCGACGCGCCCCGGCTGACGGCCCTCAGGGCGAAAGCGGAGAAGAAGAACGGCAACGCCCCGCCCACCAGAAAGCCAATGACTCCCTCCAGCAGGGAGACCCGGATACCGGTGGAAAGCAACCACTGCTGGACCGGTATGCCCAATCGCTCCTGCACCAGCGAAACGTCGGTAACGAACGAGAAGAACAGGCTCGTGGCAGCGATGACCGCGGAGGCGATGGCGATCTGCTTGGTGATGGCCTTCGTTGTGTTCCCCACCGCGTCCAGTTCGGCCATAATGTGCATCGCCTTCGGATCCACACCGACCATTTCGGCAATGCCGTTGGCGTTATCCGCAATGGGGCCGTAGGAGTCCATCGCCACGTTGTTCCCAGTGTGGGAGAGCATCCCGATACCGATCATCGCCACGCCGTAGAGCATATAGAGCAGAATCCCCTGCTCGCCCAGCGCCTGAATGTTGGCGGGCGGAAAGAGGTGGGCAATCAGGAAGGAAGAGCCCATCGTAATACAGATGACCAGCAAACTCCAGACACTGGTCTCCATCCCCACCGAGAGGCCGGAGAGGATTGTCGTCGCAGGACCCGTGCGGGTGGACTGGACGATCTCCTGAACGGGCTTACGCTTGGCGGAGGTGAAGTACGATGTAATCGGGTTGAAACTGACCGCCAGCCCGACGCCGATCGCGTTCAGCAGAGCCAGCCGCCAGTCGTGAGCATACCACCAGGCGAAAAGGAAGGACCAGAGGACCGTGTTGACACTGGAGACCTCGTAGGAGCGGAACATCGCTTCCTCGGCGTCCCGGGCCCGGAGGAACCGGATCGGGAACCGCTCCCACATTGGGACCGTGAATGTCCCCAGGATGGAGGACAGCACGCCGATGGCCCGCACGATCAGCGGGTAGACAATCCAGACCAGGTCACCGGTGAAGTGGGCCAGGGCAATGCCCAGGATCAGGGTGGAAACGATGGTGACCTCGTAGGACTCAAAGATGTCCGCAGCCATCCCGGCGCAGTCGCCGACATTATCGCCCACCAGGTCGGCGACCACGGCCGCGTTGCGGGGGTCGTCCTCCGGCACCCCGACCTCCACTTTCCCCACCAGGTCGGCCCCGACATCGGCAGCCTTGGTGTAGATACCGCCGCCGATCCGCATAAAGAGAGCCAGGAGGGTGCCCCCAAAGCCGAACCCCAGGAGCGCGTCTGGGGCCGCACGGCCAAAAATCATAAAGATGATGGTACCACCCAGAAGCCCCAGACCGTCGGTGAGCATACCGGTGAACGTCCCGGCCCGATAGGCAACGGTGAGCGCGCCGTTGTAACTGCCGCGCACCGCCTCAGCGGTCACCCGGACGTTCCCCTCAATGGCGACCCGCATCCCCAGTTGGCCCACCAGCAGGGAGAAGACGGCCCCGAGCACGAAGGCGCCCGCCCGTCCCAGCCCCAGGGCCAGCCGGGCCCGCTCACCGAAGAGTTCCTGGGCTTCGCGAGAGGGCGGAATCACGTAGACGCTGAGGAAGAGGAGAACGACCAGAATGCCGAGGATGGGGAGGATCGTCTTGAGTTGGCGTCGCAGGTAGGCCTCGGCCCCCACCTTAATCGCCTGCCAGACCTCCTGCATCTTGGGGCTCCCTTTGTCTCGGCGCACCGTGTCGCGCCAGAGCCAGAGGGCGTAGAGGAGGCCAAGGATGGCCGTGGCGATGACGCCGTAGAGCATGCTCTGTTCCAGGGTGCTCAGTTCGCTCACAGGCAACCTCCTGAATCTGGGGATAAAATTCAGAAGGTGCGACGCCCGGGGGACGCGGAACGTCGCACCTTATTGTTCCAGGGAGGCGATGCCAATTGTAGCGGATTTTCCCTTTTTCGTCAAGCCAGGACTGGTTATCGTTCACGATCCTACCTCACAGCGACTTTCTTCAGGGCCTTGCGCAGCGCAGGAAACCCCCGTCGGGTTCTTATCCGTCACCCACCTGTAACACAAGCGCAATCCTCATTCAAAGAAGCCGCACTATGATTAGGATGAGCATAAGCGTTTCTGGGTATTGTTCAGTTCGCGAAAGGAGGGCGACTATGCACCCCAGATCCCCCTGTAAACCCCTCGGCGCGGGGTTCGTCGGAGTGTTTCTGCTCCTGCTCTGCTTTCTGGCCTTGGGACCACCGACCGCCGCTGGTCCCCCGTACCAGGACGCCCTAAGTGCCGCTGCGGGCATCACCCTGACCAAATCCGCCCCGCCCCTGGTCTACCAGAACTGGCCCCAACCCATCCGCATCCCCTACACCCTGACCCTGCAGAACCCCCAGAACCGCCTCATCGCCGCCGGAACTCTCATCACCGACGTACTGCCGCCTGGCGGGTTCCTGGAAAGCGGCACAACCGGCCCCGGCTGGGCTGCCATCCTCATTGCGGGAAGCACCGCCGTGACCTACACGTCCGACCGAACGTTCTCAGATACCCTTTCCCTGGTCGGAACCTACAGCGCCCTTTTCGCCCCACCTTTCCGGGACCGGGCCGCTATTGTCAACACCGCCTACTGCTTCAGCGGGACGGTGGGCGGAACGCCGCAGGCTTTCTGTGAGGCTTCGCCGGTCACCACCGTCGTCCGGGCGCCGGATTTCGGCCTGGCCGTGGCGACGACCGGGCCAGCCTGTGCGGGCGGAAGGGTCACCTACACCCTCGCCGTCACCAACCCCGGCGGCGTCGCTACCAGCATCCCCTTCACCCTGACCGGCACCATGCCCCCCGCCCTGACGGTGGACCCGGGGACAGTCTCTGACGGCGGAGTCTGGGTCTCTCCCACCGTCACCTGGACTGTTGGGACGGCCCTGCTGGCCTCCGGCGGCAACGCCATCACTTGCACCTTCGCCGCCGCCATCGCGCCGGGCACTCCGGACGGCACCCGTCTGACCACCACCTACCGCCTCACCAGCCCGGAGGTCGTGCCCAACGTTCCCTTCTGGGATCACGGCTTGACTGTCAGCCGTGTTACTGCCGCCTTCACCCACACCGCCCCGGTCTGCCACGGCCGCCTGGTCGGGTTCTATAACCTCAGCCAGAACGCGACGGCGTATCAGTGGAACTTCGGCGACGGCTCGCCCGTCGTCACGGAAACCCACCCGACCCACCTCTACGCCAGCCCGGGCACCTACACCGCCATCCTGACCGCCACCGGCCCCTGCGGAACCGACGTGGCCACAGGCCCGGTAACGGTCCACCCTCTCCCCTCACCGAACCTCCTCATCATCCCCAGCCCGACACGGGCAGGCGTTTCCACCGTGCTCTGGGACATCGGCAGCGGTGGGCAGCAGTGGCTCTGGGATTTCGGGGACGGCACCACGGCCCAGACGTCCGTCCCCTCCACCACCCACGTCTACACCCGACCAGGCGGCCTCGTCGCCAGTGTGACCGCCATTGCCGCCACCGGCTGTATGAGCACGTCCTTCCGGGCGCTGATGGTGGAGCCGGGCCCGCCCTGCTCATTGACCCTGGCCGCTCCGTCCGTAGCGCGGGTGAGCACTCCAGTGGAGGTCCGCGCCGCTGTCTCCGACTGTTTTGGGAACGCGGTGAGGAATGGGACAGTGGTCACCTTCGCCGTCAGCCCGCCCGGAACGGTCGCTCCGGTCACCGACACGACCCGGGGCGGCGTGGCCCAGACCTTTGTCTCTTCCACCGTCACCGGGACGGTGAGGATAACGGGCACCGCCGACTCCGTCTCCGGCACTGCCACCATCCGCTTCTTCGCCGTCGGGCCGGTCTATCTGCCTCTGGTGATGCGGTCGTGGCCGCCCGCACCCTTCTGCGCGCCCCAGCGGGTCGCCACGCTGGACGCCGGGCCCTACCCCTCCGCCGTGGCGATAGACCCGGCGGGCCGCCGGGCCTTCATCGCCCATATCCAGGGCGTGCGGGTGATAGACACCGTCCATCACACTGTGATTACGGACGTGCGTTCCTTTAGCAACGCTTTCGGCATCGCCTACGACCCGGAGCGCAACCGCATCTGGGTGACGACGCGGGATGCCACCCCTGGGCGCGTGCGGGTGCTGGACGGGAACACGTACGCGTTGCTGGCGACCCTCCC
>JANXAH010000149.1 GCA_025062415.1 Anaerolineae bacterium | reverse complement strand
TGGACTACGACCGGCAGGCGGCAGAGGAGGGAAGCCTCCACGAGACGGAGTTCATCGCTCCCGTCGCCCGGGACGGCCGGCCGGTGTATCTCCTCGGCGACCTCTGGGTCCGGGATAACCTTCCCCAGGAACTGGAGAACTGGCGGAAGGCGCTGGGGAGCGTTCAGTTGGGCGGCGAGCGGGCCTACGGGTGGGGACGGGTGCGGCTGGAATCCGACCTGAATGTCGGGAGCCAGTCCTCCACCACCGTTGCTGGGTATTCGTGGGGGAAGAGGGCAGACAAAGTGGTCATCCGCCTGCCCCGGAAGGCTCGGGCCTGCGCCCACGTCCTGGCCGCCGGAAGCGACGCAGTGAGGGAGATGGTCGGGCCGGTGGAGGTCCTGGTCGGCTGGGAGATGAACCCCGCAGGTGGGTTTCAGATAAGCCAGCAACCTCTCGTCTGCTGGGCACCCGGGTCCTCCGTCCGAAATCTGCAGGGCTTGCAGCAGTTGGAAGTTCTGGTCGGCCCCTTCGGCGTATGGAAAAAGGGATAGACCCTCTGATCCGTGACGTTCCTTCCCTCTATTCCGTCGTCCTTCGTCTGGCTCCGTTGGCGGAGGCGGAGATAGAGGCCACGGTGGGCCACCGGGCCCACGCGGCCTTTCTGGACGCGATCCGCAAGGTCTCGCCGGACCTCTCGGCCGCGCTGCACGATCCAGAGGTGTCGGTGCGGCCCTTCACCGTCTCTCCCCTTTGGGGGACCTCCGCGCGCGAAGGGAAAATCCGCATCTCCCTGGAACGAACGTACTGGCTGCGGGTAACGCTGTTGGTCCGGCCCCTCTACGAGCGACTGATGGAGGTTCTGCTGGCCGATGAGCGTCCCCAACTGCGGCTGGGGGCGGCGACCTTTCTCATCCAGGAGGCGCTCACCACGCCGGGGAGCCATCCCTGGGCCGGATATGCTTCCTGGGAGGAACTGGCCCGGCGGGCCCAGCCGGAGCGGGAACTGACGCTGGAGTTTGTCTCTCCGACCGCCTTCAGTTTTGGGGAGAAATCCTGGGGCCGCCACATGGTCGTCCTGCCCCTGCCGGAACTGGTCTTCGGAAGTCTGGCCCGGACGTGGAACGCCTATGCTCCTTCCCCGGTTCAGGTGGAGGCGAGGGCGCTGGAACACTACGCGGAGGAGCACGTCGTCGTTCAACAGATCGCCCACCTGCAGACCCGGATGCTGAACTTCAGCGGCCGTCCCCAGATTGGCTTCGTGGGCCGGGTGACCTACGGGCTGATGGGGGAGAACGATATCGCCCGTATCCAGATGGCGATGCTGGCGGATTTTGCTTTTTATGGCGGTGTGGGCTACAAGCGGGCGATGGGGATGGGACAATGCCGGAGGGTCGGATAGACTACCTGCCCCTCTCTATGCTCAACCAACTGGAATATTGCCCTCGCCGCTTCTGGCTGATGTACGTTTGCGGCGAGATGGAGGTGAACGCGCCGGTACTGGAGGGACAATACCAGCATGAGCGGGTCCATGCGGGCGGAACGTCGTGGGAAGGCGAGACGCTGGTTCACCGCCGCGTCTACCTCTGGTCGGACCGGTTGCGGGTGGCGGGGTTTGCGGACGTGGTGGAGGAGCGGGGAGAGGTGCTGATTCCAGTAGAACACAAGCACGGACGGATGGGTCGGTGGCTGAACGACCACATCCAGTTGTGTGCCCAGGCTATCTGCCTGGAGGAGCGGACCGGCCGACCGGTGGAGCGGGGCGCTATCTTCTACTGGAAATCCCGGCGGCGGCTATGGGTAGAGATTACGTCGGACCTGCGGATTCGGACGGAGGCAGCGGTGGCCCGGGCCTTTGCGCTTCTGGAGGAGGGACGGATTCCTCCGCCAATAGAACAGTGGGCCCGATGTCGGGATTGCTCGCTGGAGCCAGTTTGTCTGCCCCGGGAAGTTCTGCGGTTGCAGTCGCTGGAGTTGGAGGGCCGATGAGCACGCTCTACCTGACGGAGAACGGAGCGCGGGTGGGTCGGGAGGCCGATTGTCTGGTCGTTTATGTGCCAGAGAATAAGGAACAGGGGCGGCCCCGGCAGAAGATCCGCATTCCCCTGATCCGGGTGAGCCAGGTGGTGGTTCTGGGGAACGTCACCCTTACGACCCCGGCGCTGTGGGCGCTGTTGGAACAGCGGGTGGAAATCTGTTTCTGCACGGGCCGGGGGCGATTTCTGGGGCGGCTGACGCCGCCGATGAGCAAGAACAGCCTGGTCCGTCTGGAGCAGCACAGGGCCCACAACGACCCGGTTCGCGCCTTTATGCTGGCCCGGGGCTTTGTCTGGGCCAAATTGTCCAATATGCGGACGATGCTGTTGCGGGCGAACCGGAAGCGGGAAGATGCTACGATCGCGGAGGCAGCGGACCACATTGGGAATTTACTGGAGCAACTGAAGGGGCTGGAGCCCGACCAGGTGGTGAATCCATCCCGTCCCCAGGCTGGGACGGCGTACGGAAGTCTTTTGGGGATAGAGGGGGCCGGGACGGCGGCGTATTTTGGTGTCTTCGGCCGCCTGCTGCGGGACGACTGGGGCTTTCCGGGCCGTCAGAAACGGCCTCCACCGGATCCGGTGAACGCGCTGCTTTCCTTCGGGTACGTTGTTCTTATGAACTATGCGGCGTCCGCGGTCCACATTGTTGGGCTGGACCCATACGTGGGTTTTCTGCACTCTTCCCAGTACGGCAAACCGGCCCTGGCGCTGGATGTGATGGAGCCCTTCCGGCCGCTCATCGTGGACTCGGTCGTTCTGACCCTGTTGAACAATCGGATGATTGCGCAGGGGGATTTTATTGAGGAACTGGGGTCCTGGCGGCTGACAGACGAAGCCCGTCGCCTTTTTCTGACCAGACTGGAGGAGCGGTTGGATACGGAGGTGGAACATCCGGTACTGGGGTATAAGACGACGTATCGGAGGGCGCTGGAACTGGAGGTCCGCCTGTTGGCAAAGTGGCTGATGGGGGAAGTGCCCCGGTTTCGGGCGTTTACGGTGAGGTAGAGCGAGGAATGTGGAGCGGGGAGTGGGAGACGGGGGGTAGGGATGAAGAGGCCTGGGGAGCCATCTCGCACGCTCTACGTTGTGGCGTACGATATTCCGGACGACCGGCGCCGCACGCGGGTCCACAGAGTGTTGAGCGGATTTGGGAAATGGACCCAATACAGTGTCTTTGAGTGTTTTCTTTCGGAAAAGGAACGGGTGATGTTAATGGAGAAATTAGGGAGGGTGTTGAAGGCCGACGAGGACAGCGTCCGGTTTTACCCGCTCTGTGCGGCGTGTGTGGCAAAGGTGGAGACCATTGGTTCGGAGAAGCCGAAGGAAGAGCGGGTATTCGTAGTTTAGCGGATCGGCGTTGCAGAACTGTGGCGTGAACCGGGGTATGGAGGCTGAGGGGCTTTGCGAGCGGTGAAGAGGCTGTGAAAACCCGGAGGGGTGCTCGCAGTGGAGAGAGGGTATATGTGGTGGTATTTCGGTTTTGGTTGTGCATATATGGGGGGAGCGGGGGAAAATTGGTGAGAATGGTGGCTTCGGAGGGGGAAGCGCTCGCAGACTTTGGGTGCGTGGAAGGTAGCCCCAGGAGGAGTGACAGGAAGAGCGCGACTGGGGAGCCCGGAGCATTTCCGGGGGCTTGCGGAATCAGGAAAGTGGAGTGGAGTACCCACGGGTGTAGTCGGTGTCCAAACGCTGGGAATCCCGACTGAGGGATTGAAAC
>JANXAH010000079.1 GCA_025062415.1 Anaerolineae bacterium | reverse complement strand
ACGTTGTAGGCGTAGATGAAGTTCTGGGCCAGGGTCCAGTTCCCCCAGACCTCGTTGTAGTTGACCAGGCGGGTCTGAGTGATGAGGATCTCCAGCGCCTGGCCCGCTGCCCAGGCGATAGAGCCCAGCATCTCAAAGACGCCGAAGCGAAGCGCTTCTTTCACAATCTTCCCGTCAAAGTGAGCCATAAAGAGAAGGCGGGCGTTGTAGCCCAGCCGCCGGTAGAGCCACAGACCCAGCAGGAAGGCGAGGAGTTCGGAGGCGTAGGCAGCCATCCCCATCCCCAGCACACCCCCCATCGGCCCACCGAAGATGGGATTCGCCGCCCCCCATCGGACCATCAGCGTCACCAGTATTGGCTGGGTGAAAATGGGAAAGATCAGGGCCAGGGCGATATCCAGCATCTGGGCGTAGTCAAAGCGCTGCCAGCCCATCAGCCCGTGGCGCATCACCTGGTAGAAGCCGGGAATCTGAATGAAGGTGTGGATGATGACGCTCCAGGTGTAGAGGGCATAGGGGGTTCGGGGGAGAAACGTCCCCGCTACTGCCGTCACGGCCGCCACCTGGAACGCGCCGGAAAGGGCCTGCCACCAGACGAAGACCTGGCCGTACTGAACCGCCCGGCGAGGGTCGTGGACCCGGTACTGGGCGAAGAACTTGATGAAGGCCGCGCTGGTGCCCAGGTCAAAGAGGAGCCAGAGGAAGTTGAAGAACTGGACCACCCGCCCCCAGATGCCCAGGGCCTGGGCCGAGGGAAGAATGTAGACGGGGAGGACCAGGTTCTGGTAGATGATGAGGGGGATGAAGAGGACCAGCCCCATCATCAGGGCGACAAAGAAGCCCGCCAGGGGGCGATGGAAGCCCACGTCCTCCCACGCCGTCCCGGCCTCACGGGCCACAAAGTCCTGCCGGTCGGCCACCAGCACATCCAGCGCTTCGGGATGAGCGCGACTGTAGCGCCGGACGGCCCAGAAAATCAGCCCGGCCACCGTCAGCATCCCCGCCAGCAGAAGATAGAGCGTCAGCCGGTCCCGCGCGTGGGGCACGGGGGAGGCCGGATAGTCGGCGAAGGAAAGAGGTGTCCGGCCCGCTGCCCGCATCGTGATGTGGTAGATGAAGTAGTTGAAGTACGCCCAACTCTGAAACTGGGGGTTGAATTGGTCCAGAAAGGCGTTGAAGACGTAGGCCCGTCCGCCCAGGGCGGACCAGAGTACCCAGGAGCCATCCTCAAAGCCCACCACCAGCGGCACGAGGGCCGAGACGGGCGTCTCCACCTGATAGCGCTGGCGAACCTGCGGCGCGCTGGTCCAGGCGATGCTGGTTACGATGGGGTCGTCCACCCCCTCTGCGGCGACCAGGCTGAGGGGGTCTTCCCGCGCCGTCCAGGCTACGGGAATCCCCAGCAGAGCCTCCACTTCGCTGGCGGGGAGGGCCGGACCCAGGATGAGCACCAGCCCCACCCCCTCCCGAACGCGGGCCGCCAGACCTTCCGGGTCGGGGATGACGCCGTTGAGGACCAGGACGTCGGCCTGGGCAGGGTCGGAGACCAGGCGGAAATCGGGGGCCAGGGTGAGGGCTGTCCGCACGCCGCCCTCGGGACCAGCGTAGTAGACCTTTAGGGGTGGCAAGCCGCTGGCCGAGGCGGGGGAAACAAGCCCCATAGAGAGCAACACTACCAGAAGACTGATGCAGAGGAGGTAACGACCGGTCATAGGACTCCTTTGGATCAGTTTGTGGGATAACTGTTAACAGATGTCCCACTCTGCTCTCAGGAACCCAGAGGAAACTCCGCCAGAGGGGTGTACTCCGCTCCCGTCGGTTTCAGGTCGCTCCGGATAAGCGCGAAGCAGCGCGCAGTGACCTCCCCCAGCGTTCCGACTTCGGTGGAGGAAATGAGCGCGCTCAGGCGGGAAAGGTCCGTCGGAGGGACGCGGTCCCGAACCCGGCCCAGGGTCAGGTGGGGGGTGAACTCCCGGCCTTCCGGGGGGAAACCCAGCGGCTTCATCGCCGCCTCCACGGCTCGCTGAAGCGCGGCCAATTCTCCGCCGATGGCCTGGACTCCCACCCAGATGACGCGCGGCCGCCGGGCGTTCGGAAAGCACCCCAGCCCGCCGACAGTGAAGGCACACGGCGCGGAGCGGGAGGCCACTGCCGCCAGGGCCGCCCGGATGGCGTCCAGTTTCGCCGCCGGGGTATCTCCCAGGAACTTCAGCGTCAGATGGATTCCCTCGGGGTTGACCCAGCGGACGCTGCCCGGCGGAGCCTTCTTTTCCAGTTGTTGCTGGACCTGCGCCAGTTGACGAATGAGGGGTTCGGGGAGCACGATGGCGATGAAAGTCCGGATAGATTCCATCGCTTTTCCCTTCAGATTTATAGTTGGTGCGGCGGCGGCCAGAGGAAATCCCTCGGCCAGGTCCGTGAGGGGTTACCGGGAAAGAGTCCCCGCGGCGGCGCGCATCAGCCGAGGCATCGCCTCCAACGCGGCTAAGACCTCGCTCAAGCGTTCTCCCTCTTCGCTCAACCGA
>JANXAH010000078.1 GCA_025062415.1 Anaerolineae bacterium | reverse complement strand
ATGGGGATGGCTGCCTACGCCTCCGAACTCCTCGCCTTCCTGCTGGGTCTGTGGCTCTACCGGCGGCTGGGCTACAACGCCCGCCTTCTCTTTATGGCTCACTTTGACGGGAAGATTGTGAAAGAAGCGCTTCGCTTCGGTGTCTTTGAGATGCTGGGCTCTATCGCCTGGGCAGCGGGCCAGGCGCTGGAGATCCTCATCACTCAGACCCGCCTGGTCAACTACAACGAGGTCTGGGGGAACTGGACCCTGGCCCAGAACTTCATCTACGCCTACAACGTCCTGGGTACCCTGTATTCCAACCTGATGTCCTCCATCTCCGAGGCCGTTTCCCACGCCCGGAAGGTGCTGAGCCAGTACTACTCGGTGATGGCCTACAAGTGGGGCGGCATCATGAGCGCCTTCATCGGCGCGGTCCTCCTGGCCGTGGCCGACCGGTTCATCCTGGGCGCGTCGGGGCCGGAGTTCACCCGCGCCGCTGCGTACGCGATCCCTCTCATCATCTGGGGCGCCATCCAGTATCCCTCGTGGGTGGGGGATAATGTCCAGTTGGGCGCCAATCGGCCCTATCTGAAATCCATTCTGGTGGCCGGGGAACAGGCCATCCGCATCCTTCTGGCCCTTCTTCTGCTGCGGCGCTACCAGATCAACGCGCTCATCTTCGCCTACTTTGTGGCCCTGCTAACGAAAGACATCGTCGCCTACTTCATCAACGACCGTCTCTGCTTCCCCCAGCGGTTCTACTTCTGGCAGTCGCTGGGGGCGCCGCTTCTGGCCGGGGCGGCCCACTACCTGGTCCTGCGCTGGCTCACGGGTCTGGTCTGGCGGGGCGACCAGGTGACCAGTGTCCTCATCTTCTTCATCGGCATCCTTCCCTCCTATCCTCTCTTTGCCTTCTTCTACGGCTTCTTCGGCGGCTGGGACGACGCGACGCTGGCGGAGGTCCGGCGCGCAGTGGATCTGACGGGTTTCGTCCGTCCCCTGGCCTGGCTCTTCTGGGGCGCCAGCGCCCTGGGAGCGCGCCTGAGCCCCCTGCACGGGCGGTTTCCCATCGGGATTTACGCGGCGGCGATGGAGGAAGCCCGCTCCCTTACCGAGGAACGGGTGAAGTTGATCTGAACTGCGAGGCTCAGAAAAGGTTTTTCGTTGCGGCGACAAGGCTGTCGCGGACGGGAAACGATCTGTCTTTTGATTTGGCCGCAGGTGTGGCCATAGGCTCTGCGGAGGTGCTGCAGACAAAAAGCCAACGCGGAGAGGGAGGGGGATGCCGTTGTAGGTGGTGGGGGCGGGACGAGACGAAAATCTTTACAAGGCGCGATCGTTTACGATGCATACCATCCTGGTTGTAGAAGACGAACCGGTTCTGCTGGAGACGCTGGAGTACAACCTGAAGCGGGAAGGGTATCAGGTTTTGACCGCAGCCGACGGGTGGACAGGGGTGGAGACGTTCCGTCGGGAACACCCGGACCTGGTCATCCTGGACCTGATGCTCCCGGATATAGATGGCTTTGAGGTCTGCCGGATCCTGCGGCGGGAGAGCACCGTCCCTATCCTGATGCTCACGGCCCGCACCGACGAGGTGGACAAAGTCGTCGGGCTGGAGGTGGGGGCGGACGATTATGTGACCAAGCCCTTCAGTATGCGGGAACTGCTGGCGCGGGTGAAGGCGCTGCTGCGCCGGGAGCGGATGCTGCGGGAGGAACTGACCACCGAGCGCGCAGAGGGGCGGAAGCGGCTGGTCTTCGGCGACCTGGTCATAGACGATGCCAGCCGAACCGTCTACCTGCGGGGAAAACCCATCCCCCTGAAACCGAGGGAGTACGACCTGCTCCTCTTTCTGGCCCGCCATCGGGGGATGGTCCTCTCCCGCGAGTTGATCCTGGAGCGGGTTTGGGGATGGGATTTCATCGGCGGAAGCCGCACGGTGGATGTCCACATCCGCTGGCTGCGGGAGAAACTGGAGGACGATCCCGCCAATCCTACCCGCATCGTGACGGTTCGGGGAGTGGGGTATCGGTTTGAGGGGTGAGGATGAGGCGCCTCCGGAGCCTCCGCTGGCAGCTGCTGCTCTTGATTGAACTGGCGATCCTGATCGGGATGGGGGCACTGGGGACCGTCCTGTCTGCCGCCGTCCGCCGGATGTACCTGGCCCACCTGGAGGAGCGGTTGACCGCAGAAGCCCGTCTCATCGGGGAGGCGCTGGCCCCAGCGATGGCCTCCGGTCCATCGGGGGGCTCTCCGGACGCTGAAGCCCGCCGCTACGCGGCCCTGTTGGGCGCACAGGTCACCCTCATTGGGCCCGGTGGCACGGTCTGGGGAGAGTCGCATGAAGATCGGGCCCGGACGGAGGATCCACTGGGCTATCCGGAGGTCCAGCAGGCGCTGGCTGCAGGACGGGGGACCAACGTCCGTTTCAGCCCCTCCGTCGGCTCCGAGATGATGTACGTGGCGGTGGCAGTGGAGGCCGAAGGTCGGGTGGTGGGCATCGTACGGGTGGGCCTGCCCTTGAGGGAGGTTCAGGAGAGCGTGGCCGATCTCCAGCGAGCGGCTGGGTTGGCCGTGGTCTTCTTCGCAGGACTGATGGGGGCGCTGGTGTTTCTACGCCTCTCACCCTGCATGGGGGCCATTCGCGACCTTTCGGATGGGCTGGAGCGGCTGGCCTCGGGCGACTTGGAGGCGCACGTCCTCCCCCGGACGAACGATGAACTGGGCGACCTGGCCCGTGCCTACAACCGGATGGCGGACTGGCTGCGGGAGACGATCGGGATCCTGCGGGAGGAGCAAGCGCGCCTGGCGGGCCTCCTGGAGCGGATGACCGACGGGGTCCTCATCACGGATTCGGAGGGACTGGTGCGTCTGATCAATCCGGCCGCAGCCCGGTTGTTGGAAGTCTCTCCTGAAGAGGCGCTGGGGCGTTCCTTTGTCCAAGTGGCGTGGGATCATCGGCTGGTGGACCTGTGGGAAGCATGTCGGAAGCGCGGGGAGGAGGGGGCCGAGGTGATAGACCTGGGGCCGCGCCGGTCCGTGGTCTTTCAGGCGGTGGTGATGCCTCTGGAGGGGGAGAGGGGAACTGTGCTGGTGCTCCTGCAGGATTTAACGCGTGTGCGGGAGTTGGAGGCGGTGCGACGGGACTTTGTGGCCAACGTCTCCCACGAACTGCGGACGCCCCTGGCAGCGCTGAAGGCGCTGGTGGAGACGCTCCAGGAGGGGGCGCTGGAAGACCCCCAGGCGGCCCGTCGGTTCCTGGAGCGAATCGGAACAGAGGTGGACCGGCTGGGCCGATTGGTAGGGGAGTTGTTGGAACTGGCGCGGATAGAGGCAGGACGGACGACGTTGCAGATGGCGCGGGTGGCGGTGGCGGAGGTCGTAGAGCCGCCGGTGGAGGAACTGCGTCCGCTGGCGGCGCGGGCCGGGCTGACGCTGACAGTTCACCTGGACCCTGACCTGCCGCCCATCCTGGCGGACGTGGATGAGATGCGACGAGTGGTCGCCAACCTGGTCCACAACGCGATTCAGTTCACCCCCTCCGGCGAGGTGGCGGTCCGGGCGGAGCGGGTGGGGGACGAGGTGGTGATTGCGGTGCGGGATACCGGGGTCGGGATCGCCCCGGAGGACCTGCCCCGGGTTTTTGAGCGGTTCTACAAGGCGCGGGGGAGTCGTTCCGGCGGGGCGGGATTGGGGCTGGCGATCGCCAAGCATATCGTCCTGGCCCACGGCGGGCGCATCTGGGCCGAAAGCGCGCCAGGGCAGGGGAGCACCTTCTACGTGGCGCTCCCGGTGCGGGAATAGACCACAAGGTATCAACGTGTCAGCACGGATGTAACGCAGGCTGTTAATCTGTAAGAATCCGTGGCCTGGAACGGCCTGCGCTTCAGCACCAAAAGTCCCTGGGAAAAGGCCAGAGTTGAGGGAAAGTGTTGGAACGTGCCAGGCACTTCTTTGAAGTGCCTGGCACGTTGATAGGGGGGTCTGTCAGGGCTGGGCGATGGAGAGGCGGCGCATCACCCACTTGGCGATTTCCAGTACGGGCAGGACGGTGAACGCTGCTCCCAGCACGATGGCCCAGTCTATCAACGGCAGGCTGTAGGTACCGAAGGGCTTGTGAAGCAAGGGCAGGTAGACCACCACGCACAGCAGCGTCAGTTC
>JANXAH010000132.1 GCA_025062415.1 Anaerolineae bacterium | reverse complement strand
TTCCGGGAGGGTCTTTCTGCGGCCGGGGGGGGGGGGGGGGGGGGGCCGGCGGGGCGGCGTGGAAGAAGCCGGAGGACCCCCCCACCGCCCGCGCAGGAGCACCGCGACACCCACAGGCACACACCACCCGGGGGGGCCGAGCCGCCGCGCTCCGCTGTCTGTCTGGCGGGGGTGGGGGGGGGGCGGGGGTGGGCGGCCGCCCCCCCCCCCCCCCCCCCCCCCCCCGCCGCAGAAAGACCTACAACACCATCGGCTCCCGGTAGAGGCCGAAGACCTCCCGGAAAACGTCCATAATCTCCTGCAGCGTGGCGTAGACGCGGACCGCGCGGAGGATATGCGGCATCACGTTCTCCGTCCCCTGCGCGGCGATGCGGAGCCGATCCAGCGCCTGCCCCACAGCGCCGTTATCCCGCTCCGCCCGAACACGGGCCAACCGCTCGCACTGCCGCCGGTATCCCTCCGGGTCCATCTTCAGCAGAGGCACCCGGATGGGCTCGTCGGCGACGAACTCGTTGACTCCCACAATGATGCGCCGCTTCTCGTCTATCTCCCGCTGGTAACGGTAGGCCGAGTCCGCAATTTCCTTCTGGAAGTACCCGGCCTCAATCGCCGGGATGACCCCACCCAGGGCCTCAATCCGGGCGAAGTACTCGTAGGCCTGCCGTTCCAGCCGGTCCGTGAGGGCCTCAATGACGTAGGAACCGGCCAGCGGGTCCACTGTGTTCGTCACGCCCGACTCATAGGCGATAATCTGCTGCGTCCGCAGGGCGATGGTGACGGCGAACTCGCTGGGGAGCGCCAGGGCCTCGTCCAGGCTGTTGGTGTGCAGCGACTGCGTCCCACCCAGGACGGCAGCCAGCGCCTGGATGGCCACGCGGACGATGTTGATCTCCGGCTGCTGGGCCGTGAGGGTGCAGCCCGCGGTCTGGGTGTGGAAGCGCATCCACCAGGAGCGAGGGTTTTTGGCCCCGAAGGTGTGGCGCATCTCCCGGGCCCAGATGCGGCGCGCAGCGCGGAACTTGGCGATCTCCTCCAGAAAGTCGTTGTGGCAGTTGAAGAAGAACGAAAGGCGCGGCGCGAAGGAGTCTATATCCAGCCCCCGCCGCAGACACCAGCGGACATACTCCATCCCGTCGGCGAGGGTGAAGGCCAGTTCCTGCGCCGCAGTGGCCCCGGCCTCCCGGATGTGGTACCCGCTGATGCTGATGGGGTTCCATTTGGGAAGATATTGGCTGGCAAACTCTATGGTGTCCACCACCAGCCGCATAGAAGGTTCGGGCGGAAAGAGGTACTCCTTCTGCGCGATGTACTCCGTCAGGATGTCGTTCTGGATCGTCCCACCCAGTTGGTCCATCCGGACTCCCTGCTTCTCCGCCGCTGCGATGTACATCGCCCAGATGACCGCCGCCGGGCTGTTGATGGTCATGGAGGTGGTCACTTTGTCCAGCGGGATACCATCAAAGAGAATCTCCATATCTTTCAGGGAGGAGACGGCGACGCCGCATTTGCCGAACTCTCCCTCCGCTTCCGGCGCATCGGTGTCGTAGCCCATCAGGGTGGGAAGGTCAAAGGCGACGGAGAGGCCTGTCTCGCCGTGGGCCAGCAGGTACTTGAAACGGGCGTTGGTCTCCTCGGCGGTACCGTACCCGGCGAACATCCGCATCGTCCACAGTCGCCCCCGGTACATCGTGGGATGAATGCCGCGGGTAAAAGGATATTCGCCGGGAAAGCCGATCTTCTCCAGGTAGTCCCCCTCCAGGTCCAGAGGGGTATAGAGCCGCTGAACCGGCTCGCCGGAGGCGGTGATGAATTCCTCATACCGCTCCGGCTGACGGCAGAGGTTGTCTTTGAGGGTCGTCTCTTCCCAGCGCTTATAGGCCTCCGCAATTCGCTCCAGGTCCTGGTACATCGCCTACCTCCTGATTGCCAAAAAGTCCGAAAGTGAAAAAATGCAACCTGAAGGGAGAGGAACGGAGAGGGATAACTACAACCGAAAAGAGAGAACACGCCCCTAAGCGACGGTCTTAAGCCCCCGAAGGGGCTTCGCAACTGAGCCCGACGGTTTACTGTCGGGCTTGTAATTCAGGATCAGAACCTGCTATCCTCCGGACCAGGGCTTCCTCCTCCTCCCTGGTCCGAACCCGACCGTCCAGGCGCGCGTCCCGGAGGGCCCGCAGGAGTTCACCAAAGAGCGGCCCCGGCTTTAAGCCCATCGCTTTCAGGTCCTCCCCGGTCAGCAGGGGCGCGACGCGCCGGTAGACGGTCTGGTAGCGCAGGAGGCGGGAGCGGGCTTTACGGTCCGTCTCCGCAACCCACGCCACGGCCAGCAGAAAGGTCGGATAGGGCTCCAGCAGACGGTAGATTTCGCTGGGCCGCCGGGCCTGCGCAACCCCCAGTAGGGCTTTCCGAAGTTCGGGGATCAGGGCCAGGTCGTCGGTCTCGGAGCGGGAAAAGCGAAGCCGCGCCGTTATCTCCCGGATGGCTTTTTCCTCCAGACGATAGACCATCAGTCCCCAGTAGACGAGGCGGCGGTCCCCCTCCTTCAACCCCCAGGTTTCCAGGCGCAGCCGCTTCCGGGCCATCTGGAAGCGCAGAGCCAGCCACCGGTCGCAGGCCAGCGCCGGGTGAATCTGGCGCAGAACCCCCAGCCGCTCCAGGCGACAGAGGGCCCGCTCAGGCGCGTCCTCGGCGAGAATGAGTTCCAGTTCGTGCCGGATGCGCTCCCCACTGACCCGGTTCAGCATCGGGAGCGCATTGGGGATCAGGGCCTCCGTCCGGGGGTCCATCCGGAAATTCAGCCGGGCCTCCAGCCGGGCCGCCCGCAGGATGCGGGTGGGGTCGTCTATGAAACTCAAACTGTGCAGGACGCGGATGACGCCCTCCCGCAGGTCCTCTTCCCCCCCGTAGAAATCCAGCAGTTCCCCCCAGTGGGGCGGGTCCAGCCGGATCGCCAGCGTGTTGATAGTGAAGTCCCGACGATGGAGGTCCTGCTTGATGGAACTGCGCTCCACCTCCGGCAGCGCGGTGGGATAAACGTAGAACTCGGTTCGGGCCGTGGCGAAGTCCACCGTGGGGATGACGCGATCCGCCGGGGGTGGACCTCCCGCCACCTGCTCCCAGACACGCGGGTCCAGAAGCCACTTGGCGGTCCCGAAGCGGGTGTGGGCGACGATCCGACCGCCGTACTGCTGGGAGAGCGCGCGGGCCAGCCGGACCGCATCCCCCTCCACCACCAGGTCCAGGTCCACGACGGGTAATCCCAGAAGCAGGTCCCGCACCGGCCCGCCGACCAGATAGAGGCTGTAACCCATCTGGGCGGCCATCTCCGCGGCCTTCCGGACCAGCGCCAGGGTCTGGGGCGGCAGTGCGCGCTCCAGCAGGGCCTGGACCTCCTCCCGGCGAGAGACAGGCTGTCTGCCCCCCCACAGGTTCAGCAGGTCCGTCCGGGTGACGATGCCGATGATCTCCCCCTCCTCCACCACCGGCACCTGCCCCCAGCCCGTCTCCATCATCAGCCGCTGGAGACTCTCCACCGAGTCGTCGGGGGAAATGGTGACGGTGCCCGGCTCCATAATCTGCCGGACCGCCTCCGCGGCCATGCCGAACTGCATCGCCCGGTCCACCGCCCGGCGGGTGAGCAGCCCGACGACCAGCCCGTTCTCCACCACCGGGAACCCCTCGTGGCCCACCCGGCGCATCCGCTCGGCGGCCTCCGCAATCGTAGTGTCGGGGGAGACAACCTGGGGCATCCCGCGGGACATAATCTGCCGGACCGTCGCCGCGGGCCGGACCACGCGAGGGAGAAGTTCCAGGAGTTCCTTCCGGACCGCCTCCAGGGTCCGGTCCCGCACCAGGGCCGCAGCGGCGCGGGCGTGCCCGCCGCCGCCGAAGTGAGCCGCGACCGCCGCCACGTCTATGTCGTCGGTGGAGGACCGGGCGACCATCTGGACGTGGCGGTTCAACCCGACCAGGACAAAGAGAGCCGAGGGCTCCAGAAGGTCCCGCAGTTTGTGGGCCAGGGTGGAGATTTCCTCTTCGTAGTCCCGCCCGGCCCGGGCACTGGCGACGACAATAGCATGCCCGCCGATGCGGTGTGTGGAGACCGACTCCAGCAACTGTTCGTAGAGTTTCTGCTGGGCTGGGGCAAGGGGATAGTGCAGGAACTCCCCCACGAGGGAGAGGTTGGCCCCCTGCTCCAGGAGCCAGGCCGCGGCCCGCGCGTCGCGCGCCGTCGTGGTCATATACGAAAGATTGCCCGTATCCTCGTAGATGCCCAGAAGCAGCAGCGTCGCCTCCACCGGAGAAAGCGTCAGCCCCCGGCGGGCGATCTCCTCTACCAGAAGCGTTGTCGTCGCCCCTACCGGTTCTCCCTGATAGGTCCAGCCCGGCCGGAGTTCCCGGCTCAGGGGGTGGTGGTCTATGATGGAGACAGGGGTATCCGGCCGCATCCCCTTCACCGTGGTCAGCGCCTGGGTGTCCACCAGGATGACCCGCCCGACCGACCGGCGCGGAAGGTCGTCGGGATGGACAAAGGGGAGCACCGCACCGTAGAGGGATAAGAAGGAACGGACGTTCCGGTTGATCCGGCGCGGCAGAACGGGCGTCGCGTCCGGAAAGAGCCGGTGTGCCGCCAGAAGCGACGCAATGGCGTCAAAATCGGCGTTCTCGTGGGTCAGGATGAGGTCCATATGAATGACAGAATGATGGAATGACGGAATGACGAAATGACGCAATGACAGAATGACGGAATGACGGAATGACGAAATGACAGAATGACGGAATGACGGAATGACGAAATGACAGAATGACGGAATGACGGAATGATGAGATGGAAGAAAAGGGTAGGCGTCAATCTGCGTTTCCCTGCGTCCTACTCCCGACCGAACTCCCGGAGAAGTTGGGCCAGGCTGATATGGATCATCGTCGGGCGGCCATGGGGGCAGGTACGGGGGTTCTCGCACTTCTCCAGGGCGCGCAGGAGCCCCTCCATCTCCTCCCGCGAGAGGACCTGCCCAGCCCGGATCGCTCCCTGCTTGCAGATTCGCCGGACGATGGCCCGCTCCACTTCCTCCTCCACCCGGCTTCCCCGGGCTTCCGTCAGACCCAGAGCGACTTCCGTCAGCACATCGCGCGGTGAGGCGTGGGCCAGAGCCGCCGGCAGAGCCCGCACCAGGAAGGTGTTGCCGCCAAAGAGTTCCACCTCCAGCCCCAGCCGCCCCAGCAGAGGAAGGGCTTCCTCCACCCGAGCGGCCATATCCGGCGGCAGGTCCACCGCGGCTGGTTCCAGCAAGGGCTGGGAGGGCACCCCCTCCGACCGGCGGGCCATCATCTGCTCGTAGAGCACCCGCTCGTGCGCGGCATGCTGGTCCACCAGGTAGAGGCCGTCGGGCCCCTCGGCGACGATGTACGTTGCCCCCACCTGCCCGATCGCCCGCAGCGGGGGAAGTTTTTCGCCTCTCCCCTCCGGCAGTTCCAGGGGGGCCTGGAAAGGGCGGGCGGGCTCCACAGGCCCCACCGACGGGATGGGCCGCACAGTCACCGGCGGCGCTTCCGGCGCCGGACGGAAGGGGAAAACCCGCCGCGCGGGCGCCGGGACAGGAGCCTCCTCCACCAGCGCACGCCGGACCGCCCGCTGAACAGCCCGAAAGACGGCCTCCCCGTCCCGGAAGCGGACCTCCGCCTTGGCGGGGTGAACGTTGACGTCCACGTCCTCCGGCGGGAGCGCGACCATCACCACCGCCAGGGGGTATCGGCCCGTGGGCAGGAGCGTGTGGTAGGCCTGCAGGATGGCATAAGTCAGGCGGGCATCCTGGACCCAGCGACCATTGACGAAGAGGGTGATTTCCCCCCGGTCAGCCCGGTGCAGATACGGCGGACTGACGAACCCGGTCACCCGAATGACCTCGTCCCCATCGGGCAGAACTTCCACCAGCGCGCTCCCCACCTCCACGCCGTAGACCGCCACCAGCACGTCCCGTACCTGGCCCGTCCCCGGCGACCGGAAGACCTCCCGGCCATCGTGGACCAGCGTGAAGCGCAGGCCAGGATAGGCCATCGCATAACGGGTGACCCAGGCATCTATGTGGCGCCGTTCGGTGGCGGACGAACGAAGGAATTTGCGGCGCGCGGGGACGTTGTAGAAGATGTCCTCCACAGTGATGGTCGTCCCCGGCGGCCGTCCGATCGGGCGGCGGCTCACCACCTCGCCTCCCTCCAGCCGGAGGAGGGTGCCCGTCTCCTCCCACGCGGCGCGCGTGGCACAGGTCACCCGGCTGACCGCGGCGATGGAAGCCAGCGCTTCGCCCCGGAAGCCCAGGGTGGTGATGCGCAGCAGGTCCTCCGCCGAGGCCAGTTTGCTGGTGGCGTGGCGCTGAAAGGCCAGTTCCACCTCCGCCGCGGGAATGCCACAGCCATCATCGGCGACGCGCATCAGCCGCCTGCCGCCGTCGGCAACCTCTATGCGGATTTCCCGCGCGCCCGCGTCTATGCTGTTTTCCACCAGTTCCTTAACCACCGACGCGGGCCGGCTCACCACCTCCCCGGCGGCGATCTGAGCAACGATTTCGGGGGGAAGGATGCGAATCATGTGCAGGGCCGCAGGTCGCAGGCAGGTCGTATTCCATACGCTTCCTGTAGGACCTGATCGTAGTCCCGGTAGAAGGCCTCCAGGTCCGGCGCGCAGTCTGTATAGCGCAGGATCGTCTCCTCAATGAGATCGGAGACCCGTGCGGGGTCCCGTTCGTAGAGCAGTCGGCCACGGATGGCCCGGCGGCACAACGGCAGGTGGGCCCGGTTCAGGTTGACCAGGTCAACCCTCTCCGTCCCCAGCGCCTCACAGAGCGCCACCCCCAGGTCCAGTCCCTCCTGAAAGGACGGGGTCGCGTTCAAACAGCACCGCCAGGTCCGCGTCGCTTTCGGGCGTGGCGCACCCGTCCACCTGGGAGCCAAAGAGGAAGGCCGCCAGGACGTTCGGGTATTCCCGGAGATGCCACACCCGTCGCTTGAGGCGCCTCTCTGAGAGATGCCTACGCCTCACGCCTCACCCCGATCATCTCCATCAACTGCTCCTCGTTGATCATCGGCACCCCCAGTTCCTGTGCGCGGCGGTACTTGGTCCCGCCCGGCGCCTCGCCGACGATGAGATAATCCGTCTTGCGGCTGACGCTATCGGTGACCTTGCCGCCATAGCGCTCAATCAGCGCCACCATTTCCTCCCGCGGCCGGGAGAGGGTGCCGGTGATGACGAAGGTGAGCCCCGCCAGCGGCTGCGGCCCGGCCTCAGCGACGGGCGCCTCCTCCGCCAGTTTCACCCCCGCCCGCCGGAGTTTCTCTATAATTTCCCGATGTCGGGGGCGACGGAACCACCCGGCCACCGCACGGGCGATCTCCGGCCCGATGCCCGGTATCTGCTGCAGTTCCTCCTCCGTCGCCTGGGCCAGCCGGTCCACGGAGCGGAAATGGTGGGCCAGCGTCTCTGCAACAACGCCGCCGACCTGGGGGATGCCCAGCGCGGTCAGCACCCGGCTGAAGGGCTGCTGTTTGGAGGCCTCAATTCCCGCCAGCAGGTTCTCCGCCTTCTTCTCGGCGAACCCCTCCAGCCCCAGCAGGTCCTCCTTGCGCAGGAAATAGAGGTCGGCGACATCGCGCACCAGCCCCCGGTCCACCAGCAGTTGGGCAGTCTTTTCCCCCAGCGTCTCAATGTCCATCGCCCCGCGCGAGGCGAAGTAGGAAATCCGGCGAACCAGTTGGGCCGGACAGGCCGCGTTGGCGCAGTAAACGGCGACCTCGCCGGACACGCGAGTCACCGGTTCGCCGCAGGACGGGCAATGGTCGGGGGGTGTGTAGACTTTTTCCTCGCCGGTCCGGACGTCCACCACCGGCCCCACAATGTACGGGATGACCTCCCCCGCCCGCTTGACGATGACCCGGTCGCCGATGCGGATGTCCTTTTCGGCGATATAATCAAAGTTGTGAAGGGTCGCTTTGGTGACGACGACCCCACCGATGGGGACAGGCTCCAGGACAGCGTAGGGCGTGAGCACCCCCGTTCGGCCCACATTGACCCGGATGTCCAGCAGGCGCGTCGTCGCCTCCCGACCGGGGAACTTGTAGGCCACCATCCCGCGGGGCGTCCGGCCCACCACGCCCAGGTCGGCGGAGACCCGCAGGTCGTTGATCTTGATCACCATCCCGTCGGCCTCGTAGGGAAGAGTATCCCGCTTCCGCTCCCACTCCTGGCAGTAGGCCACCGCGCACGCAAAATCGGGGCAATAGGTGGCCTGTTCAGGGACCGGGAAGCCCAGCGCCCGAAGGTACTGCAGAGTCTCCCACTGGGTGGACGGGGGAGTGGGTTCTCCCTCGTAGGCCACTACCTGGTAGCAGAGCAGGCTGATGGGCCGCTGGGCGGTGATGCGGGAATCCAGTTGCCGCAGGGACCCGGCAGCGGCGTTGCGGGGATTGGCGAAGGTCTTCTCCCCCTTCTCCGCCTGGCGGCGGTTGAACTCCTCAAAGTCCCGGACCGTCATATACGCCTCACCCCGGACGACCAGATAGGGCGGCGGCTGGGGACCGTCGGGCGCGACAGGGATGCGCAGAGGGAGTTGGCGGACGGTGCGCAGGTTAGCGGTGACGTCTTCGCCGACCTCACCGTCGCCGCGGGTGGCGCCCAGGGTGAAGACCCCGTCCCGATAGTGAAGGACGACGCTGAGACCATCTATTTTGGGCTCTACGACGAAATCCAGATGGGTGTCCGGTGGGAGCAGTTTGGAGATGCGCTCCAACCAGGCCCAGGCCTCCTCCGGGCCGAAGGCGTTCTCCAGGCTGAGAATGGGGGCGGGGTGGCGGACCTGGGCGAACTCCGGGGCGGGCGGCGCACCGACCCGCTGAGTGGGCGAGTCGGGCGTGACCAGTTCCGGGTATTGCTCCTCCAGTTGCCGAAGTTCCCGCATCAGCGCGTCGTACTGAGCGTCGCTGATGACGGGGGAATCCAGGACGTAGTAGCGGTAGTTGTGGTAGTGAATCTCCCGGCGGAGTTCCTCCACCCGTTTTCGGACCTCTTCCGGGACCATTGCCCTCACCTCCGTTGGCAATTGTACAGAGCCCTCTCTGCCTGACGGGCGTCCCCTACACCGCGATCGGAATTTGGGCCATTGCCACCGGCACAAAGGAAACGACTCTTCGCCCTCACCCCACCCCCTGCCCCTTCCCCTCTCCCGCTCGTCTGCGACGGCGGGCGGAAACCCTCACCCCTCCCCCGACCCCTCCCCTCTTCCGCAAGCGGGCAAGGGGAGGGGAAACTGCTTCCACCTTCTCCCCCGCTTCGGGGGAGAGGGGGTAGAGGGGATGAGGGGTGTCCCACTGCCCCGTACCCGCCTACCCTCACTGCAAGAGCGAAAGAGGCCAGCCATATTCGGAATCGTCTGTGAAACTGCAAAAAGCGCTCAAGGAGGGCGCTTCAGCGTCCCCTCACATTCTTGAGCCCTGACGTTGACGTCGGGGCTTCCCTCCCCTGGAATTGATTGTACCGCAAGCCCGTTCCAGTGTCAATTTGACAAAAAGGGAGAAAGTTTTCGCTGCAGCGGCGCAGTCGCTGCAGCGAAAACTCTCCGCTTCTTTGCGGGGAAGGTGGAAGGAACCCCTCTACGTCTCCCTCCGGGCACGGCGGGTCCGGCGGGGGAGGTCGGCGGGCTCCAGGGCAACCACCTCGCCTGCAAAGAGCCGAACCGGGCCCACCTTCGGCTCGTCCAGCCCGCGCGCCCGCCGCTCCTCGCAGATGCGGCAGTTCGGCGGACACTCAAACCGGTAGTCGTCCGGCTCCGTGTAGCGGGCGATGACCCCCTCGTAGTTGCGGAAAATCGCTACCCGGCCGTTCCAGGCAATGAGGTAGCGGGGATTGACCGGCGTCTTTCCCCCGCCGCCCGGCAGGTCCACCATGAACTCCGGCACGGCGAAGCCCGTGGTATGGCCGGAGAGGTGTTCTATGATCTCAATCCCCCGCGCGATAGTCGTCCGGAAATGGCCGATGCCCATAGAGAGGTCACACTGATAGAGCCGGTACGGGCGGACCCGGTTCTCCACCAGCCGCTGGCAGAGTTCCTTGATAATCCACGGACAGTCGTTGACACCGCGCAGAAGGACGGTCTGGTTGCCCAGAACAAAGCCTGCGTCGGCCAGTTTCGCCAGCGCCTGCCGGGCGCGGGGCGTCAACTCCTTGGGATGGTTGAAGTGAGTGTTGATCCAGACCGGCTGGTACTTCTTCAGCATGTTCACCAATTCGTCCGTGATGCGCTGGGGAAAAGTGACCGGCGCGGCGGTTCCATAGCGGATGATTTCCACGTGGGGAATCTCCCGGAGTTTCGCCACGATATACTCCAGCCGTTCAGTGGAGAGAGTAAAGGGGTCGCCGCCGCTGAGCAGGACGTCCCGGATGCCCCGGTGCTCCCGGATGTAGGCAATGGCGGCATCTATCTCCGCCTGGGAACGGGGCATGTCCGTCTCCCCAGCATAGCGACGGCGGGTGCAGTGACGACAGTACATCGCACACTGGTCCGTGACCAGCAGGAGCACCCGGTCCGGATAGCGGTGGGTCAGGCCAGGTACGGGGGAGTCGGTGTCCTCGTGGAGCGGGTCCCGCATGTCTTCTGGACGAACGATCTTCTCATAAAGCGTGGGCACGGCCCGCTTGCGGATGGGATCCTCCGGATCGTCCGGGTCCATCAGACTGGCGTAGTAGGGGGTGATCGCCATCCGCAGGGTTCCCAGCGACTCCTCAATCATCGCCTTCTCTTCATCCGTCAGCGGGATGACCTGGGCCAGTTCTTCCACCGTGGTGATCCGGTTGGCCAGTTGCCAGCGCCAGTCCTCCCACTGTTCCCAGGGGACGTCCTGCCACGGGGGCGGCGGCGTGCGCCTTTCCTCGGTGCTTATGACCATTGCCTTTACCTCCTTCTGGTCTTTATCTCCCAACAGGGAGCGTCATACCCTGTCTCAACGTATGCACAAACCTTGATGGATCAGCCGGGCAGAATGCCCTCCATCACGTATCGGGTCAGTTCGCTGACGCTCATTCCCTCAATGCCCATTCGTTCCAGCGTTCGTCCCCGCCGCCAATAGTCGGTCCGGTGGATGATGCAGGCCAGGCGGATAATGCTGTCCATCGCCCGCACGGAGACGCCGTACCGTTCCCCCAGCGCGGCGATGGGGACCAGGCTGGCGGGAACGTCCTCGGTGATGTACCGATGGTTCAGGGTGGGAGGCGCCTTGATGCCGTAGTAGCCGGGCTGATTGTGGATGGCCTCGTAGAGGTCGGCGCCGGTCGCGTCATAGGCCATCTTCAGCCACTCCAGGGCTGTCCGGGCCCGAATTCCCAGCGCCGCCGCCACTGTCACCCGCTCCCGGTCCAACACTTCCAGGACCCGGGCCACCGACGGGGTGACGCCCTCAATGTAGAACTGGAAATCGCCGCCGGTGGATTCTATCCGACCGGCGTTAAGAATGGTCAGCGCGGGATGGAAGATAGCGCCCATATTGTTCAGGCCGGTGTGGAGAACACTGATGCCGTCTATGAACTGGGGATAGGCAGGGGCCAGGGCCTCCAGAACCCGGCGGGTGCGGGTGGCGGGAAGGGCGGCGATGGGGACGGCCTCCTTAATGCCAAAAATGCGGGCCTGGGCCGGCCCTTCGGACCGGCTGGCATAGATAAGGGTCTCCGCCTCGGCGACAGTGACGTCGGCATCGCAGCCGCAATCCCGCAGGACCTTGACAAACTCCAGTGCGCCACCAGTCCGGCCCGGATTGAGGACGACAATTTGCCCATCCCGCAGGTGGGGAGCGGCGGTCCGGGCGATGTCGGCATGGGCGGTGGAGGGGACAACGACCATGACGATATCTGCCTCCGCCAGGGCCTCGGCCATATCCGAAGTGACGTTCGCCAGGCGGCCGAAGCCTCGGGGGCCGCCCTCAAAGCTCTCCAGGTCTATCCCGCCTCGGGCCTTGATGGCCGCGATATTCTCCGGCGTCCGGTTGTAAAGGGTGACCGGGAAGCCCATCAGGGCCAGATGGGCCGCCATCGCCTTTCCCCCATGCCCGGCGCCGACCACGGTGTAGAACACTTTATCCCTCATAGGGCTCCTTTGCTGAGAAACTATGATTTCACGGGTTCTGGAGACTCATCCGCGCCGGTCCGCGTTCATCCGCGGCCCTATCTGATCCCCAGGCGGGCCAGACGTTCCTCCTCGCAGAGCGAACGCCCGGTATCGGGGTCCACTGCCACGCAGGCCCCGCGCTCATCCACCCGGGTGACAATCTGACCGCGCGCGTAGGGGTTGTTGCGCAGGTGGGGGGCATCCAGGATTCCCGTCGTCACCGCACGGGCCAGAGTAGCAGGGTCGGTCAGGGGGTCGGAGACGTCCGGATCAGCCAGGGCGCGGATAGCTTCCAGGGTGACCTGCGCTTCGCGGATGAGTTCCTTCTTCCGCTCCTGCACGAGCGGGTCGGCGGTCATATCGGGCTGGCCCCGAAGCGCGTTCTCTATGGCCCGTTGGGCCAGCCTGCAGGCCTCTATGACGTTGTCGGCGGTGGCGGCATGGTGGGCCTCCGTGTGACCAACGACGTGGACAATGTGCGGCCGCAGGGCCATTTGAAGATACACCGTCGTCGCCAGGTGAGCGCGCGCCGCGACCAGGTCCAGCGGGTAACTCAGAAGCCCCGTCCGGGTCTGGCGCCAGATGCGGAAGTCGGGCCCCGCCAGCGGCGCGATGAGTTCCAGGATCGCCAGCATCTTCGCCAGGTCCATCCGGTCGGAGAGGGTCGGGGGGCTGTTGAACATCAGTTGGGCGATGTAGTCCCGGACGCCAAAGGCGCGGGCGTTGTAGGCGGAGAGATAGGCGGAGACGACGAAAATCACGTCCGGCGCGTCCCGCATCCCCCAGTGGTGGGGTTCGTTCAGTTCCACAGGGATGTTCCGTTCGCCGTACCAGGCCATGACCTTCTGATGTTCCCGGATAGAGCCCTCCAGGTCCCAGGGGCCGCGCCCGTCCATCCGGTTGAACCAGAAGAGGGGAATGGCACACCACGCGATGTGGATGGTCTCCACGTACATTTCGGCCAGCCGGATGAAGTCATCGGTGCCGGAATAGGTGCGCATCAGGGGATAGTTGCCCCGGCGACTGGCCTGGTAGAGGGCCCGGTAGTCGTCGGGGGTGCGGACCGGGACGCCGCCTGCGCCCCGACGGCGGGGGTCCTGCCGCTCCGGATGGAAGAAGTTCTCCTGGGCGTCCTGGTCTATTCCCAGGGAGATGACATCCAGGACGCCCGCCTCGGCGATGCGGGCGATCCCCTCCAGAGTGGCCTCCATCGTGGGCAGGCCGAAGTGGTGGCGAAGGATAGGATAAGGGGCCTTCCAGCGGATGCGCTCCACCGCCGTCTGAGGGAAGTCGGTCTCCTTCCGGCCCTCGGCGGGCTGGCCCTTGAGGTAGGCCAGGACTTCCGTCTCCGGCTCGCCGCCGATGAAGACCCGCTCAAAGAAGCCCATTGCGCGGGCCCGCTCGGCGACAGGAGGCGTCCCGCCGAAGGCGAAGCGGACTCCGGCGCTGCGGAGGTCGTCGGCGGCCTCGGCAAACTGGGCCAGGAGTCGCTCGCCGGTCTCCGGGGTCAGGCGATAGGAGACGCCAACCAGGTCGGCCCTCTCGCGACGGGCGACCTCCAGCACCCGCTCTACCGGCACCGCCGGGCCCAGGAAGACCGTGCGCCACCCCGCAGCCTCGGCCAACCGGAGGAAATTCACGATTCCAGCGACATGGACGCATTCGCCCAGGGCAGCCGCAACGACGGTTTTCATTGGTTTCACCCCCCAAAAAGGACAACGGATCAGCACTTCTCCCACATCGCTACGGCAGGGGCGGCACCGGCGCCGGAGCGGGGTAGGCCCAGAGGGCCAGTTCGTCCCAGTAGCCCCGGCTGTTTATAGCGCCGTGGGAGAAGATGGCCTGTCCTTGCGCGCCCAGTTCCCGGCTCGCCCGAACGCGGTTGAGAATATCGTCAAAGCAGGCGTAACCGCCGTGAATGCCGGGGAAAACATAACGACCCCCGGCATCGGCCAGGAAGTCCGCCACCAGTACCTGGAACCGCTCCAGTGTCCAGACAGTGCTGTCCGGACAGGTGGATGAAGGACCCGCCGGGTAAATCATCGGCATGATAGCATCCACCCAGCCCTCGCGCAACCAGCGTTTGGAGTCCTGATAGTAGTCGCTGTAGCCCTGGCTGAAGGAGGGCCAGCCCCAGCGGTTCTGGTAGACGCCCCATACAGCCGCTGTCACCCAGACATTGGGTTTGTGGGCCTTCACAACCCGGTACGTCTCCCGAACCAGCAGGTTGACCTGCTCCCGTTGCCAGTCGGCCCGGGCCGCGGGATCTGAGAACTCCGGCGTGAAGGGATCATAGGAGTAATTCGGGCCTGGATAGCGGACCAAGTCCAGGTGAATCCCGTCTATGTCGTAGCGGGTCACCAAGTCGGTGACGACGTTCAGGAAGTGGGCCCGCATCCCCTCCCAGGCTGGAGTGGCCCAGAGGTAGGAACTGCAGGTCATAAGGTTCATCGGATTGCCGCCCGAATCGTAGACCCGCCAAGCGCTCCAGCCGCGCCCGTTGGTCCGGGAAAAGGCCCAGAAGGGGTGCAGTGGGCTGGTGCCATCGGGCGGTGCGCCAACGCCGCAGGGCCAGGTCGGGTAGACGTTCAAGTAGGCGTGGACCTGGAGGCCACGGGCATGGGCGGCCTCTATGAGCACCGCCAGCGGGTCAAAACCTGGGGAAATCCCCAGGGTCCGGGTTACGGTTCCCATCAGACGGGGGGACCAGGGTTCGTAGCCCGGGGTGTAGAAGGCGTCCCCCACCCCGCGTATCTGGAAGAGCAGGACGTTGAAGCCTGCCGCGGCGGCCTGTTCGGCGATGGTCATCAACGCTGAGGGTTGGGCCGGGGTGCCATCGGCGCGGGTCCAGTCAAAGCGGGTAACCCAGAGGGCCCGGAACTCCGGCGTGGTCCCTTTCGCCACCAGGGGCAGGTAGACGAAGAAATCGCCCGCCGGAGCGACCGCGGCGGGCGACGTTGGGAGCAGGGGGCGCGGCCAGGGTTCGGCTGGCAGCGGAGGTTCCAGGTCAAAGCCGTGCTGGACGTACCAGGTGGAGTCCAGGAATCCGGTGTCTGGGAGTCTGAATCCTGGGGGGCCCGCGTTCCGGCTCCAAAGTCCGGAGTCCGAAGTCAGGGGATTGGCGCAGGCCATTTCCTGGCCACAGGCTCGGACCGAGACAGCACTCGGTCCTGCCCCCCGTGGCGTCGTGAGGGTTAAGGCCACAATCGTCAGAAGTAACGGGATTGCTGGAGCGGAGCGGTCCTTGAAGGCCATTTTGCAGTCCTTCTCAACACTTCTGTTGGGGGGTGTTTTTCTCCATCAGAACAGATCAACGGTGCCGCTCTTTCGTATAGTCATAAACATCGCTTCGCATTTCTTCTGGCTGCAGGTGTTTCGTGTAGTCATCAGAGGAAGAAAGTGGACCAGTTGGGCGTGTTGAGAAGAAAGGTCAGGCTATACGAAGTCTCAATCTCTTCGGGCCAATTGCTCCTTCAGGTAGTCAATCGGTTTCACTGGGGTGGGGTCAGTCCCATTCAGTAGAGCCAGATACAGGCTTACGTAATCTCCAAAGTGAATGAGGGACAGCATTTGGGCCAGATGGCTCTCTCCCTGCCCCCAGATTTCATCAGGTGCGATGCCTTCATGAAGCAGCAATGCTTTCGTGATTTCCCAGCGGGCCTGGACGCGGGGGTGGTCCAGGGTTGAGCGCAGCATCACTACGGATACTTGCCCCCGAATCGCATCCGGCAGGCCCAATCCTACCACCGCGTTGTGGTTCAGTTCCGGCATTTCTTCCCACAGTGCCCACTGTTTGGCGTTTTCATTGAACTGGCCCTTCCACCGTCGGGCGACCGGTGCCAGGAAACCCGCGCCATATATCACTGGCAACCGCCCTACCAGTTGCCCAGCCAATCGCTTGGCCGGGTTGCGGACTGTTGGGACCTCCGGACGTAACTCCTGTTGCCAATTTTTCAGCACAGCCACGGCTTCATCCAGTTCATTGCCGGGATCCTGGATCAGGCCTGCACGCCAGAGGATACCCAGAAGTAACACCAGGGAGTAGCCGATGGCAGCCCGGGGAGCCAGGCAGGGAGTGAAGCGAAGGAAGGGGATTCTCTTCTCTTCCGCTATGGTTGCCAGTTGGCCACCAGTAGCAATAGCAACCAGTCGGCAGCCTCGTTCCAGTGCCTGGGCAAACGCCGAGAGCGTTTCCTCTGTATTGCCGGAGTAACTGGAGCCGATAACCAGGGTTTCCGGCCCGGCGTGGGCAGGTAAATCATATCCGCCGATGCCGAGCACCGGCACCGGACACTCGTCTGCCACCAGCGCGGCCGCCAGCGCGCCGCCAATGGCTGACCCACCCATACCCAACACGATCACCTGCCGGACTCGCCGGTACTCCTCTGGCAGGACCAGGTCCTGTACCAGGCGCCAGGCATCGACACAGTGAACCGGCAATTCGGCGATACGGTCCCGCATTCGCTGTGGGTCCTGTTCTTCATAGAGTTTCGGGTCATCCAGGTTCACCATGGAGCCCCTCCAGAACTTGCTGTGGAGAGTGTAGTTCCCAATTCACGCCTCATGCTGCATGCTTTGCATGTTGTGGGTTTCGTGTTGCTCTGTGGTCAGGATGCCATACACTTCCCGACGCGGCCAGCCGGAGAGAGCCGCGATTTCCCGTGCGGCTTGGGCAGGCGACATCCCAGCCTTCAGCCGCTCCTCCAGCGCCGCGCGGACTGTGGTCTCGTCCCACCGCTCCTCTCCTAGCGCGCCGCCGATGACCAGGGTGAACTCCCCTCGGGGCGCTCTGTTGGCAAAATAGGCCCGCGCGCCGCTGACCGTCCCTCGCCAGACCTCCTCAAACATTTTGGTCAGTTCCCGGCAAACGGCAATGGGTCGGTTACCCAGAATGGTCTCCACATCGGCCAGAGATTCCAGCAACCGATGGGGGGCCTCAAAGGCCACCAGGGTCCACCGAATCCTAGCAACCTCTTGCAAGAGTGCTCTTCGCCGGGGTGCCCGCCGGGGAAGAAATCCCAGATACAGGAACGGAGCCGTAGGCAGGCCAGAGAGGACTAGTGCAGTGATCAGCGCAGTTGGGCCCGGAACCGCAGTTACCGGGAATCCCCGCTCCAGCACTGCCCGTACCAGTTCGTAGCCCGGGTCGGACAGGCCGGGCATTCCGGCTTCGGAGATCAAAGCCACATCTCCTTCTTCCAGTTGGCACAGGATACGGTCCGTCTTCTGCCGCCAGTTGCCCTCAAAGTAACTGGTTACTGGTGTGGGAATGCCATAGTGAGCCAGCAGAATCCGTGCTCTGCGGGTGTCCTCCGCTGCGATGAGAGAGACCTCTCTCAGCACTTGTAGCGCTCGCAGGGTGATGTCCTCCAGGTTGCCGATAGGGGTGGCGACCAGGTAGAGGGTACCCATGTTGCGTATTCCGTATTCCGTATTCCGTATTCTGTATTCCGTTACTGTTCTCTAAAGGACACGAGGATCCGGGAGCAGGGATCCGGGATACGAAAAGCCACAATTGCCGAGAGCGGCGGGTAGACCAGACGGGCATCCGGCGCGTGCAATTGGACGTACCAGAGTCCATGGGGCTCTGGTGGGAGAACTGTCTGCCAACGCCCGAAGGGGTCAGAAAAGAAAATCTGGTCCTCCGTATTCCGGATAGTGTGTTCTGTCCACAGGTGGACCGGGTATCCTTCCAGACCATGCCCCTCGCGGTCCAGGACAACTCCGGTCAGCACAGTCCGGCAGTCCGATGTTCTGGTGAGGGGGCTTGTCTTCACTGTTGCCGCGAACGGGAAGGATGGCTCCAGTGTCGGCGTCAGCGGTATCGGATGCAGGGCCGTCGGGGTAGGGAAGGAAATGGGTGTCGGCACTGGTGTTGCTGTTACCTCCACTGTGGGTGTTGCCGATGGCCAGGCGGTCGGCGAAGGAAACAGGCTCAGGAATCCAGGGGGTCTCAGGGCAATCAGCAGGTAGAGCACTGCCATCCCGCCTGTCGCCAGTAGCAAGATCACTGTTAGGAGATTCAGGATAACATGCTTGGTCTTTCGTACTTTGTTATCGATCGCGCCACTCCTCCCAGTTCAGTGTGCAGGTGATGTAGCCCAGGGAACGGGTGGCCCAATCTCCCAACTGGACCTGGATCCAATCAGAGACCGGGTGGAAGGTGCCGTCCGGGCTGGGGTATTTGTCGTAGATACGTACCTGGATTTCCAGTGCCCGGTACGCTGAGGGGTCGCAGGCCCGTTCCCAGGCGGCTCCGCTTTCGTACATCAGGTTGTAGCGGGCATCTGCTCCGGCCACCTGGTCCAGTGTCTCCGGTATTCCCGGACAGTTCACTGCTACATGGTAGCCAGGCAGTGGATTTCCATCCAGGTCCTGGAGGTGCCCGGCCACACCCGACCAGGGTATGCCATAGAGATTGGCCCGATAGGTTACCTCGCAGGTGAATGGGAAGGGCGCGCGAGTGGCACGGGGTGTAGATGTCGCAGTGGGCGGCCAGGTAGGCGTCGGCGACAGCGACCGGGTCGGTGTTCGGGTGGGGATAGGCAAGGGAGTCAGCGTTGTAGTAGGTGTCGCCGTCGGCGTCCAGGTAGGGGGCAGAACGGATGTAGAGGTTGCAGTGAGCGTCGGCGTGCTCTTTTCCGCTCGGGCCAGTTCCCTGGGCGGCGGGAAAGGGTTAAAAAGAACGTATGGGTTGATCAGGATCACCAGGTAGGCCAGTACCAGGAGTCCTGTGAGGCCCAATAATATGACGCTCATCAGGTTGAAAAAGGACACACTACGCATATCACGCTTCATCTTTTTCGTTTTAATTGCGTGTTGCGTACTCCATTTATTGCGTGCTGTGTACTCCGCTTATTCTACAAAACGCTCGATGGTTGCCTGGTTCCACAGGCTCTCCAGCCAGCGCTGGACGGCTCGGTCCTGGAGCAACTGGCGATGCTCCGGGCTGATCGGTTCGTCCTGCTTCCGCTCCAGGGTCTGAACGATGTGAAAACCGAACTGGCTCTGGACGACTGGTCCAACCTGTCCGGCCTGCAGGTTGAAGGCCATCTCTTCCACCTCCGGTGCCAGCAGGATGCCGCGTGGGAACCAGCCCAGGTCGCCGCCCGCATCCCGGGTGCTTTCGTCCTGAGAGTAAATCCGGGCCAGTTGAGCAAAATCTGCTCCGGCCTGGATTTGGCCCAACAGTGCCTCGGCCCGCTCCCGTGTATCCACCAGGATGTGGCGGGCATGGACCTGCTCTGCCCGCTCGGGTACTGTTGCCTGGGCTCTCTCCAGCACCCGGGCCCGCAGGAGTTCGGCTCGCAATTGGACCTGCAGGTCCTGCAGCGTCATTCCGCTCCGCTCCAAACGTTCCTGGAACGCTTCCTGGCTCCCGGCATCCTGGACCAACTGAGCAACGGCAGCCTGAACTTCCTCGTCGCTCACAGTGATGTTCATTCCAGCAGCAGCCTGTTCTATGAGTACTTGTTCTATCATCCATTCCAGAATCTGCACCCGCATCTGGCGAAGCCGCTCCTGTCCTTCGGGACTGGCAATGTCTATACCGGAAGCGGCCAGCGCGTCCTGGTACTGGGCCACTTGTCGCTCGTAGTCTACCAAATAGATGGGTTGACCGTTAACCCTCGCGGCCAGCGGGCGCTCTGGGGTAGGCGTGGACGGCGGCGCGGTGGGTACAGGCGGCATGGGGGACGGCGCATTCTGGGCCGTGCCCGTTGGCATCGGCATGCAGGCCCCCAGGGCCAGGAGCAGGAAGATCGTCGGCAGGATGACTCGCTTCATAGCGATACTCCGTATTGCGTGTTGCGTACTCTGTAATTTTAGCCAGATGAGGAAAGAATGCAAGAGGCAGGAAGACTCATCTCCCATCCCTTCCTACTCCAGGATGACGAGGGCACGGAGACTCCCTCGTGGGTCCGGTGGTAGATTGAGTTCCCGCCAGCGCCTCTGCGCCGGTTGGACATCGGCCTCCCTGGGCCTCCGGCCTTGCGTCTGCCTGCGCGGACGCAAATCCTACGTCGGCACAGGCCGACATTCGGCCCAGGACCAAAAAGACTGTCTTCAGCCAGCGCCTAGCGCCGATTAGAAATCGGCCTTTCCTGGGCCTCCGGCGGGTGTGTCCCACTTTCGTCGGATGAGGTAGAATAGTAAACGATAACCAGTGAGAGGGAGAGAGATGAACCAGGAGGTTGTTGCGCAAATATCTCAGGTTCTGGAATCGGTACTGGAATGGTCCAAAGCCCATCCGGGT
>JANXAH010000118.1 GCA_025062415.1 Anaerolineae bacterium | reverse complement strand
GTCACGCTGGTTAATCAATTCTCTAATATCGCAAGCCCTTGCACGGGCCGCTTATCGCAAGTCGGATCGGACTCGCGGTTATCCGGGCCCGATGTCCTCACTCTGATGAGTGGGTAAGCCGATTGAAGCAACTGTAATTGTGCTCCCCTACCTGGAGGTGTCCAATGAACATCGTGAACCGAGTTGTGATGGTGGTCGGGCTTCTGCTGACCATTCCTCTCTGCGTGGTCCTGCTGGTGGCGCCGATTCCGGTGTTGAACGCGGTGGGGGAATGGACGGCTCAGACAGTTCAGTGGCTGAATACGATTGCAGCGCCCCTTCGCTTCCTCCTGGGCATCGTCTTCGCCCTGGTCTGGCTTCTTCTGGCTGCGTTGCTCCTGTGGCTGGAACTGCGCCGTCCGCCCCGCCGGATGGTCCGGGTCACACGGGTGGATGGCGGTCAGGTGGAGATCAGCCTGAACGCGATTGACGAGCACATCACTTACGAACTGGAACAACTCCCCGGCGTTCTGCGGGTCCGGCCCCGTTCCCGCGCCCAGAGGAACGCGGTCGCCGTGGAGGTGGACGTGGAGACCGCTGGAGATCGGGATGTCCCCGATCAGGCGACGAGGATTCTGGAGACCATTCAGCGCACGCTGGAGGAGAAAATCGGTGTCCGGATGGCCCAACCGCCTCAGATCCGCCTTCGCTCCTCACCGGCCCCTGCGGTGCCCCGACGTCCGGCAGGTGGGTAGGCGCGCAAGAGGCGTGGGAACTGGGAGTGCAAAGCGCGAAGTCCGGAGTGCGGAATCCGGAGGTCAACGGAGGCCGACCGGGAGGCCAAAGGGCCGAACAAGGGTGACTGGAGTCGGCGCCCGACGGCGGCTAATGGATGAAATGCTGCGGTGTGTAGCACAGGTTGTTCGCCCGTTGTCTGCGGGCCAGAGGGCTACGCTACGTGTAGCGCAGGCCGTTAGTCTGTGCGGGTGCAGGCCAGCGGCCTGCGTGAACTCTCCGAGATCCCACCGGCACGGTTAGAGCCTGAGTCTTCGGATATGGGATAAGGGCAAGAAATGCTTCGTGTCTACAATCATGGCCCTATCATCCGACTCAAAATGGCCCGAACCCTCTTTGGGCGTCCGCTCTACATCGTCCAGGCCTACCTGGTGGATGGTCTGCTGATTGATACCGGCTGTCCGGGAACGGCTGGAGAACTCCTGGCCTGGTGCCGGGGTCAGACCGTCCGTCAGGTCGTGAATACCCACCACCACGAGGACCACTCCGGCGGGGATTACTGGCTCCAGAGGGAACTGGGCCTGCCCATTGCCGCGCCGGAAGGCGCACTCCCGATTCTGCGGAATTTCCCCCACCTGGAGTTCTACCGGCGGCTTGTCTGGGGTCAACCCCGCAACCTCCAGGTGGAGCCACTGGGCACAACGTTGGAGACCGACCGATACCAGTTCCTCGTGGTCCCCACGCCCGGCCACAGCGCCGACCACGTCTGCCTCTTTGAGCCGCGGGAGGGATGGCTCTTCAGCGGTGACCTCTTTATCCACGAACGGGCCCGGTATATCCGGAGAGAGGAGGATGCCCGGCAGATTCTTCGTTCCCTGAAGAAAGTGCTGGAACTGGAGCCCCGGCTTCTCTTCTGCGCCCACGCAGGGGTTGTGGAAGACGCAGTCGGAGCCATCCGGCGCAAAATCGCCTATTGGGAAAATTTGGCCACACAGGCACAGGACCTCGCCGGAAAGGGACTTCCCCTCACCGAGATCACCCGCCGCCTCCTGGGCCCGGAAACGCTGATGACCTATCTGACCGGTGGGGATTTCTCCAAACAAAATCTGATCGCCTCTCTGCTGGCAGCAGATGGATCAGATGGATAATGAAGGATGAACGTTCGGTCCGATTTATCGGCGCGGCCATAGAGGTTCTCTACGACCGGCCCCCGGCGCTGGAGAAACGGCCTGGTCCGCCCGACGCTTTGTCTGGGAGGGACGGGTCTACCGGGTCGCGTCGGTGCTAAAGGAACGGCACGACTACCGACCGCGCGGCAAGACCGCCGCCTTCTACATCAAAGAACGGGGCTCCTACCGGGCCAGGGCCGTGGAGCGCCGGGGCACGTGGGGGGTCGGGCGAGATGACTGCCGGGTCCGGACCGAAAGCGGCGAGGTCTTTGGTCTCTATTACGACCGGGCCCCGAAAGGGCCGGGGCCGGAGAACCGGAAGGGTGAATGGTTCCCCTTCCGTCAAATCCTGGAGGAGATATGACGACGGGAAAACTGCTCTACCTTTCCCGGGCCGATGTTGCGGCCGCGGGCGTGACGATGGCGGAAATCATAGAGGCCCTGGAGACAATGTTCCGGGAGAAGGGCGAGGGGCGGGTGGAAATGCCCCCGAAGCCCGGGATTCATCCGATGCCCGATGCTTTCATCCACGCGATGCCCGCGTACATCCCGGCGATGCGCTCCGCCGGGGTGAAGTGGATCAGTGGCTATCCGGAGAACTACAAACGGGGCCTTCCCTACATCAATGGCCTGCTCATTCTCAACGACCCCGAGACGGGCGTGCCGCTGGCAGTGATGGACGCAACGTGGATCACCGCCCAGCGGACCGGCGCGGCGACGGCCGTGGCGGCCCGCTACCTGGCGCGGCCCGACTCCTCGGTCGTGGGCATCCTGGGCTGCGGCGTCCAGGGCCGGAGCAACCTGGAGGCCCTGATGGTCCTCTTCCCTATCCGGCGCGTGATGGCCTACGACATCCTGCCGGAGGCCCAGGAACGCTACGTCCAGGAGATGAGCGAGCGCTTCGGCGTGGAGGTCGTTCCAGTCCGCCACCCACGGGAGGCCGTCTCCGGCTGCGACATTGTAGTGACTGCGGGCCCCATCCTCAAGGTCCCCCATGCCACCATTCAACGGGGTTGGTTTGAGGAAGGGGGCTTCGCCTCGCTGGTGGACTTTGATTCCTACTGGCATCCCGATGCGCTGCGCGAGGTGGACAAATTCTGCACCGACGACATCCCCCAGTTGGAATACTACCGGGCCCAGGGCTATTTCCAGAACATCCCGCCCATCTACGCCGACCTGGGGGAACTGGTCACCGGGCGCAAGCCGGGGCGTGAGTCGCCCAAAGAGCGGACCGTCGCCTGTAACCTGGGGCTGGCCCTGGACGACATGGCCGTCGCGCCGCTGGTCTACCAGCGGGCACTGGAGCGGGGTATCGGCACCTGGCTCCCGCTATGAAATGGCTCATCGGGCTGACCGGCAACATCGCTACCGGGAAGTCCACCGTCGCCCGGATGCTGGCGGACCTGGGAGCGACGGTCATTGACGCCGACCGGGTGGCCCACGAGGTAATGCGGGCCGGGACGCCCGTCCACGCAGCCGTGGTGGAGGCCTTCGGGCCGGAAATCCTTCGTCCCGATGGAGAAATTGACCGGGCCCGGCTGGGAGCCATCGTCTTCTCCGACCCAGCGGCGCTGGCCCGGCTGGAGGCCATCGTCCATCCGGCGGTGGGGGAGGAAGTGGCCCGCCGCATCGCTGCCGCGCCGACACCCGTCGTGGTCGTGGAGGCCATCAAACTGATAGAATCGGGGATGGCCCGGATCTGCCACTCCCTGTGGGTCACAACCTGTCCCTTTGAGGAACAGGTTCGGCGGCTGATGGCCGACCGGGGCCTCAGCCGCGAGGAGGCGGAACGGCGCATCCGCGCCCAACCGCCCCAGGAGGAAAAGATCGCCCAGGCCGACGTCGTCATCCGGACGGATACCACCCTGGAGGAGACCCGCGTCCAGGTGGAGCGGGCCTGGCGCGCGCTGGTTAAAGAAAGCCCCGCAATCAAAAATTAGGTGAAACATTTAACATCCCAGTGGCGAGGAATGTCTTATGCGAACCGAGGACTACATCCGATTGGAAGAGACCTACGGTGCCCACAATTATCATCCCATAGACGTCGTTATAACTCGCGCGGAGGGCGTCTGGGTGTGGGATGTGGAGGGGAACCGGTACTTGGATTGCCTCAGCGCCTACTCCGCAGTTAACCAGGGACACTGCCACCCTCGCATCCTGCAGGCTCTGGTGGAGCAGGCCCAGCGGGTGACCCTCACCTCCCGCGCCTTTCGCAACGACCAGTTGCCCCTGCTGGCGAAAGAACTCTGCGAACTGACCGGCTACGACATGATGCTCCCGATGAACTCCGGGGCCGAGGCGGTGGAGACGGCCATCAAGGCCGCCCGGAAGTGGGGGTACACGGTGAAGGGCGTCCCGCCGGACCGGGCGGAAATCATCGTCTGCGCGGGGAACTTCCACGGGCGGACCATCACCATTGTTGGGTTCTCCACTGAACCCAAATACCGGGAGGGATTTGGTCCTTTTACCCCTGGCTTCGTCATCATTCCCTACGGGGACGCAGCGGCCCTGGAGGCGGCCATCACTCCCAACACCGTCGCCTTTCTGGTGGAGCCCATCCAAGGGGAGGGCGGGGTCGTCGTCCCGCCGGAGGGGTACCTGCAAGCAGTGCGGGAAATCTGCTCCCGGCACAACGTCCTCTTCATCGCCGACGAGATTCAGACCGGCCTGGGCCGGACGGGCCGCCTCTTCGCCTGCGATTGGGAGAACGTCCGCCCCGATGCGCTGATCGTCGGCAAGGCCCTCTCCGGCGGCTTCTACCCGGTCTCGGCGGTCCTGGCCTCCCGCGAGGTGCTGGGGGTCTTTCGCCCCGGCGACCACGGCTCCACCTTCGGCGGGAATCCCCTGGCCTGCGCGGTGGCGCGAGCGGCGATTCGGGTCATCGTGGAGGAAAACCTCCCCGCGCGGGCGGAGGAATTGGGCCGCTACTTCCTGGGACGGCTCTCCCGAATAGAGAGCGAATACGTCAAGGAAGTGCGCGGAAAAGGGCTGCTCATCGGGGTGGAACTTCGTCCCGAAGCCGGTGGGGCCCGCCGTTTCTGTGAGGCTCTGAAGGACCGGGGGGTCCTCTGTAAGGAGACCCGTGAGCACGTCATCCGTTTCGCACCTCCCCTGGTCATCACCCGCGAGGAGATAGACTGGGCAATGGAACGAATAGAGCCGGTATTGGCTGCCGGCCCGTAAGTCTGTTTTCGGAGGTGTGCGATGGCGACCTTCATCCTGCTTTCCAAAATCTCACTGCGAAGCCCTGGGGAAATTCGTTCCCTGGCGGCGATGGACCGGGAGTTTGACCGGAGGCTCCGGGAGGAGTGCCCACAGGTTCGCCGCATCGCCAGTTACGCGCTGCTGGGGGAATACGACTTCCTGCACATCTTTGAGGCCCCCGACGCCAAAACCGCGGCCCACGTGGCCCTGCTGGCGAACGTCTTCGGGCACTGCACGACTCAAACGCTCACGGCCATCCCCTTTGACGAGTTCAAGGAGATTGTAGAGAAGATTTAGTTGCGGTGTAACATTCGCTTGAAAGCAATCAGGAGGTTTCTATGCACATTATCGTTGTCGGCTGCGGACGGACGGGGTCCCTGCTGGCCCGAACCCTGGCGGGCCGGGGCCACCAGGTGGTAGTGATAGACCCCAATCCGGAACAGTTCAGCCGTCTGGGGCCAAACTTCCGGGGCCGGACCATCACCGGCATCGGATTTGATCGGGATGTGCTGCTGCGGGCGGGAATTGAGCACGCCCACGGCGTTGCGGCGGTGACCAGCGACGAGATGGCAAACCTGCTGGTCGCCTTCATCGCCCGCCACCACTTCAAAGTCCCCAACGTCGTCGCCCGGCTCTTTGAGCCGGAGCGGGCGGCCCTCTACCAGGCCATTGGCGTCCCGGTCGTGACCGCCGCCGAATGGCGGGTCCACCGGCTGGAGCAACTGCTCTGCCAGCCTGCGCTGAACGTGATGGACACGCTGGGCAATGGTGAGATCACCATTGTGGAAGTGCGGGTTCCGCCCGCGTGGGCCGGTCGGCCGTTTTCTTCTTTCTTCATCCCGGAGAAGGTCGTCCCCACGGTGCTCATCCGTGGAGGAAGCGCCCGCATCCCTGCGCCCGATACACCGATGGAGGCCGGGGACATCGTCCGGATCAGCGTGGCGACAGACGCGCTGGAGGAACTGCGAAACCAGATTCTTCAGGCAGGAGGGCTGGAATGCGCGTCCTGATTGTCGGCGGCGGGAAAGTCGGCTCCCACCTGGCTTTGCTGCTGCTGGCCGATGGGTATGAGGTCTGCGTGGTGGAGAACCGGCCCACCGTCCTGGCCCGTCTCTACCGGGAACTCCCCACCGAGGTCGTGATGGACGGAGATGGGACGCGGCTGAGTGTCCTGGAGCAGGCAGGGATCCGTTCCTCCGACGTTCTGGTCGCTGTTACCGGGGACGATGAGACAAACCTGGCGGTGGCGATGATGGGGCGCTTCATCTTTCACGTCCCCCGCATCATCGCCCGAGTGAACAACCCCCGCAACGCCTGGCTTTTCACCCCGGAGGCTGGGGTAGACGTGGCGCTGAATCAATCGGACCTGCTGGCGAAACTCATCGCTGAGGAGATGTCTCTGGGGGATATGATGACCCTGGTCCGGCTGCGGCGGGGGGAACTGGCGATCGTGACGGAGAAACTGGAGCCCGGTGCCCCTGCAGAGAGCCAGCGCATCGCCGATCTCCCCATCCCCTCGGACTGCCTGGTGATGGCCGTCGTCCGGGGGGAGGAGATCCAGGTCCCGCGCGGGGACACCGTCCTTCAGGCGGGGGACGAAGTACTGGCACTGGTACGCCGGGAGGCGGGAAAGGCCCTCAACGCCCTCCTTCGGGCCCCCGGCCGTTAGAGCACGTCTGAAAGACGATGTAACGCAGGCTTTTAGCCTGCAACGTAACGCAGGCTTTTGTGTAACGCAGGCTTTTAGCCTGCAACGTAACGCAGGCTTTTGTGTAACGCAGGCTTTTAGCCTGCAACTTAACGCAGGCTTTTAGCCTGCAACGTAGCGCAGGCTTTTGTGTAACGCAGGCTTTTAGCCTGCAATGCAGCGCAGGCTTTTAGCCTGCAACGCAGCGCAGGCTTTTAGCCTGCAACGCAGCGCAGGCTTTTAGCCTGCAACGCAGCGCAGGCTTTTAGCCTGCAACGCAGCGCAGGCTTTTAGCCTGCAACGTAACGCAGGCTTTCAGCCTGTACGCAGGCTTTTAGCCTGCAACGTAACGCAGGCTTTAGCCTGCAACGCAGGCTTTTAGCCTGCAATGGCAGCCCACGCTACAGCGCTGCAGGTCCCCGGAGAACTCAATTTTCGGACCTGCTCTTAAGGATGCCGGATGGAGTCGTCCCTGGCACAGCGGCTCCTGGAGTGGTTCGGGCACAGGGCCCGCGACCTCCCCTGGCGACGAAACCGAAC
>JANXAH010000082.1 GCA_025062415.1 Anaerolineae bacterium | reverse complement strand
GCCCCGTGGCGCCGCCGCCCGCCCCCCGCCGCCCGCGGGGGGGGGGGGCGGGGGGGGGGGCCGCCCCCCCCCCCCCCCCCCCCCCCCCCCCCCCCCCCCCCCCTTCGCCCTCTACGGCCGCAGGTCCCCCCCGGGCACCGGGACCCGCTCCAGCAGGTCCCGAAGAATCTCCTCCGGAGCGATGTCCCGCATTCGTGCCGCGGGCCCCAGGATCAGCCGGTGGCCCAGCGCCGGAAGGACCAGTGCCTTCACGTCGTCGGGGAGGACAAAGTCCCGTCCGTAGATGGCGGCCCGGGCCTGCCCGGCTCGGTAGAGGGTGAGGCTCCCGCGCGGGCTGGCCCCCAGGTAGACGTCGGGGTGCTCGCGCGTCCGGCGCACCAGGTCCACAATGTACCGCTTCAGCACGGGGGCCACATACACCGCCTTGACTGCCTCCTGGGCCGCCTCCAGTTCCTGAACCGTCGCCACCTGTTCCAGCGTCTCTATCGGGTGGCGGAACTGCTGTCGCTCCAAAATGCGAATCTCGTCTTCCATTCCTGGATAACCCAGGCGAATCCGCAGGAGGAAACGGTCCAGTTGCGCTTCCGGCAGAGGGAAGGTGCCCTCATACTCAATAGGGTTCTGGGTCGCCAGGACCATAAAAGGGCGAGGCAGGGGACGGGTAACACCGTCCACAGTCACCTGTCGCTCTTCCATCGCCTCCAGCAGCGCGGCCTGGGTCTTGGGGGTTGCCCGGTTAATTTCGTCGGCCAGGACGATCTGGGCCATAATGGGGCCGGGGCGGAACTCAAACTGACGGGTGGCCTGGTTGTAGATGGAGACGCCGGTGACGTCGCTGGGAAGCATATCCGGCGTGAACTGGATGCGGCTGAAAGAGCAGCCCAGAGAACGGGCGATGCTTCGGGCCAGCATCGTCTTGCCCGTGCCCGGAACGTCCTCAATGAGCAGGTGCCCCTGGCAGAGGAGGCCGATGACTGTCAGTTCTATGGCCTCCCGTTTGCCAACGATGACCCGCTCCACATTGGCGATGAGCCGCTCGGCAAAGGATTGGACAGAGGACATAGGAATCACAAGAAAAAGGGGACGACCTGACCATAGGCCGCCCCCTATATTCAACGTTTCCACCGCTATCGGCGGACGCTCCGCATCCTGGGGTCCAGAGCGTCCCGGAAAGCGTCACCGACCAGATTCCAGGCCAGGACGAACAATACCAGGGCAAGGCCGGGCCATACTACGATATACCAGTAATCCACCAGACTGGTGATCCAGTTGCGGGCAAAACTCAATAACTGTCCCCAGTCGGCATACCCGATTTCCACCCCGATTCCCAGGAAGGCCAGAGCCGCAAAACTCAATGCGTAGGAACCGATGTCCATAAAGGCTACAACCAAAGTGGGGAATATCGCGTTTGGTATGACTTGAGTTTCCCGCTATCTGATGGTCAAGGCTAAAGTTTTACATGTCCAGAACCTCCTCTATCGCCTCGTCCCACAGGAAAACTCGCCCATCCTCAAACATCGCTACTCGCACCGCCCGGGCAAAGTCCAGGAGTTCCGAAGGGACCTCTGCTCCTGCCACAGCCGGAACGGCCCGAAAACCCGCTTTGCGCAGCAGGAGGGCCCGCTCCCGTGCCCGCCGGATGTCCTCTTTATCCACAATGTAGGAAATCTCCAACGCCAGCATCACCTCTGGCCGTTGGGGATCGCGGCGGAGTCGCCCGGAGACGATGAGATCCAGGAGCATCAGGTCTTCCATTTCCTCGGACGTCAGCCTGGATTCCAGGAAGTCTTCTATATCGGCAGGCGTCATTACCCGGATGGAACGCAAAAGGCGACCGAAGTACGCGGATGCTTTCTGCCGATACTGCATTTCCAGGTAAAAGCCCTTCATTCGGGCCATATCCCTGCTGAGGGTCCGAACCGAATCGGTCAGTTCGCCGACTGTTTTAACCAGGTCCCGAACGATAGACTCCAGGGCCTGAACGCGACGATTGGTCTCTTCCAGCGCCTTCCAGATTTCCCGAATCTGCTGATTGGTCTGCTCTTGAGCCTCCCGCAGTTCCCGAATCTGGATGCTATTTTGTTCTATAACCTTCCAGATTCGCTCAATCTGCTGATTGGTCTGCTCCTGGGCCTCCCGCAGTTCCCGAATCTGCTGACTGGTCTGCTCCTGGGCCTCCCGCAGTTCCCGAATCTGCTGATTGGTCTGCTCCTGAGCCTCCCGCAGTTCCCGAATCTGCTGACTGGTCTGCTCCTGAGCCTCCCGCAGTTCTTTAACAGCAATCTCCAGGCGCGTTAGGCGCTCCTCTGCCCGGCGATGAGCCTCCAGCAGTTCTTGAACAACAGTCTCCAGGCGCGTTAGGCGCTCCTCTGCCCGGCGATGAGCCTCCACCAGTTCCCGGACAGCCTCCGGTAATGAGAGCAGGTCCTGGGTGAATACCACTTGACGGACGCGCGCCAGCCACTCCGGACGCTCCTCCAGCACCCGGAGCAGATCCTCCCAGGTGATCTCGGTTACCCCAATGTTTCCTTCGGGACGGGACATTTTCCCCTCACACTATCAGTTGCATTGGCCACAGCGTGATCTCTGTCCGGACCTGATAAAGCGTCAGGGTGTGTTATAGACAGTCCGAAGCCCGTCAATCCGATACGGGTTGGAGATCGTTTTTACACCCGATGGCAGACCTCCCGGGTGTAGAAACGGGTCATCAGATTCTTCACCTCCATCAGAATCGCCACAAAGACTTCGCTCCATGGAAGATCAGGTTATAACCAGGGACGATAAAGACACCTATCAGGCAAAACGCAACACCAGCAAGTCGTACCGCCAGAAGAAAGAGCCAGGTGCTGGAAAGGGAGATAAGAATGAAGATTGTGTCCTCACATCGGGTCGGCTCCACCGGTACTCCTCTATGGGAGCATTGTGCCACGACAAATACGCTACAACCTGGCGATGAATCTCACCCCAGGCACGGGCAGGCGGTCTACAGTTTCCCCATCGGGCTTTCAGGGTTCGGGCAATCAAAAGGTCCAGCACGTCCATTTGAACTCAGGTCAATTCATACACCATCTCAACGGCGGGTCGCCATTCGGTCAGCCGCTCCCGCAGCGCTTCCCGGGCGTAATGGAGGCGCGACTTAACCGTCCCTTCCGGGACCTCCAGAATTTCTGCAATTTCTTTCAGGCTCAGGCCCTCCAGGTAGTGCAGAACAACGACAACCTGCTGGGAGAGGGGTAGGGAACGAATCGCGTTCTGCACCTTTTCCTGAAGTTCCCGCTCCTCCACAACCCGCTCCACCCTGAGGGGCGCTGTCCAGCGCTCTATCAGTCGGTTGATCAACCCGAACCAGCGCTGGCGATGGGAGAGCCAGTCCACGCTCAAATTAACGGCAACCCGATATAGCCAGGGGCCCACCGGCTCAGTGGTGCGCAGGCCATCGGCATGGGTAAAGAGCCGGACAAAGCACTCCTGGAGGATATCCTCAGCAGCGGCCGGGTCGCGGGTGATTGCGAGGGCGGTGCGATAAACTCGGTCCTTGTACCTCTCGTAGATGTCTGCCAGGGCCGAAGTATCCCCTTGGCGCAGCCGCAGGATCAGCGTTCCGTCGGGGGGGTCCTGCCAATTCGCTCCTGTTTCCATAATGTATTACCACATTGGGGGCAAAAAAGTTCAATCAGAATGGACGCAAAATCCCGTACTACGTGTCGCTACGGCTTGAGGATGGCCCTTTCCAACCTAATCGGGCCAGAAAGGCCCGATCCTCTTCTGTCAGCCGGGCCTTCTCCAGAAGATCGGGCCGTCGCTCCAGCGTGCGCTTCAGGGCCTGCTCCCGCCGCCATCGGGCAATGGCGGCGTGGTTTCCCGAAAGGAGCACCTCCGGCACCGCCCATCCCCGAAAGACAGCAGGACGGGTATAATGAGGATACTCCAGCAGCCCCCAGGCATAGGAATCCTCAAAGGTCGCCCCTGGGTCACCCAAAACACCGGGCAGCAACCGGGTGACCGCATCTATGATGACCATCGCGGCTAGTTCTCCACCGCTGAGAACATAGTCGCCAATGGAGATTTCGTCTGTGGCCAGATGCTCCCGCACCCGCTCATCTACACCTTCATAGCGTCCACAGATAAGCACCAGCCGATGGTGTCTGGAGAGTTCCTTAGCAACCTCGTGGGTAAAGAGGCGGCCCTGAGGGCTGAGAAGAATAATTGGCACGTTTTTTTCGTCGCCGAGAATCGCCTCCACTGCAGCAAAGATGGGCTCCGGCTTCATCACCATCCCGCCCCCACCTCCATAGGGAGCATCATCGGTGATGCGGTGACGGCCCGTCGCATAGTCCCGGATGTTGTGGATATGGATAGAAACAATACCCCGTTCCTGTGCCCGTTTCAGAATACTTTCCTCCAGCGGGCCGGTGAACATTCCCGGAAACAGGGTCAACACGTCAAAGCGCATCATCACTCTGATACGCGCTGTTGGAAGTGTATTGTAGCACAAAATCCGGGAGAGGCAACTGATCGTGGGGGGTGCCCCGTATTGCGTGTCGCACGTCGCATGGTGCGTGTGGCGTATCGCGCGTATCACGTTTCACACAGCTCGTAAATATGCAATACGCGACAGTTTGCACTTCCAGCAGTTCTGCGCTATGATGACCCCGGAGGGGAAATGACGACTCCGCTGCGCGTTGTTCTGGTGCTGTTGGGCCTGAGCCTGTTGGGGCTAAGCATAACCAATGCTCCCATTTATCTCCACCTGGTCTATCTCTGGACCTTTCTACTCCTCGGAAGTTGGGCCTGGTCCCGTCTTGCCCTCCATGGGCTCGCCGTTCAGCGACGCACCCGCACGCTCCGATCCCAGGTCGGCCAGATTTTTGAGGAACGGTTTGAGGTTCGCAATACCAGCCGTTTGCTCTGCCCCTGGGTAGAAGTTCGGGACGCTTCTCCGCTCCCGTCCGCTCAGGGCTCACGAGTGCTGACGGTTCTGCGGGGCCGGTCCTCCCATTCCTACCGGGCCCGCACCCGCCTGAGCCGGCGCGGCGTTTTTCCGCTGGGCCCCACCGAACTGATCTCCGGCGATCCCTTCGGCCTTTTTCCAGCCCGACGGGTGTTCCCTCCAGCATCCGCCCTTCTGGTGTATCCGATGACGGTCCCGATCCGAGCGTTTCCCTCCCCACCAGGGCTTCTGCCCGGCGGGGAGGCGCTCCGTCGCCGAACTTCCCAGGTCACGCCCAACGCGGCGGGCATTCGGGAGTATGCGCCCGGCGACCCCCTGAACCGCATCCACTGGCCCAGCACGGCGCGACGGGACCGACTCATCGTGAAGGAGTTTGAACTGGACCCTCTGGCAGAGGTCTGGATCGTTGTGGACGCCGACCGGCAGGTCCACGTTGCTCGCGAGGGCACACCGATGCCGGGCGCAATGGAGACTCTGTGGACCCCTCGGTTCCGGGTGGCGCTTCCCCCCTCCACTGAAGAGTACGCTGTGACCATCGCCGCTTCTCTGGGGGAGTACTTCCTGAAGCAGGGTCGGGCGGTGGGGCTGATCGGATGGGGAGCCACGCCGATGGTCCTTCCACCGGACCGGGGTGGACGCCAGTTGAACAAGATGCTGGAGGCTCTGGCGGTCTTTCAGGCCGACGGGGAGTTCCCCCTCCCGGCCCTCCTGCGGGCCCGTGCCCGGCATATCCCGCGAGGGAGCACGCTCGTCGTGATTACCCCCGCAGTTCAGCAGGAAGTGGCAGTGGCGATAGCCGAACAGGCCCGGCGCGGGCTGCGGCCCATCGCGGTGCTCCTGAACGCAGCGACCTTCGGAGGCCCGGAGGGAACCACTCGGCTGGCCGCTGCGTTGACCGCAGCCCGCATCCCCGTCTACCAGATCCCTTTCGGCGCCAATCTGGAAGCCGTATTTGGGGCTTTGTGAGACGTGTTGCGTGATACGTACTGCGTGGTTTGGGAACGATGGAAGCCAGAAGTTCCTTCGGAAGTCTCTTTGATCCCGATGCCGGATCCCGCTGGGGAGATTGGCTTGCAGCGCTTTACCTGCTGGCCGCATTGAGCACGGCCGCTGGGCGCGTGGTCGCTACAAACTGGACGGAACACCTCATTCTGTTGCAGACGGTGTCCTTCTGGGGCGGCGTCGTTGGCTTACTCCTGGGGCAGAGCCGGTTCCTACCCCTTCCCTGTTTTCTGCTGGGCTCCGCCTACGGCCTTTTCCTGATCCCCTGGCAACTGGGGCTGACCCTGAAGGGGGACCTTCTCTGGCCCCAGCGGGTACTTCTTCTCCGGGACCGCCTGTGGGTGGCTCTGGATCAGTTTGTCGCGCGTGAGCCTGTCCGGGACCCCCTGCTCTTCCTGACGCTGATGGCCATCCTGTTCTGGGGAATGAGCGTGGGGGCAGGATACGTCGTCGCCCGGCGCGGCGACCCCTGGCGGGCCCTGATTCCTCCTGGCCTGACATCTGTCGTCGTCCAGATTTACGACCCGGTTCCGCCCTCCCGAATCTGGATTCTGGCCCTGTACATCTTCTTCGCGCTTCTTCTGATCTCCCGTTTGGCCTACCTGCGGTATCAGCGGAAGTGGCGGACCGAACGGGTCATCCTTCCCCCTTTCCTGGGGCTGGACTGGGGCCGATTTGCCCTGCGATTTGTCCTGATCGTCGTCCTTCTGGCGTGGGCCCTTCCAGCCCCCCGGACGATGGTCCAGTCCGTTCAGCGGGCGTGGGAGAACGTGGCCCGGCCCTGGACACGGTTCCGGGAGCGTATCAGCAACCTCTTTGAGCCGCTGGAAGGTGGCGCTCTTGTCCCGGTCGGGGAATACTACGGCCCCCAACTGGCCCTGGGACAAAGTGCCCTGCTGGGTGACACCCCCCTGCTGCGGGTGAAAGGCCCTTCGCCACCCCCTGGTGTCGCCTATTATTGGCGGGCCCGGGTCTACGACACGTATCGGGATGGCCTCTGGGTTGAGCATTACCTTTCCGTACAGCCCTTTGCAGGGGTCACCCAACCGGAGACGGAGGGACGATGGCCTGCGGTTTTCACCTACACGACCCTTTCTCCCCTCTCCCTCCTCTACCTGGCCCCTCAACCAGTATGGGTAGACGTGCCGGTTCGGGCAGACCTGTATTCCAGTGACCCTCCCGATGTGGCGGCCCTGCATGCCGACCCCCCTCTCCGGGCCGGTGAGACGTACCGGGCCGGTTCCCTGCTGACCGCTGCGACGGCGGCCCAACTCCGGGCCGCCGGGACGGATTACCCAGCCTGGGTGACGGAGCGGTACCTCCAACTGCCCTCCGACATCACGCCCCGAACCCGCGCGCTGGCCCAGGAAATTGCCCGGGGCAAAGAGACCCCGTACGACATCGCGGTCGCCATTACGGAGTACCTGCGCTACAACATCCGATACAGTCCCAGGGTCCCAGAGCCCCCGCGCGGCCGGGAACTGGTGGACTGGTTCCTCTTTGATCACCGACGTGGGTTCTGCACCTACTACGCGACCGCGGAAGTCGTGCTCCTACGCTCCCTGGGCATCCCAGCCCGGCTGGCGGTGGGGTTCGCCCGGGGGGAATGGGACCTCCAGACAGGAGCCTACTTGGTTCGGGAACGGGACGCCCATGCCTGGCCCGAGGTCTACTTCCCTGGCGTTGGCTGGGTGGAATTTGAACCAACGGCCATTCAGCCGGAAATCATTCGCCCCTCCGGCGAATCCCTGGAGGAACAGGAACTCCTCCCCCAGGACTGGATGGAGCGGCGCCTGGCACGCCTGGAGGAGATGGAGGAACCAGGGGAAGGGGAACCGACGCCTCCCCGACTTCCTCCGCCGAGTCCGCAGAGGCGGCTCTTCCCGTGGGCGTGGCTGGCGGGAACTGCAGGACTTCTTCTGATGCTTCTGGCGGCCCGGTTTCGGCGCCGGGTGCCGTTCCGGATGTCCCCCTTCCCGGTCCTTCTGGAACGGGGAATCCGCCAGGCCGGATTGGAGCCGCCCCCCCTGATCCAACGGTGGGCCTACGAAGCCACCCTCCCGGAAGTGGCGCGAGCCTACCTGGAACTGAACCGCGCCCTCTCCCGGCTGGGAGTTCCCGCTGGGCCAGGGGAGACTCCGGCGGAGCGGGGGGCGCGGCTGGTGCGCCTCCTCCCGGAGACCACCGAAGCCGTCCGGCAACTCCTGGAGGAATACCAAGGGGTCACCTATGGTACCCGCCTGCCAGACCCCCAGAGGGCTCGTCAGGCTGCGCGGGCTATCCGGCATCTCTCCCAACTGGCCCGTCTGCGGTGGATCCTGCGCAAAAAGCAGAAATCTTCTACTGCAGCGACACAGCCGCTGTGGTGAAAATAGACTTTATTGGAGCAATCGGTAAAGCCGCAACAGTCGGCGCCCGAGGAGGTTGACACCCTCCCAGGTTGGGATAAAATACCCCAGAGGTTGAGCCCGGCGGCAGTTTCCGGCCGCCTCAGAACCGCTCATCCGCATCTCCCACGGAGGTGATATGGAAAACTTTCTTTTCCCCGAAGACCTGGAACAACTGGACCCAGCCGTCGCCGAACTCATTCGGCTGGAGGAGGAGCGACAGGCCCGAAAACTGATTATGATCCCCTCCGAGAGTTACACCCCGCGCGCGGTCCGGCAGGCGCTGGGCTCTGTTTTCACCAACATCTACGCCGAGGGGTACCCCCCTCCCGAAACCCGCTGGATGACGGAGGAGCAGATTCTGGACTACGAGGCCCACATGGCCTTCTATCGGCGCTACGGCGACCTCCGCTACTACATGGGTGTGGAGTACGCCGACGTCGCCGAAGCCCTGGCCCGCCGCCGCTGCGCCGAGGCCTTCGCCACCGAGACCATCCCCGCCGACCGCATCTACGTCAACGTTCAGCCCCTCTCCGGCGCGCCGGCCAACATCGCCGTCTACGAGGCACTCCTGAAGCCCGGCGACGTCATTATGGGTATGAACCTCACCCATGGCGGCCACCTCACCCACGGTGCTCCTGCTAACGTCTCTGGCCAGCGCTATCGGGCCGTCTTCTATGGTGTGGACCCCCGCACCGAACTGATAGACTACGACCAGATAGAGGCCCTGGCGCTGGAACACCGCCCCCGCATCATCATCGCCGGGTATACCTCCTACCCGCGCGTCCCCGACTGGGCCAAATTCCGGGAGATCGCCGATCGGGTAGGGGCCTACCTGCTGGCGGATATTGCCCACGTGGCCGGGATGGTGGCCGCAGGGGCCTACCCAAGCCCCCTGGGCTACGCCCACGTCATCACTTTCACCACCCACAAGACCCTCTGCGGGCCGCGCGGCGCCTGCATCCTGACCACCGATCCGCTCCTGGCCCGCCGGATTGACCACGCCGTCTTTCCTGGCCTTCAGGGTGGGCCCCATGTCAACAAGTTCGTCGCAATGGCGGTAGCCTTCCGGCTGGCGCGGACGGAGAAGTTCCGCCGTCTACAACACCAGATTGTCGCCAACGCGAGGGCCCTGGCCCGTGCCCTTACCGAAGAGGGAATGCGCGTCGCCTACGGTGGCACCGATTCCCACCTGCTGGTGGTGGACTGCAAGACCATCCGCGGCCCCTTCGGCGAACCGCTCCTGGGCGATACCGCCGCGCGCGTGTTGGACCTGGTGGGCATCGTCTGCAACCGTAACACCCTTCCGGGCGACCCATCGCCCGCGCTGGCCAGCGGCATCCGATTTGGCACGCCCTGGGTTACCCAGCGGGGGCTCAAAGAGCCGGAGATGGCCGAACTGGCCCGCCTCATCTCCCGAACCCTGAAGTCCATCCGGCCCTTCACCTATCCGGGCCGTCAGGGCCCTGTCTACCGGGGCAAGGTGGAGTTTGACGCGCTGGAAGAGGCCCGCCTGGCTGTGGCAGAACTGGCAGCGAGAGCATCGGTGGACTACGAGGTCCGCTGTTCGGGTTATCCCCACCACTGTCTCATCACTGATACCCAGGCCCCGGCTGGGGAGTGGGGGCTGATAGAACTGGAAGGGAACGCGGCCCTCGCCTTTCTGAGCTACGTCCTGGTAGAAGAGACCGACCATCTCCCGCCGGATACCTGGCGCCCGGCGACGCTCCTGGAGCCCGACGGGCAGGTGATGGCCCGGGGCTATGTCTCCCGGCCCACCTTTGGGCATCAGCGGTATCGGCTGGCTGTGCCCTCGGCGGCCTTCCAGCGGGTTCTGGCCTGGCTCCGGGCCCTCTCCGATGGCTACGTCCTCTTTGACCCCCAGGACCTGCAGGCCAAACTGCCCGGGCCGGTCATCGTCCGCAATCTGGGGCCCACGACAGCGCCCGATCGCCTTCCGCCCGAAGGTCCCTTTGTCCCACCTCTTTCTACTAAACCCTACTATATTGGCCTCTCAGCCCACCGCTCTGCGGAGCCCCGTGGGGAGCCGCTCCCGCCCTTTGAGTGGGAGTCCCCGGAGGAGCCCCTGCGACGCACGCCCCTCTATGAGGCCCACCGGAACCTGGGCGCGCACTTTGTTCCCTTTGCGGGCTGGGAGATGCCCCTGCGCTACGGCCCCGTCCTGGACGAACACCGCGCCGTCCGGGGTGCGGCGGGGCTCTTTGACGTGGGCCACATGGGCATCTTTGAGGTCTCTGGACCTCACGCCGCTGCCTTTCTGGACCTGGTCACCACCAACGATGTGAACCGGCTCCGGCCAGGGGAGTCCCACTACGGCTTTCTGCTGGACCCCGAGGGCCGCGTCATAGACGACATCATGGTCTACATGCGCGCGCCGGGGCGATATATGCTGGTGGTCAATGCCGCCAACACGGCCAAAGACTGGGCCTGGCTGAACGCAGTCAACGAGGGCCGGGTTCAGATAGACCCCGACCGTCCGTGGGTTCGTTCGCCCTTCCGGGCAGAACTGGTGGACCTGCGTGCGCCGGACCGGGAGCACCTCTGGCGGGTGAACATCGCCCTGCAGGGGCCGCGCTCGCGGGATATCCTGCTGGCGTGGCTGGCGGCCAGCCCCAAGGGCCCTGCGGCCGACGAAATCCGCGGCAAACTTCTGGCGATGCAGCGGACTGAACTGATAGAGGTCCGCTGGCCCTGGCCCGAGGCCCCCGGCGGTGTCTTTGACCTCATCATCGCCCGCACGGGCTACACGGGCGAGCGGATGGGGTTTGAGATTTTCGTCCATCCGGACTGGGCCCCGCTCCTCTGGGAACTGCTGCTCCGCTACGGCGCGACGCTGGGGCTGCGGCCGGCGGGGCTGGCCGCGCGGGACTCCCTGCGGATTGAGGCCGGTCTCCCCCTCTACGGCCACGAGCTGGCAGGCCCGCTGGACATCCGGCCCGACGAGGCAGGGCTGGAAGGGTACGTCAAACTCTACAAGCCTTTCTTCATCGGTCGGGAGGCCTTCCGCCGCCGCGCGGCGCAGCGAAAGATGACCATCATCCGCTTCCGGCTGACGGAGAAAGGTGTACCTGTCCCGGAGCAGGGCGACCGGGTGGTGGAGCGGCGGGGTCGGGTCATCGGGCAGGTGACCTCCTGTGCGATGGACACGGAGGGGTATCTGGTAGGGATGGCCTATGTGGACCGACGGTTTGCAGAGCCGGGGGAGGATATCTTCGTGTTTGCGGTCTCGCGGGCGCCTTCAGGCAAGCCCTTGGAGGAACTGGACATCGGGGACCGGGTGGCGATGGCGACGCCGGGCAAAGTGCTGGACCGGTTTCCTCGGCGGTAGATCCTAATAAGAAGTTGCGG
>JANXAH010000063.1 GCA_025062415.1 Anaerolineae bacterium | reverse complement strand
TAGAGCCGGACCGGCACTGGCCGGTTGGCCGGAACCGACGCCGGAATCGGCTCCATCCCCAGGAGGTGAAACTGCCCATCGTAGGTCACGCGCATCGGGACGGAGACCCCCCGAATTCCCTCTTCTGTTAGGCGGCGCTCGTAGACCGGCGGCAACTGGAAGCGCTCGGTCAGAAAAACCACCGCCGTAACCAGAAGGGGGAGGAGGAGCAATCCCCACCCCCCAGCCCCCTCCCCCGTGGACGGGGGAGGGGATACAGGGATGGGGGTCACTGCCCTCTCCCCCGTGGACGGAGCAGGGAATACAGGGGTGGGGGTCAGAGCCAACACCACCATCGCCAGCAGCGACAGCGCGGAGAGAACATCCGCCGCCAGCCGCAGCGGTGTCTCCCCAAAGCGCACCACGATGTGATGACGGCCCGCCGGGACCGGGAAGGTAAGCCGCCCCCACCCCGCCTCCGGTGTAACCTCCACCTCCTGGCCGTCCACCCAGGCCCGCCAGCCAGGGTAGTGGAAACGGTTGACGGTGATCCGGGAGGGTTCGGGGCTTTCTACCCACGCCTCGGCAAAGAAAGGCCCCGTCTTTCCCATCTGGAGGACGGCGCCCTCCGGAAGCGACGTTGGTTCAAAAATGTCTCCCGCTGAATAAGGTGGGCGGCTCTGAACCAGACGGGGCAAGAACTCCCCGCCCGATGTACCCACCCCTCCGCCCACGTGCTCGTAGGCCCATAGGCTCTCAATGGAAACCCGGTCCCAGCCAGGACAGTAGCGGACGTTCCGGAGCCATCCCAGATCGGCCAGGACCAGGGCCAGAACTATCAACGCCACGGCGAAACCGCGCCACCGGAAGCGGGCCAGCAGTTCAGCCGTTGTGCCGACGAGAACCGACAGAGAAAGGGCAGCCGGGCCCAGGAAGCGCCAGGGGAACTGAAAGTTGTGCAAAAAGGGAACAGCCTCCCAGATTGGCCCTGAAACGGGAAGGGCCATCAGAGTGGAGAGCAGAAAGACGGCACCGAAGAAGGCGACCTGTCGGCGGCGACTGTCGGGGAACCGGAAAAGCCCCATCAGGCCTGGCAGCCCCAGGAGGACCGACACCAGGCCCAGCGAACGGGGAGGATAGGTATTGATCAGGTCGGGCCGAACTGGTTCCCATGCGAAGACCGTGTATCCCAGAGAGAAGAAATGAGACCGGTAGCCGCCAGGAAAGCCGTAGGGAACCCTTTCCAGTTGGACCAGGGGGCGCTCCGCCTGGGCCGGAATCCAGAAGAAGAGGGAGAGCCCCAGACCCAGCCCGACAATGAGGACGGCGGTCAGCAGCCTCCGGCGCCGCGGGAGAGACGACCGGGAAAGCGCCTCCATCAGCGCGTAGAGGGAAACGAGGGGAGTGCCCACCACGGCGCCGACACTGTGGGTGATCAGCAGCGCGCCGAAGAGAAGGGTTCCCGCAGCAAACCACCCCTTCCGACCCGTCCGGACGGCCCGGCCCACGGCCCACCAGGCCCAAGGGAGCAGGACCCACCCCATCGCTTCCGGCATCGCCCCCCGGTAGAGGGGATTGTAGGCGACGTAGGGTGCATACATCGCCGCAATACCAGCGACCAGGGCCGCTTCTTCCCGGAAAAAGTCCCGCGTCAGGGAGTACACCCCCAGACCCGCCAGCAGAAACGTCAGCGCCTGGGCGATGCGGACCCCCAGCGGGATGCCGAAACTCAGCCGGGCGATCAGCAGGGCCACGTAGTAGGAAAGGGGTGGGTAGAAATTGAAGACGGGATACCCGAAGCCCCACCCCATATCCGGCGCCAGGCGGGCATATAAAATTCCCTGGGACCAGAGGTGGTCTATCTGGACCACCCGCAGCAGATGTAGCAGCATATCGTCGCCGCAGACCATCGTCGGGCCGATGGCGGCTCGCGCTGGAATCCACCACAAGCCCAGCAGGACCACTACAGGAATCAACCTGCGAAAAAGACGGCTCATTCGTCGCTCCCAAGCGCATTCAAGGTTACGGGGTTTGCGGCGGCGGCCCTTTCGGGCCGCCGCCATCCGTCAATCCTCCACTCTGAACGTCGCCAGCAGAACCGCGTCGGTTCCATCAGGCGTGGTCAGCCGGGGACCTCCATACCGGTACATCCCCGCCATCAGCCGGTACTCCCCCGACGGCAGCCCCTCCGGCAACAC
>JANXAH010000028.1 GCA_025062415.1 Anaerolineae bacterium | reverse complement strand
GCGGCGCTGTAGCGCAGGCCGCCAGGCCTGCATCTGTACAGGCTAACAGCCTGCATCTTTACAGGCTAACAGCCTGCGCTACATGACCTCCGAAGTGTTTCAGATGCCCTTACCGCGGTTTGGGAATCGCCAGGTCGGCCGGACCCTGATCGGAGAGTTTCAGAGCCGGATTCGTTGCCTGGATCAGTTCGTGGATAATCTGGGCGTACTTGACCTTCTCACGGGCCTGCCAGGCCAGAAAGTCGGGGCTGACCCACGGCCGATAGATGGCTCCGGCCCCCGCGGCCAGCGCCGGGCCGGGCTCAATCTTGAAGTAGCAGGGCGCGCAGACCCGCGCCATCTCCGCCCCGTCGTAGAACCGGTTGAAGCCACCGAAGGAATCGGAAAGATAGATGTGCAGGTCCATCGGAATGTCTATGACCTGACGGATGGACGCCAGTTGGGGCAGGGAAAGGTCACCCAGGGGGTTAAAGGTGGACGCGCCCAGCATCTGGAGCACCTTCCCGCCCGCCGCAGAAGCATGTCCAGCGAAGATGCTGACTTTGAAGACCACGTCCTGGGGAATGTCGCCCGTCTTCTTCAACTGATTCAGTACCCAGAGCAGTCCCTCGTCAATACACAGGAAACCCCGAAAGCCAATGTCAATGCACCGGAGAATTTCCGCAACAACATAGGAAAGTTGGTCCGAGCCGCGGTAGCGGAGACCGGAAAGGGCGCCCTCCGGCGTCGCCAACTGCCGCCCCACATCCCACCCCGACCGGGGCCCCGGTGTGATGATGACCTCCAATTTCGCCTCCGCCGCCATCTGGGCAAAGTCCCGGAGTTCCGCGTCGTCCAACAAGGTGGAGCCCATCACGGTGGAGATAAGACGGTGGATGGGGATTTTCCGCTTCTGCATCTCGTCTATGAGCGCCTCCAGGACCTGAGGGCGTTCCACACCGGAGATCTCCATCCGGTAGTGGGCGCCGTCCGGGAAGCGCTTGGGGCTATCGGGCAGATCGTAAGCGTCCCGACCGGGGATACCGACTTTCTCCAGCAGTTTCTGGACCTCTCGGAGACTGCGCATGGGTTAACCTCCATTGTAGGATGGACAGGTTCACCAATTTCGGTCCGCGGCCTTTCCCCAGTCGTAGGGATGGGATGGAAGGGGGCCGGAGACCGTGACGGCCATCTCGTTCAATTGCATCCAGGCAGGCAGGAAGAGTTCCACCGGGTAGTAGTGCGTTTGTCCGTCATAAGCGTCTATCAGATAGACCCCGCTCTCATCGTAGCCCACGGCGATGAAGGTGTGTTCCCACTGGACCACGATGGAGACGGTGCCGTCGGCCGCAACCCAGGAACCGACTTCGGGCCGGAGCATCCGGTACGTCGCCCAGATAACGACGGGACGCCCTGCGGCCAGTTCCTCCTTCAGAGCATCCAGACCCAGCCAGGTGTGGGCCCGCGCGTCCAGCCCGTACCGGCGCAGGGCGGTCGCGACGGGCCCGCTGTAGACGCCGTAACCGCCGGGGGGCAGGGAACCGGGGGGATCGTCCACGTTGCCAACGAACCCCCGGTGGGGGTTATCGGACGGGGGAAGCGAGTTGAAGAACTCCCTTTCGCTGATTACCACGCCCCAGAAGGCAGCCAGGTCCACCGCGGACCTGGCCTCACAACTGAGGGGGCGCTCCTGACGGTGCCCGACCACGCCTGTGACAAAGGCAGTCCGCGGGGGCTCAGGCGCGGCGCGCACCGCCGCAGGTGCTGTCAGAGCAAGAACCAGAGCCAACAACGGGAATAGCCGTTTTTCCACGCCTTTCGCCAACCTCCAACTCCGGATCTCAGGCACGGGCCCCGAACTCATCCCTCCTTCAGCCGGGCCAGTTCCGCCCGCAGCCGCTCCAGTTCCTCTTCCGCCCGGCGACGAGCCTCGGCCTCCTCCCTGGCCTGCTGCTCTGCCCGCCGATGGGCCTCGTAGGCCTCCTGCGGCGTCAGCAACCGCTGACCGGTCCGGGGATCCACCAGTCGCAGCAGGTTTCCCTCCACCTCCAGCCGAAGCCCCAGCACCTCGCTCACCAGGGGTCTCTCCTTCACTTCCCGGTACCCCTCCGGTGTGAGCCGGAATCCTATAAGAGGTGGGCGCAGGTACTCGCCCAGGGGGTCAAAGATGAAATACTCCTGAACCCCCAGCACCTCGTAGATGCCCTTTTTGGCCCCCAGGTCCTCGTAGCGGGTTTTCTTGGACGTCAGTTCAAAGACCACATCGGGCCCCTTCCCCTCCTCCCACATCTTGAAGATGCGGCGTTCGCCCTTGGGGACACCTTTCACGACGAAGACGTCCGGACACACGACCTGAGAGGGGTCCCCTTCCACATAGTACACGAACAGATTCCCCGCCACGTAGACGTTGGGGTCATTCCGGAAGTAGTCGTTCAGAGCCTCCCGCAGGTAGATGAGCAACTGGATGTGGGCATCGGTCTCACCCATGGGCTGGCCGTCGGACTCAGGGTATTCCACGCGCGCCGGGGGAAGATAGACTACTTCCACTTTCGGCTGGACCAGAACGGCCTCCTGAACCTGCACCTCCGCCATAGCGCTTCCTCCCGATCACCCAGGCCTCACGAAGAGCGTTCCACCTCCTGCTCCAGCCGCCGGACAATTTCCCGGGCTTCCTGAACCGCCTCTGGCGCCGCCTCGTAGACAGCGATGCCCCGCAGGTCAGCCTCTATGATGGCCGGGGAAGAGGAGAGGTAGCCCACCACAGGGACGGGACTCCGTTCGGCAATGAAAGCCCGATCGGCATCGGAACGGACCTTGTTCCCCACGACGAACAACCGCTTCAGGCCGATGTCTCCCGCCAGTTCCCGAATGCGTGCGGCGACCTCCAGGCTCCGCTGACCAGGCTCCACAACAATGAGCATTGCATCCACGGCCTGGGCCGTCGCCCGGCCCAGATGCTCCACCCCAGCCTCCATATCCAGAATCAGCACCTCGTTGCGGTACAGCAGTAGATGGGTCACCAGTGCCCGGAGCAGAGCGTTTTCCGGACAGAGACAGCCCGACCCTCCCTTCTCAATCGTGCCCAGTTTCAGCAGCCGTACCCCATTGTGCATCACGCTATATCGGTCGGGAATGTCGTCTACCCGGGGGTTCAGACTGAAAAAACCGCCGTAGGAGCCGGGTTTGGCGCCTGTTCGCTCGTAGATGAGGTCCTCCATTTCGGAGATAGGGGTCAGGTTCTCGGCCACCTCCCGAGGGAAGCCCAGGGCGCCGGCCAGCCCTCCGGCGGGGTCGGCGTCAATAGCGATGACGGACCGCCCTTCGCGGGCGTAGATGTGGGCCAACAGGGCAGCGAAGGTCGTCTTTCCCACCCCGCCCTTGCCTGTGACGGCGATTTTCTGGAGCATTCGGAATCCCTCCCTGGTCGTTTCTTTAAAGATTTTACCACAAGAGGGACCGCGTGCCAACCTGGGTTTATCGGGCCACAAAGATGACTGCGACGGGATCCTCGTAAATCTGCTGCCAGTTGGGGGAAGCCCGCGCCGCCGCTACCAGCGCAGGTTGGTCCTGGGGGCTCAGCATCAGTGTTCGGATGCCATAGCGAGCCAGCCGCTCCTCCCACCCGCATCCGGCAGCGGAGATATGCAGATAGTCCAGCCAGACCTCCGCAGGGTAGAGTTCTATCCGGGAGTCCACGAAGACAGGGTAATCTGGCTGGGCAGCCCAGATCAGATAACTGCCGAAGGGCATAGCGTGAAAAAGGGGACCAGGGGGCCGTTGTCGCAAAAGGAACTCCGTCGCTGCAACAGGTGTCTCAGCGGAGATGAGGCCAGCCTTGGGAGGTGGGAGGGGCAGCCAGTGCTTGAACCAGGGAAGAGTTGCCAATGCGCCGACGATCAGGAAGAGAGCCAGCAGGGTGGCGGGGAGAGAGCGCGCCATTTCGGACACCGGGCGGGGTACAGAACGGATCAGGGCCGAGAGGTGGCCCGCCCAGACCGGCGCCAGGACCAGGCCGAACCAGACGACTCCCCTGGCCGTCCGCAGGCCCAGCGCGGCAAAGGCCAGGAAAAGGAGGAGTTCCAACGGGGTGGGGCGGCGGGGTGAGAGAGCCAGCAGTGCGGCGGTCAGGAGCAAGCCGATGAAGAAGGAGGCGCCGGTGAGGGTGGAGAAGGTCGGCGGGGCCCATTCGGGGACCATGCTCTGGACGACGGGGTGGACCGACATTCCGATCAGATAAGCGAGGGATTGAGGGCCACGGGGGTTGAGGAGGGCTGCGGCGGCGGCCAGCGCCAGAGCGCTGGCCG
>JANXAH010000018.1 GCA_025062415.1 Anaerolineae bacterium | reverse complement strand
GCGCCGACTGAAGTCGTCCTTCCTGGGCCTCCGGCCAGCGGTCGGCCTGCGCCGACCTGTGAAAAACGCGTCAGCAAAGGCTGACGCCTGGTGCGAAGCGCCAAAGGCAGGCTGATTTCCAATCAGCGCCGACTGAAGTCGTCCTTCCTGGGCCTCCGGCCAGCGGTCGGCCTGCGCCGACCTGTGAAAAACGCGTCAGCGAAGGCTGACGCCCGGCGCCGGGTGCGTACGGAGTGAAGCAACCAGTGCGCCACAGCAGGGCGGCTGGCCCATCAGCCAGCGGGCGGCCGGCCCCGACGTGTCAAAAACGCGTCCGCGATGGCTGACCCCCGGCGCGAAGCGCCAAAGGAGGCTGATTTCCAATCAGGGCCGACTGAAGTCAGCCTCACCTGGGCCTTCAGCCAGCGGTCGGCCTGCGCCGACCTGTGAAAAACGCGTCAGCGAAGGCTGACGCCCGGCGCGAAGCGCCAAAGGAGGCTGATTTCCAATCAGGGCCGACTGAAGTCGTCCTTCCTGGGCCTGCGGCCAGCGGTCGGCCTGCGCCGACCTGTGAAAAACGCGTCAGCAAAGGCTGACGCCCGGCGCAAGAGCGCCCAGGCAAGGCTGATTTCCAATCAGCGCCTCTGGCCAGGATGATTCCGACAAAAACGGGACGCTCCCGGGCAGGGAGAAACGGGGAGATTTTAGGGCGGCGGCAAAGCCGCTGCCCTCCAACTCGCTACTCCGTTATTCCTTGCGCAGGCGGAGAGTCCAGCGTACCAGTCTTTCCAGAAGCAGACGAATCAGTTGCCGCGCCGTCTCGTCGGTCAGTTGGCCGTCTTCACTGAATTTCTCCTGGGCAAGGGCGACCAGCACCTCTGGCCGGTTCAGGGGGAACATGTTCAGGCCATGGCAGATCTGGCGCAGGTGCGTCTGGGCCCGCACGGTCCCCCAAGTACCCGCAGTGGCCCCCATAATGGCGACCGGTTTCCTGCTGAACGGGGAGGCCTCTGGGGGACGGGAGGCCCAATCCAGCGCGTTCTTCAACACGCCCGGAATGGAGAAATTATATTCTGGAGTGGCGAAAAGGAGCGCATCGGCCTGACGGATCGCCTCTTTCAGCGCGGTCACCGGGGCCGGCTCGCCCTGGACGCGTACATCCTCGTTATAGGGCGGAATCTGAGCCAGGATCGCCCGGTCCAGGATATGAACCTCTGCGTCCGGTGGTGCCAGGTCCCGTGCTGCAAGCAGCAGGGCGTAGTTATACGACTTTTCTCGCAGGCTTCCAGCGATACCGAGGATCCGAATGGGAGATTGTGAGGTCATCTGTCCCACCCTCCGGAAATCTTTGTTGCGGATGTGAAATTCACGCTCAAAGCAAGGGCACAAACAGGATGGTGAAGAACCCCGATGCGTTACAGGCCGACCACATCGGGGAGGACGCCACGGGCGACCAGGGTTCGGGCGATCTCCTCCCAGCCGTCGGGAGCGACCACAGCGACGGTCGGGGTGAGGATCTCCCGGATGTAACGGCGGGTGGCTGGAGACGCAGCCAGGTCCCGCAGAAGGGCCTCGTCCTGAAGCCGCAACAGCACCCCCGATTCCAGCCGGGCCTCCGGGCCTCGCGTTTCCCAGCGCTTCAGCACGCCCCGTAGGGTGGGAGGTACCTGCCCTCCGGTAATCTCCTCCAGGAACTCCGCCACCCGTTCCGGCGAGATACGCTGCTGGCGGGCCCGCTCCAGGGACGCCGGAGTCAACCGATACGTGTACCATTCCCCGATCCCGATCCAGTCGGCCACCCGGCTGAGTTGGAAGCGCTCGTACCGGCGGGCCGCCGGAACCCGCACCACCAGGTCGGCCTCAACGACAGGCGGAGGCAGCGAGGATTCCTCCGGAACCTCCCCCAGGCCCAGGAACGCGCGGCCCGTCGGGGTCAGGGAGAAGCAGAGAGCCTCCGAACCACAGGACGCCACAGCGACAAGGCCCATCCACGCCAGGGGACCTGTCAGGAGATAGCGGATCAGGGCTCCCTCCACGTCGTCCCAGTGCTCAAAGCCGCTCAGATATTCGCCGGTGACCGTGCTCCGGATGTACCATCGGTTGTAGTTTCCGTCCGGACGCTGGAAGTCCGGGTCGGCCTCCTTGACAGCGGCAATGAATCCAGGAACGGAATACCATTCCCCCAGCCGACAGGCCCTCAGGTGATTCAGGATGGCTTTCCGGGCCAGAAGAGGATCGTTTCGCCAGGCGCCCGTCTTCTCCAGATGGAGCGTCGGGACCTGCTGGAGGTCGTTCCAGGTGGGGTCTTCCCGCCAGGCCTCCGCCAGAATCAGCCGTTGCCGGGGGGGCGGGGCTTTCAGCCATTCCGTCACCGGTTCAGGGATCAGGCGCAGATAGCCCAGCCGGTCCGGTCGGAGCCAGCCCAATCGCCCCAGCAGGTGGCGCAGCAGGCGTAGCCGGCCAGGGTCTGCATCCCGCAGGTAGGGCCGGAGACGGGCATTGGGGCCCTCGTTGTCCTCCTCCCGGAGAGAGCGCCGGGGGTAAACCTGGAGGTGTGCCAGGTAGGTACAGAAGTCGTCCAAAAAGGCGTCGGAAGGGACGGGCGGAGAAGGGGGGGAGGGGATTGGTTCCAGGCGCAGAGGGGAATCCGAGGGAGCGGGCAAGAGGGCCCCCAGTTCTTCTGGAATGATCGCGGCGTCGTAGAACCCGGTGGGGCCTTCCACGACGGTTCGGAAGACCAGCCCCCGGTACCAGAGGGCTTCGGCGACTGAGATCGGAGACTCCCACGGTCGCTCCCGCATCATCCGTCCGGGGCCCATAGGACGGACTTCCCCCCAGCGACGGACGAAGGTGAGCCAGGCCATCGTTCCCCCCAGGGCCTGGAGGCGGGAAAGGGCCTCCTGCTCCTGGGGAGAAAGGGAGTCCCAGACCCGCCGGAGGGTCTCCGGGTCACTCATGCGCGCCCGAAGGGCCGCCAGCAACTCCGCCCGCTCCGGGAGCGGGTCTTCAGACCCCAGTTCCAGCCAGGAACGGGCGATGACCTCCAAGCGGAGAGGGTCAGTATCCACCAGGCATCGGGCCAGAGTGCGATCGGACCGGGCAGCCATCTTCAAGACACAACATACGGGCGCTTTCGCGCGCCCGTATGTTTTCGCAAAGCAGCGTCTTCGCTGAGTGACCTATCTCAGAAACTCCCGAAGTCGCCGGGCATGGGCAGGGTGTCGGAGGCGGCTGAGCGCTTGGGCCTCTATCTGCCGGACCCGCTCGCGCGTCACCCCCAGTTTTTTACCCACTTCCTCCAGTGTATAGGTCTCGCCGTCCACCAACCCGTAGCGGAGTTGGAGCACGCGGACCTCCCGTGGAGGAAGTTCCTGCAGGATTTCCTGCAAGACATCCCGCAACATGGAGGTGTTGACCACATCCGCTGGTGCCACAGCCCCTGCGTCCTCAATGAAATCACCCAGGACGCTCTCCTCTTCATCGTCCGTGGGCATATCCAGGCTCAGCGGACGGCGGGCGAAGGTGATCATCTGCTCCGCCTTCTGGGTCGGGATGTCCAGCGCCTGGGCCAACTCCTCGCTGTTGGGCTCCCGGCCCAGTTCCTGGGTCAGCCGGTGGGAGACCCGGAGGAGCCGATTAATCTGATCCCCCATGTGGACGGGGACGCGGATGGTCCGGGATTGGTCGGCGATGGCGCGCGTGACCGCCTGACGGATCCACCAGGTCGCGTAGGTGGAGAATTTATGTCCCAGACGGTAGTTGAACTTGTTGGCCGCGCGGATGAGGCCGATGTTCCCTTCCTGGATCAGGTCCAAGAAGGAGACCCCCCGGCCGATGTACTTTTTGGCGACGGAGATGACCAGACGGGCGTTGGCCCGGATAAGGTGATCCCGGGCAGCCTTACCATCTTCTACCAGGGCCTCCAGTTCCTTACGCCGCTCCGGATCCAGCCCGTCTTTCCGGAGTTCCTTCTCCGCCCAGCGGCCCCGCTCCATACGTTTGGCCAGTTCTATTTCTTCCTCCTGGGTCAGGAGCGGGACCTGGCCGATTTCTTTCAAATACAGGCCGATGGTGTCGTCGGCCTCCACCGCGCTGAAATAGGCATCCTCGTCGGTGGTGAGCCGTCCCTCACGCTCAAACTCTTCTTCCTCCTCTTCCTCCAACTCCTCCAGTTCTTCTTTCAACTCCTCTGGCTCACCCACCGGGATGCCCGCGTTCATCAGGAGCGCAAAAATCTCCTCCAGTTGGTCCAGGTTCTCTTCGGCCTCCGGGAAGACGCTCAGGATATCATCGTAGGTGACGTAGCCCTGGGCGCGCCCCAGCGCGAGGAGATGGTCCACAGCGCTTTCCTCGGACTCCTCCAACGCCTCGTCTATGAGCAATTCCTCATCCACCAGTTCCATATCGTCCATACGCCACTACCTGCGCGAAGGTTGCCTGCTGTGAAGCGTACTTTTGAGAACAATATACACCAACCCCGTGCTCTGTGCAACTGTCGGGTGGTTCTACGCAACGACGTATTTCATCCCGCCCACCTGGCGGACCAACCCCTTCAGTTCCATCATGGTCAGCGTGCTGATGACCTGGGAAACGGGGAGGCCCGCCGCGCGAGTAAGTTCATCTATGTGGATCGGCTCGGCGCTCAGAAGGGAGAGCAGAACGCTCTCCGTCTCCGTTGTCGGCAGGACCTGACGGGCCTCGCTTCGCTCGGCCAACATCGTCAGGTTCAGTTCCCGCAAAATATCTGCTGCCTCCAGGACCAGTTTGGCACCGTCCTGGATGAGGCGATTGGTTCCCCTGCAACCGGCAGCCAGGATGGAGCCAGGCACGGCGAAGACGTCCCGGCCCTGCTCCGCAGCGTAGTCGGCGGTGATGAGAGCCCCGCTATCCTGGCCCGCCTCTGTGATCAGGACTCCCAGGCTGAGCCCGCTGATAATGCGGTTGCGGGGCGGGAAGTTCCCCGGCTCCGGCTGGGTTCCCAGCGGATATTCGGTGACGATAGCCCCTCTTTCGGCGATGCGCCGGGCCAGGTCCCGGTGCTCTGGCGGGTAGACCCGGTCTATCCCGCAACCCTGAACCGCAATGGTTCGCCCGCCCGCGTCCAGGGCAGCCTGATGGGCCACGGCGTCTACCCCCCGGGCCAGCCCGCTCACGATAGTGACACCGGCCCGGACCAGGTCGGTCACCAGCCGCCGGGTGACCTCCTGCCCGTAGGTACTGACCTTGCGGGTGCCGACGACGGCCACGGCCCACTCATCCTCCGGCCGCAACTCCCCGCGCACATAGAGGACGGGCGGTGCGTCGGGGATCTCCCGCAGGAGACGAGGGTAGCCAGGGTCTTCCCAGGTCAGGATATGGGCTCCCAGGGCAGTAACCCGGCGAACTTCTTTCTCCAGGTCCACCCGCGCACGGGTCTCCAGAAAATTCTCCAGCGTCCGGCGGTCCAGGCCTACGGCGTGGAGAGCCTCGGCAGGCGCATGCCAGGCTTTCTCTACGTCCCCAAACGCCCCAAGGAGCATCCGCAGGCGAGCCGGGCCGATACCCCGCACCAGGTTAAAGCCAACGTAGTACCACTGCCTGGGGATCACCCTCTCATTCCAGCAGACCGGGCATCACGGCGACAACCATTCGCCGGGCGACGAGGTCCAGTTCCCGAACGAACTCTTCCACCGCCGGGACCAGAAATTCCCCCCGCGTCCCACGGACGACATAGATGTCGTGGGCCGGACTCTCCAGGACGTCCACCACCTGCCCCAGGAGTTCTCCTCCCTCGCTGAAGACCTCTACCCCGATGACCTGGAACAGATAGTACTCCCCCTCCTCCAGGGGGACCGCCTCTTCCAGTGGGACGTGGACGAAATAGCCCCGCAGGGTCTCGGCGGTGGTCCGGTCGTTGCAATTGGCGAATTTCAACAGCGCCACCCCCTGGTGAAACCGAACGTGTTCCACCGGGTAGGGCGCGTGGTCGGGCCCAATATAAAGGACCCGATGGCTGGGTAGCCGCTCCGGATAGGCCGTCAGGACCTCCATCCGCACTTCGCCGCGGATGCCATGCGGACGAAGGATGCGGCCCACGATCAGGTAGCGCGGCTGAAGGGCTCTGGACGGTGAAAGGACAGGTCCAGAGGGCCGACGCCCCGCTCGGGAAGAAGATGGAGTTTTAGACGATTTCCAGCGTGACCCGCTTCCCGTGCTTGGCGGCGAGCACACGAACGAGCGTGCGCATCGCATTGGCAGTGCGCCCCTCTTTTCCGATGATGCGCCCCATGTCTTCGGGCGCAACCCGGAGTTCCAGAACAATCGCGGCCTCGCCCTCAATTTCGGAGACCTGGACCTGATCGGGCCTGTCGGCCAGGGCCTTGGCGATGTACTCTACCAGGTCTTTCAGTGCAGACATGTTTGGCCTCCCGTGGTTGGTGGGACAGGTTCGGAGGGTAGGGTTTCCGTGTTGACGGGCGACGCCTGAAGGCCCTCCTTTCGCTTGGCTGGAAGTAGGCCCGGCGCAAACTCCCGGCCCTGCCCTGAAAAAGCACATTTTCGCAGCGGCGACGAGTCTGCCGCCGCTGCGAAAACATCTCCGGGAATGGGACGTTACGGGAAGGGTGACTATGAGTTGGCCTGCCCGCTCTTCATCTGGGCAAATTTCGCCAGGATGCCGGTACGCTCCAGAAGCCGTGCCGCGGACTCCGACGGCTGCGCCCCGACGCTCAGCCAGTAAAGGGCCCGCTCCTCGTTCACCTGGAGCGTCTCCGGCTCCGTGCGCGGATTGTAGAAGCCGATGGCCTCAATGTAGGCTCCATCGCGCGGCGCCCGGGAATCGGCAACGACGAGACGGTAACTGGGCTGATTCTTCGCACCCACGCGGCGCAATCGGATTTTGACCATGCTCCTCCTGTACCAAGTTGGATTCTCAAATGCCAATTTGCGGCGGCAGCCCCCTGACCACCGCCGCAGAAGTGCCCTCGCGGGCTATTCATAGAATACAACAACCCTTGTGGTTTGTCAATTCCGGAACAGGTACCCTTTCTCAAAACCCTCCGAACAGTCGCCCCAGCCCAAAGAGGCCCCGTTTTTTGCCCACCTGCTGGAGGACTCGCTGCATCTGCCGGTACTGGCTCAGCAGGGCGTTGACTTCCTGAACTGTAGTGCCACTGCCACGGGCAATGCGCCGCTTGCGGCTTGCGTTCAGGATACGGGGATTCCGCCGCTCCTCCGGCGTCATAGAGAGGATAATGGCCTCTATGCGCTTCAGTTGTCGCTCCGCCTCCCGCGGGTCCACGGAACCGGCCAGTTTTCCCATCCCTGGCATCATCTCCAGAATCTGGGTCACTGGCCCCATCTTGCGGACCTGGCGGAGTTGCTCCAGGAAGTCCTCCAGGTCAAACTCGGCCTTCTGGAGTTTTTCTGCCATCCGGCGGGCCTGCTGGGCGTCAAAGGCCGCTTCCGCCCGCTCAATGAGGGTGAGGACATCTCCCATCCCCAGGATGCGGGAAGCCAGCCGCTCCGGGTGGAAGACCTCCAGCGCGTCCAGTTTCTCCCCGGTCCCCAGAAACTTGATGGGAACACCGGTGACGGCCCGCATGCTGATGGCCGCCCCACCCCGCGCGTCGCCGTCCACTTTGGTTAGGATAAGTCCCGTGAGCCCCAGCCGCCTGTGGAAGCCCTCGGCGATGTTGACCGCCTCCTGGCCCGTCATCGCGTCGGCAACGAGGAGAATTTCCACCGGACGGACCCGGCGGACGATGGTCTCCAGTTCCTGCATCATTTCCTCGTCTATCTGGAGGCGTCCGGCGGTGTCCAGGACGACGATATCGTAGCCCCGGCGACGGGCCTCTTGGACGCCCCGGGCGCAGATGTCCGGCGGGTCCGCCTCCACGCCCTCGCTGTAGACAGGGATGCCCAGTCTCTGCCCCAGGACCTGCAGTTGGGTGACGGCAGCAGGGCGATAGGTGTCGGCGGCGACCATCATCGGGAGGTGGCCCCGCTCCCGCAGATACCGGGCCAGTTTGGCGACGGTTGTGGTCTTTCCGGAGCCCTGGAGGCCGACGGCCATCACCACGTAGGGAGCCGGCCCCTTGAGTTCCAGCCGTCCCGGTTCGCCCAGGGTGGCGACCAGTTCCTCGTAGACGATTTTGATGACCTGCTGGGCCGGGCTCAGGGCCTGGCTCACTTCGGCCCCGACAGCCCGCTCCCGCACGCGCGCCAGGAAGTCCTTCACGACGCGGTAGTGGACGTCCGCCTCTAAGAGGGCCAGCCGGACCTCCCGGAGGGCCTCGTCCACATCGGCCTCCCGCAGGACGCCCCGTTTTTGTAGCCGCCCGAAGACGGCCTGGAGTCGCTCCGTCAGTGATTCAAACATCCCCGATTCCCCTTCCCGATTCCGGTGGCTGGCAACGTGGCGGAATTATAGCGTGGAACGGGAATCCGTCAAGGGAAAATCTTCCCCGGATTTAGAATGTTGTGGGGGTCAAAGACCGCCTTGATCCCCCGCATCAGCGCAATCTGGGCCGGGTCCAGCGCCATGGGCAGGTAGCGGCGACGGGTCGCGCCGACGCCGTGCTCTCCAGTGATGGTTCCGCCCAAGGAAAGGGTGAGCCGGTAGATTTCCTCGGAGAGGATGGGGAGCAGTGTTCGCCATTCCTCTTCCGGCATTGTGTCCTTGAGCGCGTTGACGTGGACGTTGCCATCGCCGGCGTGGCCAAAGCAGACGATGCGGACTCCGTGTTGCCGGGAAATCTCCTTGATCCCTCGCAGAAGGGCTGGAATCTCTGCGCGCGGCACGACCACGTCCTCCATATGGTTGATGGGGCTCTCGTGTTTGAGCGCATCCACAATGCAACGCCGGGCTTCCCATAGCCGGTCGCGAGTACGGGTGTCCTTCGCCACCAGCACATTCCGCGCTCCATGGGCCAGGCAGATTTCCCCCACAGCCTCCATATCCGCGTCCACCGCTTCCTGCCAGTTCCCGTCTAACTGGATGAGCAGATGGGCCGCTGCGTCGTCGTAGGGGACAGTCTTCTGCAGGAGCCGCTCCGCCGCCAGGATGCTATCTTGCTCCATAAACTCTATGGTCGCCGGGAGGATGCGGGCGGCGATGATATCGGAGACGGTGTCGGCGGCAGCCTGGAAGTCGTCGTAGGGGACCAGCAGGTCCACCCGAAACTTGGGCAAAGGCAGGAGGCGCAGAATAATCTTGGTGACGACTGCCAGCGTCCCCTCAGAACCGACGATCAACTGGATGAGGTTGTAACCGGTGACGTTCTTGACCAGTTTGCCGCCACAGGTGATGATGTCGCCGGAGGGGAGGACGGCCTCCAATCCACAGACGTAGTCCTTTGTCGTCCCGTACTTGACAGCGCGGGGACCACCAGCGCCCTCGGCGATGTTCCCGCCGATAGAACAGGAATCCAGGCTGGCGGGGTCAGGGGGGTAGAAGAGCCCCTCCGCCTCCACCGCCCGGTGGATATCGCCGGTGATGACCCCCGGCTCCACAGTAATCATCAGGTTCTGCTTATCAATCTCCAGGATGCGGTTCATCTTTTCGGTGGAGAGGACGATGCCGCCGAAGACGGGGACGGCGCCGCCGCTTAAGCCATACCCGGCCCCGCGCGGGGTGACAGGAATCCGCTCCCGGACGGCAAGCCGGAAGATTTCGGCGATCTCCTGCGCGGAGTGGACGAATACCACGACCTCTGGCTGGGCCCACAGCCCCACGGTCTCATCGTGGGCATATTTTTCCAGCGCCTCCTCGTCGGTGCGGACGTTCTCCTCTCCAACGATGGCCCGCAGGGCATCCACAATCTGCTGGGTAACTCGGTTGTACATACTCTCCTCCTTTCCTCACCCCATTCCCACACCTTCAGGAAGAAGCCACGTCCTATACAACCTGATTCTGACCCCCCTTCCCTCTTGCCTTCTGAGACGGAACCCTTCTCGCTTTCCCGACCCTTCCGTCCCCTCATCCTTTCCCCAGCCCTTCCCCTCTCCCACAAGGGGAGAGGGGAAGGGGAGTGGAAGGGTTTTGAGGGCAGCCTCGTCGCCCCTCAAAACCCCTCCTTTACCCCCTCACTTCCCCTCCGGTGGGGAGGAGAGGGGGCTGGGAGGTAAGGAGGGGTTAGGGCCCTCTCTCCAAGGAAAAGAAGCAGGCCAGATTGATGAGAGAACCGAAGGAGAGATATCACACACAGATGATGTCTCGCTGCGGCAACATGGGCGCCGCAGAGTGAGGACTACGCCGTCAGGACCCGCTCCGCCGCGGCCAGGCCGGCGCCGACGTCAAAGCGGTAGCCAGAACGGGCCAGCGCCCACTCTATGGCCCCCAGCGTGGAGAGGATATCCGAAGCGGTGACAGCGCCCATATGCCCGACCCGGAAGTACCGTTCGCCGAGGGCCGGATGGCGCCCGGAGGCGACGATAATCCCGGCCTCCAGGATGAGCCCCAGGAGGCGCGCGTCTATCCCCTCCGGGTAGTAGACGGTGGTGAGGGTGTGGGCAGCCTTCTCCCGGCTCACGGGCACCAGTTTCAGCCCGATGGCCTCCAGCCCCGCCTTGAAGGCATCGCTCAGGTGGCGATGGCGGGCCCAACGGGCTTCCAGCCCCTCCGCCAGAATCTGCCCCAGGCTCACGTTCAGCGCCCAGATGAGGTTGACCGGCGGCGTCCCGAAGTAAATGGGCTTACGGGCCAGGTAGGATTCCATCACCGGGAGCCAGTTGGTCCAGTCGGCGTAGTAGGTGCGGACAGGGGTCTTTCGCTTCCGGAAGGCCTCCATCGCCCGTTCCCCAGCGACGACGATCGCCAGCCCCGGTGGGACGCCCAGCGCCTTCTGGGAGGCAGTGAGGGTCAGGTCCACCCCCCACTCCTCCATCCGCAACTCCTCCCCACCGACGCTGCAGACGCCGTCCACGATGACCAGGGTCTCGTACTTCTGCCCCAGGTAGGCCAGATTGCGGACATCGGCGATAACGCCGGTGGAGGTGTCTACGTGGGTGATGGTCATCAACTTATAGGGCCCCTTCTTCAGGGCCTCTTCTACTGCCTCCAGGGACGGAACATCCCCGACAACAGGCGGTGCGACAACCGTGACCTCGGCACCGTGCCGCTCCAGGATAGCGACGTATCGGTCGCTGAAGAAGCCGGTATTGACCACCAGCGCCCGGTCCCCTGGCTCTATCAGGTTGGCCGCAGCGATCTCCATCGCCAGCGTGCCCGAACCGGCGACGACGAAGGGACAGCCGCCGGGTGCCAGGAAGACCTCCCGCAGCCGCTCCAGCGCCTGCCCGAAGACCTCGGCAAAGTTCGCGGCCAGGTGGCTGGTCGTGGGAAGGCCCATCGCCTGAAGGACTTCCGGAGTGAACTCTATCGGTCCAGGGATCATCAAGAGTTTGCGGTCTTTCATAGGATAACCTCCTGGGATACGTGGGGCGTGGTACATGCTGGACGCTGCGTATTACCTATTATTACGTATCTCGTGTTTCCTGCTCCAGGTTCCGGATTTGCTTATTCCGGCATTCTGCCATTTCCAAATTGCTCTTAGAGCCGGGCGGAAACCGGAGGTAGCGCTCCGTAGCCCGGTCCAAGTCGGCGTAGATGCCCCGGTAGGGAGAAGGGAGAAGGGCCGCCAGTTGCCACATCACCTCCCGAAGCATCGCCTCCCGCTCCTCCCGGGAGACCCGCTCGCTGTCGGCCTGCAGGTAGAAAGGATACCCCACCCGAACCCGAACGGTAGTCCGCCGGAGGTGGCGGAGATTCTCCCAGAACTGCTCCTGGCCCCAAATAGCGACGGGGAGGATGGGCGCACCACTGCGCAGCGCCAGCAGGACCACCCCCGTCCGGGCCGGCTGGAGCCGTCCGTGGTGACTGCGGGTCCCCTCAGGGTCTATGAGCAGCGCCTCTCCCCGGGCCAGCGTGTCCAGCGCCGCCCGAATTGCTCCCAGGTCCGCCGTCCCCCGCCGAACCGGGATGGCATCCCCGAAGCGAACCAGAGGGCCCAGCAGGGGATGGGTAAAATTCTCAAACTTGCTGAAGCCCACCAGATGACGAGGAGCGAGAAGGTAACTGAGAACCGGATCCAGAAAATTGATGTGGTTGTTGATAAAAAGGAGGGGGCCGGAGAGGGGGATTCGCTCCAGCCCCTCGGCCTCCACCCGCACGAGGGCCCTGATAAGGCAGCGGCCCAGTCCCCTCAGTATCTGGCGCAGCGCGGCCTTCATCCGAAAGATATTGTAGTCCACAGGGGGAGAAAGTCAAATCGGAAGGATCTCCTTCAGGAGGGACAGCAGCCGCTCCCAAGAGGAGAAAAAGTCCTCTGCCGAGAAGACCTCCAGGGTGACCACGCCCCCATATCCCTGCTGGACCAGTTCCTCCAGGACGGCACGAAGGGCATCCGCGGGAACCCAGGCGAGGGACTCATGGTCCTGGCGATTCACCCCATGCAGATGGACGACGCGCGTCCGTCCCAGATGGGCCCGCAGAGCAGGAAGGGGGTCTGCCCCTGCAAGCCAGAAATGTCCCACGTCCAGGCAGAGACTAACCGGGGCTTTCTCCAAAATGGGGACAAGACACTCCAGGGGACAGTTCTCCAGATTCTCCACAGCCAGAAGGCCCGGCCCTCCGGCCTCTTCGGCCAGTGTCTCCAATGCCTTCAGACACTGTTCCCGCCAGAGGGCCGGGCTCTGGGCTCCGTCGGGGTTGAGGTGGACGATGTAGGCCCAAGGATTCAGGGGACGAGTGGTCCGGATGAACCGTCGGGCTTTCTCCACCGAGGACGTCCAGACTTTCCCGCTGGCTCCCAGTTGGAGGTCGGTGGAAAGATGGACCGTGTATGTGAGCCCGTGACAGTAGGCGACTTCCCACAGTTCAGCGATGGTTTCCGCGTCGGGCAGGTTGCTGGCGTCGGCAGTCTCAAAGAGCACCAGTTCCACGTCCTCCACCAGCCCAACCAGCCGCTGGACGTTCCACAGAAGGTCCGCCGGGTAGATGTATGAAGTGGTGCCCAGCCGAAAGTTCATCAGGGAGAGATATACCCTCGGGGAGGCGTTCAAAACTGCATCGGGGATAACCTCCCCGCAAGTGCCAGAGTCAGCAGGACGACGACCTCTGCCGCCTCGCAGAGGGCGCCGTATACGTCGCCGGTGAAGCCGGGGATGCGCCGCAGGACCCAGCGGGCAAAGAGCGCTGTGAACAGCCAGGTCAGCCCGAAGGCGACCAGGCCCGCCAGGGGGTGCGCCACAAGGGGAATCAGGGCCAGTAGTGTGGCCCCCAGCAGGGCCCGCCCGCCGACGAACTCCCGAACCGTCCGCCCCATCCCGGCAGGCCGCGCCGCTGGATAGCGGGCTATTGCGTAGACCATCGCCCAGCGTCCCAGCGTCGGCGCCAGGAGCAGCGCGGGCCAGGTTTCGGCAAAGAGACAGACCTGCAGCGCGGCGCACTTGACCAGGAGCAGAAGGACAGCCCCGACCACCCCGAACGCGCCCACGTGGGTATCCCGCAGGATCTCCAGCCGAACCTCCGGCGGTCGGGCAGCCAGCAGTGCGTCGCAACAATCCACGAACCCGTCCAGGTGGAGCGCACCGGTCAGCGCCACCCAGAGGGCCAGAACCAGCGCGGCGCGCAGGACCAGCGGAAACAGCCAGCCCAGGAACCAGTCTGTGCCCGCCAGCATCAGGCCGATCAGCGCTCCCACGGCGGGGAAGGCCCACGCCGCCCGCCCGACCTCCTCCAGCGACACCTCCCGCGGCGGAAGCGGCAGCCGGGTCAGAAAGTGCAGGGCAGCAAGAAACGATCGCAGCATCGGTCCTGTGGAATCCCTCGCCAGGCACTTAAAGAATATTTTTCGCGGCAGCGACGGAGCCGCCGCCACGAAAAACACTTTCTTGAAAAAGGCCAAACTTCGGGAGAGGTGGTACCACCACAGGCGGTGGGGGCAGTGCTGAGGCTGAACGGTACCTCTGGAATTATCCGGTCCGTTCGGAGACCCCAGCCTCGGCGAAGGTCGCCATCTCGTTCAGAATCTTGCAGGCGGCCTCCACCAGGCCCATCGCCAGCACCGCGCCGGTTCCCTCTCCCAGCCGCATATTCAGGTCCAGGAGCGGCACGAGTCCCAGGTGGTCCAGCATCGCCCGGTGGCCCCGCTCCACAGAGTTGTGTCCGGCAATACAGCAGGCCGTTACAGCGGGAGCGATGGCTGCGGCGACCAGCGCGCCGGCGGTGCAGATGAAGCCATCCAGCACCACGGGGATGCGGTTTGCCGCTGCGCCCAGAATGATGCCCGCGATGACCCCGATCTCAAACCCACCGACCTTCGCCAGCAGGTCCACGCCATCGTTCGGGTCGGGCCTGTTGACCCGAAGGGCCTGCTCCACGACGGCAATCTTGCGGGCCAGGCCCGCGTCGTCCACCCCTGTGCCCCGGCCCGTCACCTCCGCTGGAGAGAGGCCGGTGACAGCCGCCGCAATGGCCGCTGCGGGGGTCGTGTTGGCGATCCCCATATCCCCCGGCGCGACGATGTCCAGCCCCTGGGTCAGTTCCTCCTCCACCAGGGCGATCCCCGCCTCCAGGGCCTGGACAGCCTGCTCGCGGGTCATCGCCGGGCCGCGGGCGATGTTGCCGGTCCCGTAACCGATTTTGCGGATTTTCAGCGCGGGGTGAGGCTCCAGGTTGGCGGCGACGCCAGCGTCCACCACCACGACCCGCGCGCCGATGTGGCGGGCCAGGACGTTGATGGCCGCCCCGCCCCGCAGAAAGTTGTAGACCATCTGGGCGGTGACCTCCTGGGGGTACGCGCTCACCCCTTCCGCCGCAACGCCGTGGTCGCCCGCCACGACGATGACCGCCTTGTGGCGGATGACGGGCCGAGGATTCCCAGTGATCCCGGCGACCTGGACCGAGAGGTCCTCCAGCCGCCCCAGGCTCCCCTGTGGCTTGGTCAGTTGATCCTGCCGGGCTCGGGCTGCCTCCATTGCGGCTATAGAGAGGGGCCCGATGCGCGCAACGGTCTCCTGCAAAGATGCCATGTCCACCTCCTGTGAAAATGTACGGGGTTTTGCGGCGGCCCTTTGGGGCCGCCGCAAAACCCTCATCTCCCAACCAGGACCTCCAGAAAGCGACGGTTTTCCTCCGGGCGGCGGGTCCCGATGCGGATGTACGCCGGAAGGCCAAAGGAGCGGCAACTGCGGACCAGAATCCGGTGGCGCGCCAGCGCCTCACGCGTTCCGTCTCCGTCCCCGGTGCGAACCAGGAAGAAGTTCACTGCGGTGGGCAGGACAGGGAACCCCAACCCGGCAATCCCCGCGCGCAGGTCCTCGGTCACCCTGCGCAGCGCGCGCCAGGTCTCCCGGTATTCCTCCAGATGGTCCAGCGCGGCCAGGCCGGCCGCCTGCGCGGCCGCGTTGACGCTCCACGGCGGCTGGGCACGGTGCAGGGCCCGGATGCTCTCTTTGGGGCCCAGCACATACCCCAGGCGCAACCCCGCCAGAGCGAAGTCTTTGGTCATAGAGCGCAGAATCAGCAGATGCCCGCTCTCCAGCAGGGGGACGGCATTCCAGGGCGAATCAGCGAAGTTGACGTACGCCTCGTCCAGAACCAGCAAACTATCCGCCCGTTCACAGGCCTCCAGGACGGCGCCCACAGCGCCCTGGTCCAGATAGACCCCGGTCGGGTTGTTGGGGTTACAGAGCCAGACCAGGCGGGGGCGACGCGCGCGAACCTGGTCGGCGATTTCCGCCGCGTCGGGGCGAAATCCCTGCTCCTCCGGGACAAAGAGGGTGTAAACCGCCGCGGCCATCAACTGGGAGGCTACCCGGTATTCCCCGAACGTCGGGCCGACGACGAGCGCAACGTCGCCGGGGTCCAGATAAGCCAGGGCGATCAGCCAGATGGCCTGCGCGGTGCCGTTGGTGACCAGGACCTGGGCAGGGGGAAGGCCGCAGAGCGCGGCCAGCCGCTCCCGAAGCAGGCCGGCCTCCGGGTCGGGGTAGCGGGAGATCTCCACGCACGCCAATGCCTCCCGGACCGCAGGATGGGGACCGAAGGGGTTGGAGTTAACGCTGAAATCCAGAACCTCCTCCGGCGTAATCCCTTCGGCCCGCAGGCGAGCATAGTCTATTCCCCCGTGCTGGTCGGGGGTCAGTTCCCGAAGGGCTTGGCGAGGCAGGGGCATATGGGGAATTCCGAATTCTTATTTTCCAACAGGGCCGGATAGGAACATCGTCAGAAGAATAGCCGCTCCCACCACCAGCGCCATCGTCCACCGGACCACCCGGAGCGCCCGACGGACGGTTTGAGCATTGAGGGGGCCATCGCCACCTTCCAGGCGATAGTGTCCCAATTTCTCCAGGGAAACACCCAGCGCGCCGGCCATTGCGGCCATCGTCCATCCGGCGTTGGGGCTCGCAGTCCGGCGATGCTGGATGACCATCGTGCGCCAGGCGCCGCGCGGGCTCTCTCCCGCCAGCGCGGCGCCCACCACCAGCAGCAGGGCCGTCAGCCGGGCCGGAATCCAGTTCAGGACGTCATCGGCCCGCGCGGCGAATTTGCCGATGTACTCCTTCTCCGACGTGCGGTGGCCCCACACGGAATCGGCGGTGTTGCAGAACCGGTAGGCCCACGCGCCGGGGAGCCCCAGAAGGGCGAAGTAAAAGAGAGGTCCCGTTAGCCCGTCGGTGATGTTTTCCGCCAGTGATTCCACCGTTGCGGAGACGACCAGCGACTCTGGCAGGTTCGCCGTCTCCCGCCCGACCAGGTGCCAGCGAACCCGCCGCCGCGCCTCAGGAAGGTCTCCCCGTTCCAGCGCCTCCAGCACCTCTTCCCCTGCCCGCAGGAGGGCGCGGATGGCGAAGGTCACTTTCAAAAGCGGAATGCTCCAGAGCCAGAAGAAGGGAAGCGAAGCCCGCGAGAGAAACCACCAGGGAAGCGCAAAGAGCGCCACACCCAGAAGAACGGCGGCCATCCCGAAAAGAAACTGTCGGACCCGGCCCTGCCCGGGCCGCCATTGCCACCATCGGTCCAGCCACCAGCCCATCCAGGAGACCGGGTGGAAAGAGCCGCGGGGCTCACCCAGCACCAGGTCCAGCCCGATCGCCCCCAGAAGCGTAAGAGCCGTTTCAACCAAGCCCGTTCTCCAATCGCACAGTGAGGTTCAGAAACCAGTGGCCCTCGTGCTCGTAGATATGGGGAGCACCCGCGGGGCACTTCACCTGCAGCGGACGCCGAAAGAGAGGCCCATCGGTGACCAGGGTGTGGTACTCACCCCGCTCCCCACAGGGGTGAGCACCCAGCGCCTCCATTTCGGCAACCAGTTCCCGGTCCAGAAACCGCCCCAGGAACGCCGGGCCCAACCGGGTTGCGACGACCAGAGCCCGGAAGCCTGCTTTCCAGAACTCCTCCAGCAGGGCCCAGGGCTCGGCTTTCCAGAGGGGAAGGAGGGGCCGCATCCCCACCTCGGCGCAGACCCGCTCCACCCACTCCCGATGTTCCTCTATATCCATATCTCCGAAGACGCCGCCCTCCACCCCCGAGGCTTTCAGCGTCCGCAGCGCGTCCTTGAAGTTGGCCTCGTAGTCCTCCCAGGAGGTGTACACCTGAACAAGGGGAATCCCCATCGCCCGGGCCTGAAGGGCGACAACCTCCGCCGGGAATCCGTGGGCCCGGACACGACTTCCATCCTCCGCCGCACAGTTCAGGAGATAGGCCAGATGGTGGCCCTGCTGCCAGGCCCGGTAGGCGGCCAGAGCACTGTCTTTCCCACCGCTCCAGGAGACGAAGAGTTTCATCCGGCATCCAGCAAGTGAACAGAAAGGATACGGCCCTGCACGGTCCGGAAAAGCGGACGCTTGCAGGTGCTGATGATCCCCGTAGGAAAGGATGACGACCTGGGGTAGCCTCCCCGCTCCACGACCCGACGCATCAGGGCCCCAAAGTGCACACGAGCCTCTGTGCCGCTACCCGACGCTCTATCTTGCCCCTTTCTTATCGTTGATTGGGGTTATACAACTCCCGTCTCTTCCCAAAAGGACCTTTCCAGCCGGGTATACCCACACACCCGACAGTGGTGCGCGCCGGGGGGCATTCCGGCCCCGCAGTTCGGACAGGCCACCTCTCCCAGCCCCGGAGAAGGGATTTCTCCCACGACCTGCCGGTAGAGCCGGTAATAGTAGGGCTGGTCACAACTAATGAAGCGGACGGGCGCCTCCCAGTCCGCATCGGTCAACAGGTGGGAAATATGCTCCCGAAGGCGAGCGAACCCGGAGCCCACCTCAATGGGCCGTTTGCTCTGCCAGCAGACCTCCGACGGGAGGTATCTCTCAAAGGCTTTCCGGAGCACCCATTTTCCCATCCGCACGCCGTTCTCCTCCCGTATCTTCAGTTCCGGAGGAATGGAGAGCGCCAAATTCACTACCGCCGGCTCCAGATAGGGCTGGGAGACCTCTATCCCGAACTCTTCCCCCAACTCATTCGCCGAAAAACGCATCCGCTTCGCCAGCCAGGGGAGATACGTCCCCAGGTCCAGGTCAAACATATACGAATAGCCTGCGAAGAGTTCATCGGCGCCATCGCCGGTCATGCATCGGCGGAACCCCAGGCTCCGGGCCTCTGCGAAGGCAAAATAGAGAGCCAGGTCGTTGGGAAGAGCGGGGTCAAAAGTCCGCCGGATGCGGATGACCTCCGGCAGCGCGCCCAGAGCCTCGTCCACGGAGACCCACCGCACGATCAGCGATAACCCCAGTTCGCGGGCCACCCGCTCGGCGTAGGGCAGGTCCTCTCCCCCGCCCTCCAGACAAATATGGAGGGCCAACACGGAGGGACTCAAAGAGGCCAGGACGGAGGTGTCCAGTCCCCCAGAGAAAAAGAGCACCTCCGCAGGACGCCTTCCGACGGCCTCCCTCAGGGAAGATCTCAGAGCCTCCAGCACGGCGTCCATCGGTTATCCTCCGTATCGGCGGCGCATCTCCGAGGAGACCTCCGCTGTCAGTGAGAAAATCCGCTCCGCCAGGTCCGGGCTCAACATGCCTGTCCCGCAGGAGGGAGTAATGAGGGACGCGGCGACGATTTTCTCAAAGGGGACCCCTTTGCGCACCAGCAGGCCCATTGCCGTATGGAGCCGCTCCACCAGGCTCTCCGCCGTCTCTTTCCAGGCCTCTTTGCTGGTGGGAACGATGCCCCAGGCGATCTTCCCGCCCCGTTCCAAAAAGGCGTGCACCTCCTCCGGATAGAGGGCCAGGCTCTCCGCATACCCGTAGGCATCCAGGCTGAGAACGTCCACCGAACTCTCCAGCAGGAGCGACCAGTCGGCGTTGGCGCAGCAATGGACTCCCTTTATCCCCCGGATCGCGCTCAGGACTTCCTCCAGAAGGGCGCGTACTTGTTCCCGTCTGAGGGCGACATAAGCGGAGCCGACTGCCGCTACATAGGGGTCATCCAGAAAAAGAACGACGTCCGGGCAGACCTTCCGGAGTTCCCGCTCCTGCCAGGCCGCCTTCATCGCCAGATGCTTGACCAGCGCGTCGGCCAGTACCTCGTCGTAGAGAATGGGGCGCCCCCGGAGGTCCGTCACCATCATCCCCCAGCAGACCGGGCCGACCATCTGGCCCTTCACCGCCAGAGGAGGCTGTGGAAGGGCGGCCACTTCCTGGAGGAACCGATGGAACCCGGCGGCGTACCCCTCGCTCATCGCCGCAAAGTCCAGGTCCCCCTCCAGGTAGGCGCGGTACAAGCGCTCCAGGCCCTCGGTCAAGTCCCGTCGAGTGTCTACGTAAATCTTCTGCTCTTCAGCATCCACCACCACCCCTGGGAATCCTTCGCTGACCTGGACCAGCATGTTTTCCCGAAAGGAACGCTGGGGCAACTGGGGCCAGGCCGGTAGGTCCGGGAAGTATGCCAGGACTTTCCGGACCGCCTCCGCCGGGTCAGTGTGGGGAGTACTGCCGATGGGGAGGGCGCGGAGGGAGAGCATTGGAGTGTTCATCGGGTTCTCTCCTTGACGGGTAGGTTGGAGGCGCTCACGATACCCGGGGCAAAATGGCCGGGCGTCCGCCGTTGTCGGGGCGAGGGAAGACGACTACCGAGGGCCCGTAGACCGCCGCCAGCCGTTCCCCTTGCAGGACTTCCCTGGGGTCTCCCAGTGCGACCAGTGTCCCATCCACCAGCAGGGCTAACCGGTCGGCGAAGGTAGCGGCGAGGTTCAGGTCGTGCAAGACGACGAGGACAGCGATTCCACATTCCATCGCCATCCGGCGAATCAGAGAGAGGACAGCGACCTGATGGTGGATATCCAGGTGGGTGGTGGGTTCGTCCAGAAGGAGACACTGGGGCTCCTGGGCCAGTGCGCGGGCCAGGAGGACCCGCTGCCTTTCCCCGCCGGAGAGTTCGCCCATCAGCCGCTCTGAAAGGTCCGCCATCCCGACCCACTTCAGCGCGCGGCGGGCGGCCTCCCGGTCGGACTCCCGGGGGACCCCCAGGAAGCCCAGATATGGAGTCCGTCCCAGCATCACGCTTTCCCAGACGGTGAAGGTCGGCGGGATATAGGCTCCCTGGGGCACCATCGCCACGTGTCGGGCCAGTTCGCGCGGAGGCCATTCCGTGGGTGGTCGGCCGAAGAGGCGGACGGTTCCCGCGCCGGGCCGTAGGAACCCCGCAGCCAGCCGAAGCAGAGTGGACTTTCCGGCCCCGTTGGGCCCGATGAGCCCCAGCACCTCCCCCGGCATCAACTGGAACGATACTCCTCGCAGAACGGCCCGTCCGTCATACGCAAACGACAGGTTCTCTACCTCCAGAGGGATCATCCGTCACCTCGCAGGGCGCACGTCGCACGGAACATACAACCCGTCAAAACACCTCCCGCTTCTGCCGCCGCAGCAGGTACAAAAAGAAGGGCGCGCCCGCCACCGCCGTCACTACGCCCAGAGGCAACTCCCGGGGAGCGAAGGCCGTTCGGGCTATACTGTCGGCCAGAATCAGACTGATGGCTCCGACCACCCCGCTCATCGGAAGCAGAAACCGGTGGTCCGGCCCCCAGAGGAGCCGAACTATGTGGGGGACGATGAGCCCGATGAATCCGACTGTTCCGCTGACCGAGACCGCGGCGGCGGTAGCAAGGGAGACTGCCAGAATGAGCACTCCTTTGGTCCGCTCCACCGCTACTCCCAGCGACTGGGCCTGTTCCTCGTCCAGTTGGAGCACATTGAGCGTATGGGCGTGCCAGGAAATGACAGCCAGCCCGGCCAGGACATAGGGCAGGATCGTTCGGACCTTCTCCCAATCGGCCAGGGCCAGACTCCCCATCAGCCAGCCCAGGACGTGCATAGCCCGGAAGGCGTCCTGCATGCTGAACATCAGGAAGACGGTAGTCGCAGAGAGGAGCGCGTTCACCGCCACCCCGGCCAGAATCAGGGTAGTGATCGGGGTTCGCCTGCCGACGCGGGCCAGGGAGTAGATGGCCGCTGTCGCCAGGAGCGCCCCGACGAAGGCCGCCAGGGAGACCCCGTTCCATCCTCCCCATCCGAGTCGCCAGATGAAGACGATGGCCAGTGTCGCCCCAAAGGACGCGCCGGAGGAGACGCCGATGAGGTACGGCTCCGCCAGCGGGTTCCGGAAAAGGGCCTGGTAGACGGCCCCGGCGACGGCCAGCGTTATCCCCACCAGGCCCGCCAGCACGACCCGGGGGATGCGAATTTCCAGCAGGATAGTCTCCCAGGCTGGGGGCCAGTCCGGCAATGGAGGAGAGGCCAAAAGCCCGGTCAGCAGAGTTCGCTGTCCGATGATCTGGAGGACAGCCCTCGGCGGAATGGAGACAGCCCCCCAGGCCATCCCCAGTGTCGCCGTCCCCAGCAGAAGCCCAAAGGCCAGGGCCAGGAAGAGCCAGCGGCGCCGTCGGAAAAGATTCAGGTGGCGATCACCTTCAAGGTGACCGCCACCTGCCGATGAGGAGTTGTGGCTACGGCTGGAATGCATCGGGATGGAGGGCACGCGCGATCAATTCCAGCGCGTCCACGACTCGCGGGCCGGGCCGGCTGACGATATCGGTCTGCTCCTGGGTCAGTTCCACGATGCGCCCATTGACCACCGCGGAGATTTTCTCCCAGCCAGGGCGGGCCTTCACCGTCTCCGCCGACTCGCCCCAGGGATGGTCGGCCAGGAAGATGACCTCCGGGTCGGCGGCGATAATGGCCTCGGCGCTCAACTGGACCCAGGCCGCTTCGGCATTGGCTGCGATGTTCTGACCGCCAGCCCGTTCAATCAGGTCCTGGACAAAGGAGCCGGGCCCCACGGTCCAGAAAGTGCTATCCAGTTCCCAGTAGACGCGCGGCCGGGGCCGATCTTTCACTGCCTGGGTGATTTTATCCGCCCGTTCCTGCATCTGGGCTGTCAGAGCCTCCGCGGCCTCCTGCGCACCCGTGACCCTGCCGACCAACCGAATGCTCTCCAGGACACCGGGGAAATCGCGGGCATCCACGACCAGCACCGGCAATCCCAGTTTCTCCAGTTCCGGTACCACCTGGGCTATGTGGATGCTGGCAGCGATCACCAGGTCTGGCTGGGCCTCCAGCAGTTTCTCCATGCTGACATCGGAAAAGCCGCCGACCTTGGGCTTCTCGGTGGCCTCAGGCGGGTAATTACAGAATTCCGTGACCCCCGCGACTCGGTCTCCCAAGTTTAGCGCGTAGAGGATTTCCGTGATAGAGGGAGCCAGGGAGACGATGCGCTGAGGCTCCGCGGGGATTTTCACCTCCCGCCCCGCCATATCCGTGACCGTCATCGGATAGGGGGATGGCGTGGGGGTTGGCGGAACCGGCGTGGGCGTTGCCGTGGGTGGAGGTGGAGGCGTGGGCGTAGGCGGAATGGGCGTTGGTGTGGGGCGGCACGCCGCCAGCCCTGCCAGGAGCAGTGCGATAAGTCCCAGAGTGAGCAACCGATAGACGCGTTTCATAGGACCTCCTCCCTGAAAGATGAGTGTATGGGGATTGTAGGTTGGGTAGGAGGAACCGGCGAGGGGCGAGAGGAACAAAAAATTCCCCCTCCGAGGCGTGAGGGGGAAGGAAAACCTCCTTGTCGCGCCGACAAGGAGGATGGGACTGGGTTCCATACCGCCGAACCGCAGTTCCATTCCCCTGTCCTCGCAGGTTCCTGGAACGACGGTGAGGCAGGCGACCTGGCTCTCCCGGCCCGGATGCGGCCTCCGGGCCCCGGCCTTGAAGGCATCCGGGAGCGGGATTACAGTTGCGGGACAGCGCCGGCCTCTCCGCCCGAGGGGGCGCTCAGACGGACCACCGGACTTCCCCTTTTAAGCCCTGCCTTTCGGCGTGGGCACCTCACCGTGGTTCGCGTGTTCAATTGTGCGGTTATATATACCACAGATTGGGGATTTGGCAAGCGGAGAAGCCCGACGTCTCCGTCAGGGCCCAAAGGCATTTGTGGGGCAACTGCTTGGCAGTTGCCCTACAAACCGTCGCGGAGAAGCCTGAACTTGCCGCCTGGGCAGAACCGGCTATAATACACAACAGACGCCGCCAGAAAACGGCAATCCTGTTGCTCCGGACGGGTTGCCCGGCGAGCCCACCGGAGGGCGCTCTCCCGATGGACACCGAATCTCAAATCCCTTCCCGGCCTCAGCCCGCCGCGGAAGAGATGGCCCGACTGCTGGAGGAGTTCCTTCCCTGCGCTCACCTCCAGCGGGGGGACATCGTGCGCGGGCGAGTGGTTGCGGTCAGCCCGAACGGCATTATCGTAGACGTTGGCTTCAAGTGCGAGGGGGTTGTCCCGGAAGCAGAGGTGGGGCGGCTGGACCCTGCCCTGCGAGCCCGCCTGAAACCGGGGGCCACTCTCTCCGTCTATGTGGTGGACCCTGAAGGGCCGGATGGACGTCCAATCCTCTCCATCATACGAGCCCAGGCCGAACAGGGATGGGAGTATGCCCGGTCACTGATGGAAAACGGCAAAGTGGTGGAACTGACGGTCGCCTCCGCCAACCGGGGTGGGCTCATCGTTTACCTTGGAGGGCTGCGCGGGTTCATCCCCGCATCCCATCTCTCCCCCTCCCGCAACATTCCCCGCATCTCCGATCCCGCCTGTCTGAAGGCCCTTTCCCAACTGGTTGGCACTTCCCTGCGAGTGCGAGTTATAGAGGCCGACCAGGAGCGGAACCGCCTCATCCTCTCCGAACGAGCCGCCGAATCCCGCCCGGAACCCTCTCTCCTGGAATCCTTGCGGGAAGGGGACATCCGGCAGGGCCGGGTCAGCAACATCACCGATTTCGGGGCCTTCGTGGACCTGGGTGGCATCAATGGCCTGGTCCATATTTCCGAACTTTCCTGGGGACGGGTGGACCACCCAGGTCAGGTTCTCCAGATTGGCCAGGAGGTGGAGGTCCTCGTCCTGGCAGTAGACCGGGAGCGGGGACGGGTCTCGCTGAGTCTGAAACGGCTTCATCCGGATCCTTGGGCTGCGATTGCCGAGCGATACCGGGTGGGGCAACTGGTGGAATGCCGAATCACCCGACTTACCCAGTGGGGGGCTTTTGCCTGTATCGTGGGAAATGAGGAAATAGAGGGCTTGATCCACGCATCGGAGTTGACCGACTCCTTGGATGATGAAACACGGGCGCTGATTCGCCCCGACCGGATCCTGACCCTGCGGATTATCCGCCTGGAGCCGGAGCGGCACCGCCTGGGACTTAGCCTCCGACAGGTAACCCAGTGGGAGGAACCCTTCCCGCTGGAGGGCAAGGAGGCTGTGGAAGTGTGACGGAGATGATCCATGGACGAGGGATACTGGAAAATCTTTACGGCTGAGGCCGAACGGGCCCTCCGCCTGGCCGAGCAGGTGGCCCGAGGAATGCACCACCTGTATGTGGGAACGGAGCACCTGCTCCTGGGCCTGATCCAGGAAGAGGAAGGAGGGGCTTCTAAAATCCTTCGGCGGATGGGCCTGGAGGAGGAACGCGTACGGCGGATGATTCTCCGCCTGGCTCCGGAAGAACGAGGCCCGCGCGTTTCCCAACCCCAACTGACAGAAGGAACTAAACGGGTCATCCAAGCGGCGATGGAGGAAGCCCGCCGCCGGGGCGACCCGAAAGTGGATACCGAACACATCCTGCTGGCGCTGACTCAGGAGGGGGACGGTTTGGCCCTCAGCGTCCTGCGGCGGCTTGGGGTCAACACCGAACGCCTCCGGCAGGAAGCCCTCCGCGCGCTGGAGCAGCGCCCCATTATGGTGCGCCCGCGCCCGCGTCCCCGGAACAGTGCCACCAGCCCGATAATGAACCGTCTTGGGGTGGACCTGACTGCGCTGGCGGAAGAAGGGAAACTGGACCCGGTCATCGGTCGGGAGGAGGAAATAGAGCGGGTCATCCAAGTCTTGGCCCGCCGGACCAAAAACAACCCGGCGCTCATCGGAGAGCCGGGCGTCGGCAAGACAGCCATCGTGGAGGGATTGGCCCAGCGCATTGTCGCCGGGGAGGTCCCCTCCGTCCTGCTGGATAAGCGGATCTTTCAGTTGGACGTAGGTGCCCTGGTCGCCGGGACGATGTACCGGGGCCAGTTTGAGGAGCGGCTCAAACGGGTGATTGAGGAACTCAAGCGGACCGGGACCATCCTGTTCATTGATGAGTTGCACATGATCGTCGGCGCGGGGGCGGCGGGCTCCGCAGTGGACGCGGCCAATATCCTCAAGCCGGCGCTGGCACGGGGCGAACTCCAGTGCATCGGCGCCACAACCCTGGACGAATACCGCCGGTACATTGAATCCGACGCGGCTCTGGAGCGCCGCTTCCAGCCCATCCTCGTTAACGAGCCCACTGTGGAGGAGACGGTGGAGATCCTGCGGGGGCTGGTCCACCTCTATGAGGACCACCACCGGGTCCGCATCACCGACGAGGCACTGATTGCGGCGGCCCGTCTTTCGGCCCGCTATATTACCGAGCGCTACCTCCCCGACAAGGCCATAGACGTTATAGACGAGGCTGCAGCGCGGACTCGCATCTACAAATCCCCCTGCGCGATCCGGCTGAAGGAACTCTACCGGCGGCGGCGGGAACTGGAAGCACAGATAGAGGCAGCCGTGCAGGCCCGTCGGTTTGAGGAGGCCCGCCGTCTGCACCTCCACCTGCAGACCGTTGAGCAGGAGATAGAGTGCCTGCGGGAGGAGTGGGACGCCGGAGATTCCGCTGTGGTGGGGCCGGAGGAAGTGGCGGAAGTGGTCTCTATGTGGACCGGTATCCCGGTGGCCCAGTTAACGGCCCAGGACACCCAGCGGCTCCTCCAGATGGAAGCTGAACTGAAGAAACGCATCGTCGGGCAGGATGAGGCCATCCAGACTCTGGCCCGGGCTATCCGGCGGGCCTACGCTGGGCTTAAGGACCCCCGTCGCCCCATCGGTTCCTTCATCTTCCTGGGCCCTACCGGCGTGGGTAAGACGGAGTTGACCAAAGCGCTGGCCGCGTTCCTCTTCGGCACCGAGGACGCGATGATCCGGCTGGATATGTCCGAATTTATGGAACGGCACACCGTCGCCCGGCTGGTAGGCGCGCCGCCGGGCTACGTGGGCTACGAGGACGCCGGACAGTTGACCGAGGCGGTCCGGCGTCGTCCCTTCTCCATTGTTGTCTTTGACGAGGTGGAGAAGGCCCACCCGGAGGTTTTCAACATCCTCCTGCAGATTATGGAGGAGGGCAACCTTTCCGACGCGAAGGGCCAGCGGGTGGACTTCCGCAACACCATCATCATTATGACCTCCAACATCGGTGCGGAGGCCATCCGGCGGGGCGGGCTGGGCTTTGCGCTCCCCGCCGATCGGGCAAAGGAGGCGGAGCGGGACTACCAGGATATGAGCCAGCGGCTCCGGGAGGAACTGAAGCGGACCTTCCGGCCGGAGTTCCTCAACCGGGTAGACGCAGTCGTCGTCTTTCGGCCCCTGGGTCCGGAGCAGATCGCTCAGATTGTGGACCTGGAACTGGCGAAAGTTGCGGCCCGGCTGGCAGAGCGCGGCTTGAACCTGGAGACCACACCTCAGGCTCGGGAGTTGCTGGCGCGGGAGGGCTACTCGCCGGAGTACGGGGCCCGCCCTCTGCGGCGCGTCATCCAGACAAAAGTGGAAGACCCTATTTCGGAGGCCCTGCTGGCTGAGGAGTTCCAGGCCGGAGATACCATCCTGCTGACAGTGGAGGAAGACCGCATCGTCCCGCGGCGGAAGGGGAAAGTCCTTAAGGGCGAGCGGACCTCCCTGCGGCTCCCGATGCCGGGGTAAAATTGCCCGCTACAGCGAGGATACGTCAAAGGTTGTGGGAATCAACTGGGTTGCAAGCCCGGTCGGTGAAGTACTTTATTTCATACCCCATTGAAAACGATGAACAATGGGTGTTGAGGTAGTCTTTCCCGATGAATTGCTTATTGCGCTGAAAGCGGATCGGGAAACATTCCGCAGAAGCGCCTTGCTTTATACGCTGGGTAAATTGTACGAATCAGGGCGTATTTCTGCTGGCTTAGGAGCACAAGTCCTGGGCTGCGACTTGTGGGAGTTTTATCGCCTTCTCTCTGAGAACGGCTTTGCGGTCATTGACTATCCAGAGGAGGAATTGGAGCAAGAGGCTCAAACCAGCCGGGATTTGGCCGAGAGGACACGGCGGATGTGATCAGAGTTGTCGTCAATAGCACTCCTCTAATTGTCTCTCACTGGACATCTTTCTATTCTCCGGGCCCATTTTGAACAAGTGGTCGTTCCCGTTTCAGTATACGAAGAAGTTGTTTTGCGGGGAAAAGGGCGTCCAGGAGCCAGTGAGGTAGAAAAAGCGGACTGGATTGTGGTTAAAGAGCCTTTGGGAAAACCCTCTCTGCCTCCGGCGCTCCTGGGCTTAGGGCCGGGTGAATTGGACACCATCCTGCTGGCCCAAGAACTGAAGGCCGATTGGGTTCTGATGGATGATAAATTGGGCAGGAAAGTCGCCCATGCCCTTGGTCTGAGAGTAAAGGGCACACTGGGAGTGCTTCTGACCGCTTACCAAACCGGGCTCCTTACCAGAGAGATGGCGGAGAAAGCGATTGACACATTGTCTAAAAGTCCGGTCTGGGTCAGTCCGCGGTTGGTGGACTGGTTTAAAACGCAACTGACCCTTAAGACGCAAGAAGCATCCGGGGAATAGGATAGAAATTTTCGTTGTCACTGATGTGACGAGAATTTATTCTATTACCATTATCCGCAAGGAGGCCGATGTCCCAGACCGGTGTGGCGCTTCCCTTTCCTGCGTGGGCGGAGGAACAGGAAGCTCCCCCCCTGACCCTCTGGCAACTCTTCTGGCGGCGTTTCCGCCGACACAAAATGGCCCTCTTCGGGCTCATCACCCTCTTTTTGCTTGTCCTCTATTCCCTGGGCGGAACCCTCTTCTTCTCCGAAGCCTACGCCAACCACACCGACACGACCAAGCGGCTGCTCCCCCCCTCCCGTGAGCACCCCTTCGGCACCGATACCGTCGGGCGGGACATTCTGGCCCGGACCATCTACGGAGGGCAGATTTCCCTGCTCATCGGCCTCACCGCCGTGCTGGTGGAAGTGGTGGTCGGCGTCACCATCGGCGCGCTGGCAGGCTACTACGGCGGCTGGCTGGATAGTTTCCTGATGCGCTTCACAGAGGCGATGCTCAACATCCCCCAACTCTTCCTCCTGCTGGTGATGGCCAAATTCTTCGGCGGAAAAATCCCCAACCTGGTCCTCTTCGGACGGACTTTCAGCGGGAGCGTCGTCGTCATTATTCTGATCATCGGTCTGACCAGTTGGATGTACCTGGCCCGCATCGTCCGGGCCGAATTTCTCTCCATCAAACAGCGGGAATTCATTCTGGCCGCGCGGGCCACCGGCACCCCCACGTTCCCGATCATCTTCCAGCACATCCTCCCTAACGCCATCGCCCCCATCATCGTTGCAGCGACCCTGGGCGTCGCCAACGCCATCACCCTGGAAGCCTACATCAGTTTCCTGGGTCTGGGCGTGCAGCCTCCCACCGCGACTTGGGGCAACATGCTGGAAGGGGCCTACAACTACATTGAGACAGCCCCCTGGCTGTGGATTTTCCCCGGCACCCTCATCGTCCTGACCGTTCTGAGTATCAACTTCGTCGGCGACGGCCTGCGAGACGCGCTGGACCCCCGTTCGCTGGCCGCATAGGAGAACCCCGATGCCCCTCCTGGAAGTCCAGAATCTCACCGTTCGTTTTCACACCCTGGATGGCATCGTCCACGCTGTCAACGGCATCTCCTACACTCTGGACCAGGGGGAGACGATGGGGCTGGTTGGGGAAAGCGGATGCGGCAAAAGCGTCAGCGTCCTGGCGATTATGCGCCTCATCCCCCAGCCGCCGGGGGAAATCGCCGCCGGACGGGTCATCTACGATGGGCGAGACCTGCTCCGATTAAGTGAGGCAGAGATGGAGCAGATCCGGGGGAAGGAGATCGCGATGGTCTTCCAGGACCCGATGACCGCCTTCAACCCGGTCCTCACCATCGGGCGACAGATTGCGGAGACACTGGTCACCCACTTGGGGATGTCCTGGAAGGAGGCCCACCAGCGGGCGGCGGAACTCCTGGCGATGGTGGGCATCCCCAACGCTGCGGAGCGGTGCAGGGACTACCCTCATCAGTTCTCCGGCGGAATGCGCCAGCGGGCGATGATCGCGATGGCCCTGGCCTGCAATCCCAGTATCCTCATCGCCGACGAGCCCACCACCGCACTGGATGTCACTATCCAGGCCCAGATTATAGACCTGGTCAAGCGGCTGCGGGACCAACTGGGGATGGCGGTCATCTGGATCACCCACGACCTGGGCATCATCGCCGGGCTGGCGGAGAAGGTGGCCGTGATGTACGCGGGATTCATCGTGGAGAAGGGGACGGTGGACGACATCTATGGCGACCCGCGACATCCCTACACGCTGGCACTGTTGCGCTCCCTCCCGCGGGTGGACCGGAGCAGTCGGGAGCGGCTGGCCGTGATCCCCGGCCTCCCGCCGGACCTCCTGCGGCTGCCGCCAGGGTGTCCCTTTGCGCCCCGATGCGTCTACCGGCGGGAGCGATGTCTGGTGGAGAATCCGACCCTGCGGTTCGTGGGCGACCGCCACGAAGTGGCCTGCTGGGTGGATGTGCGGACGGGGAGGGAAGCGTGAGCGCGAACGTCCTGGTCCGAGTGGAAAACCTGAAGAAGTACTTTCCCATCACCCGCGGCCTCCTCTTCCAGCGGCAGGTGGGGGCAGTTAAGGCGGTAGATGGCATCACTTTTGACATCTACCGGGGAGAGACGCTGGGGCTGGTGGGGGAAAGCGGCTGCGGCAAAACGACAGCGGGGCGGACCATTTTGCTCCTCTACCGGCCCACCGCAGGGCGAGTCCTCTTTGACGGAGTGGACCTTACGGCCCTGAAAGAGAAGCAACTGCGCCCACTGCGGCGTCGGATGCAGATTATCTTTCAGGACCCCTTCGCCTCCCTCAACCCCCGGATGACGCTGGCCCGCATCATCAGCGAGCCCCTGCGAGTCCACCGGCTGGTCTCCTCCCGGCAGGAGGAAATGGAGCGGGTGCAGGAACTGCTCCGCCTGGTCCAACTGAACCCGCGCTTTGTCAACCGCTACCCCCACGAATTCTCCGGCGGCCAGCGACAACGCATCTGTATTGCCCGTGCGCTGGCCTCTAACCCCGAATTTATCGTCTGCGATGAGCCCATCTCCGCGTTGGACGTCTCCATCCAGGCCCAGATAGTGAACCTCCTGGAGGACCTACAGGACCAGTTCGGGCTGACCTATCTTTTTATCGCCCACGACCTGAGCATGGTGCGCCACATCTGCGACCGGGTGGCGGTGATGTACCTGGGGAAGGTGGTGGAACTGGCGCCGAAGGACGAACTATATGACCACCCGGCCCACCCCTACACCCAGGCCCTGCTTTCGGCGGTACCAGTGCCGGATCCGAGGGTGGAGCGGACCCGGAGGCGCATCATCCTGGAGGGGGACGTTCCCAGCCCGGTCAACCCGCCGGAGGGATGCCGATTCCGGAGCCGTTGCCCGATGGCGGCGGGGTGTCCGGAAGAGGAGCCGGTCTGGCGGGACGTGGGAGGCGGGCACTGGGTGGCATGCCACAGAGCCTGAGGGGAGGGGGGGGGGGGGGGGGGGGGGGGGGGGCGCCCGCCCCCGCGCCCGACCCCAGCCACCGCCCCCCGCCCCCCGCCCAGCCCGCCGCCGCGGGTGTTGGTCGCCATCTGGATGTTGCCCGACATCCACGACATCGCGCCGGACTCGGA
>JANXAH010000007.1 GCA_025062415.1 Anaerolineae bacterium | reverse complement strand
GACCGCGCGGCCCACCCGGCAGGTGAGGCCGACGATGTCCCCCTTGCGGTTACGGATGGCCGCGATCCGGTGGAGAGTTCGGGTGATGCCCGCCCGGTTGTCGGCGTCAAACTCCCCGATCCGCTCCACCACGTACTGGATGTCCTCACGGGTGACCTCCGTATCCCGCAATACGACCTCGCCGTCGGTATAGCGGGCCGTGGGCACCCGCCCCAGGTCCAGGATGACTTCCAGCAGGTCATCCCGGCGGCCGATGCGCTGAATGGACGTCCGAATGTCCTCCGGAAGAACGTTCAATAATGCGTCCAGATCGTCAGTGATATGATTGTAGTACGCCTTTCCTTGCTCCACTGTACTCAACAACCTCGCTCGCTCAAAGGGTTAGGGTTGGGTTGCGGCGGGGCGCGCCACAACCCCCCCCACCCCCAAACAAACCGAAATTGAGAACACCCCGCGCGCCAAAACTGGTTTGGGGTGGGGTGGGGGGGGCGGCCGCGGCCCCCCGCCGCAGCGTCAAGTCTCCTTTTTGGACTCAGCCGGGGGGATCGGAGGGCCTGGAGGAACCCGCTCTCCCCGGTCGGTGATCAGACCGACGCCAAATTTGCGCGCGGCTTCATCGCACCCGGCATCCACCCGGAGACCATAGATATAGACCAGATAGGGGCCGGGCACTCCATGCTGGGCCAGCCGGCGCCGGAATCCATCGGAACGCATTCGGTTGGCCCAACTCACGATCTCCCGCCGGCTCAGCCGAGTCTTGGCTTCCGCTACCGCCCATATCGTTTGATCGCCTTTGGACGCCGGAACCGCTACGTCCACTTCACCGTCCATACGAACCTGAACGGGCTCCCCAAGAATTTGGTATCCCTCTTTCTCCAGAAGATAACAGACCCAGTCCTCCGCCTCGGACTCTATTGTGGAGCCGATCGTCTCTGCCAGCCCGCTCACTGCTGCGGCGAGTTGATCTACCTTTTCCTCCGTCCGCCGCTGAGCCTGGGCCAGTTCCTCCACCCGCGCCTCAGTGCGCCGCTGGGCCTCGGCGAGGGCTTGAACCGCTGCATCCGTCTGCCGCTGAGCCTGGGCCAGTTCCTCTACCCGCGCCTCGGTGCGCCGCTGAGCCTCGGCGAGAGCCTGAATCGCCGCATCCGTCTGCCGTTGAGCCTGGGCCAGTTCCTCCACCCGCGCCTCGGTGCGCCGCTGGGCCTCAGCGAGAGCCTGAAGAGCGGCCTCAAGCGTTCCCATCCGCTCCTCCGTCTGCCGCTGAGCCTGGGCCAGTTCCTCTACCCGCGCCTCGGTGCGCCGCTGAGCCTCGGCGAGAGCCTGGATCGCCGCATCCGTCTGCCGCTGAGCCTCAACAAGAGCCCGGACTGCCTCATCTGTCTGCCGATGAGACTCAGCAAGAGCCCTAAGCGAGTCCTCTACCTCCCGATGGAGAATGAACAGATCTCGGAGAGCCTCTTCGTTTCGCTGTTGAGCCTCAGCGAGCGCATCCACCTTCTCGCCCAGCCGAAGGACAAGTTCGGGCAGTTCCAGCAGGTCCTCAGTCAGCAAGACGCGTCGCAGGAGCGCCCGCCATTCAGGGTTCTCCTCAAGCAACCGAATCAGCAAGGGAAGGTCCAAAACCTCGGTATGCATTTTCTGCTATCGCCCTAATCCCAGGAAATACCGGTGGAACCGGGCATCGGTCGTCAGTTCCGGATGGAAGGCCGTCGCCAGAAGGTTCCCCTGTCGGACTGCTACGGGGCTCCCTTCCTCCAGACGGGCCAGCACCTCCACTTCCGGGCCTACCCGTTCAATGACCGGAGCCCGGATGAAAACAGCCGGGAAGGGCGGGTCTCCCAGGGTTGGGACTTCCAGGTCTGTCTCAAAACTATTCACCTGGCGACCGAAGGCGTTGCGCCGGACCGTAATGTCCATCAGGCCAAGGACGGGTTGCCCAGGAATCCCGTCCACGATCTCCCTTGCCAGAAGAATCATCCCTGCGCAGGTTCCCCAGACGGGACGACCTGAGAGGGCAAATTCCCGCAGAGGCTCCAAGAGCCCTCTGCGTTCAGCCAAATAGCCAATGGAGGTGGATTCCCCGCCAGGGATGATGAGACCATCCAGCCCTTCCAGATCCCGCGGAAGACGCACCTGCCGGGTCTGGACGCCCAACCGCCGCAGCATCGCCTCGTGTTCCAAAAACGCCCCCTGCAGGGCCAGAACTCCGATCTTCATCGCAGAGGCCTCCTTGCCGAGTTACCAGCCGCGCGTCGCCAGCCGCTCCTCAGGCCGCAGGATGCTGATGTTGATACCGACCATCGGCTCGCCCAGGTCGCGGCTGATCTCCGCCAGGATATATGGATCGTTGTAGTAGGTGACTGCCTGGACAATGGCCCGGGCACGCTTGAGAGGATCGCCGCTCTTGAAGATACCGCTGCCCACAAAGACACCGTCCATCCCTAACTGCATCATCAGGGCGGCGTCGGCAGGTGTGGCGATCCCCCCTGCAGCGAAGTTCACCACCGGCAACCGGCCCAGGCGCGCCGTCTCCACGACCAGTTCGTAGGGGGCACCGATCTCCTTTGCATAGGCCATCATCTCCTCTTCGGCCATCGTCGTCAGCCGGCGAATCTCCCCCAGGACAGCGCGAGCGTGTCGGACGGCCTCTACCACGTTGCCAGTGCCGGCCTCTCCCTTGGTCCGGATCATCGCAGCGCCCTCACCAATGCGCCGCAATGCCTCGCCCAGATTCCGCGCTCCGCAGACGAAGGGGACCTTGAATTTGCGCTTATCAATGTGATGCTCCTCATCCGCAGGCGTCAGGACCTCACTCTCGTCAATGAAGTCCACGCCCAGAGCCTCCAGAATCTGAGCCTCCACGAAGTGCCCGATCCGACACTTCGCCATCACCGGGATGGAGACGGCTCGCATAATCTCCAAAATCTTTTCCGGATCGGCCATTCGGGCAACGCCGCCCTGGGCGCGAATATCCGCGGGGACGCGTTCCAGTGCCATCACTGCACACGCCCCGGCCTCCTCCGCAATCTGGGCCTGTTCAGCGTTGGTGACATCCATTATGACCCCGCCCTTCAACATCTGAGCCAACCCACGCTTGACTGTGTCGCTGCCAATGACCCGTTCCATGTCAACCTCCTGCGAATGCGGAATACGCCTGCCCCGCATCTATCTCCAATAAACAGGGAAAAACTTCAGGGCAGAAGCGCTTGTTCTTGCATTCTTTGCTTCAATTGTACCGCTATTTGTCCAAACCGTCAACTAAAACATCTCCGACTGCACGGTTACATATGATGGCCCTGGTTGTAGAAGTGCCTTCCAAAAACCACGAAGAAATCTAAAAAATCTTCACATCCCCCGTATGCTCCGCAGTCAAGGCTGAAACTGTACGGTTAGAAACACCTTTCCCAAACTGTCTGCCTATGCTATAATGCTGTCGGAGTCCGATGCTGAACGTATCCTGGTTTCGCCAGCGGGAATATCTCCTGGAAATCAGCCGGGCCCTGACGGAGCAACTGGATCTGGACATCGTTCTGGACAAGGTCCTCAGGGCCGCGATGGAACTTTTGGGAGGACAGGCTGCATTTATCGCCCTCCGTCGGCCGGGCGAGGGGTTCGTGATTCAGGCTGCCCGCGGGATTCCGCAGCCTCTTCTTCCTTACTTCAACCGCTTGCTGGCGGATATCCCGGAAAACACCAATCCAGCCTCATTTCGGATTCCGGACCTGGGATTGATCCTGAACGAGATCGCCCTTCAGACAGGGCTTCCTCTGGTCCAGGTCGTCGCCCTTCCGATGGGCATCCGGCGGGACTTGATCGGCGTCCTCTTCGTCTTTCGTGCCTATGGCCTTCCTTTTACTCTGAGCGAGCGGGAGGTTCTGGCGAGTTTCGCCGATCAGGCCGCCATCGCCGTCCACAACGCCCAGTTGTATCAGCAACTGGCCCAGGAGAAGCGACGGCTGGACGCCATTCTGGAGTATAGCGCAGACGGGGTGATGATTCTGGACCCCGGGCAGAAAATTGTCGTCTTTAATCGGGCCTTAGCGGAGATCACAGGGTGGTCGGCGGCGGAAGCCATTGGCCGCCATCACGACGAGGTCATCGTCTGGGCACGGCGGGATACGGAGATGGACCTGGCCAGGGCAACAGCAGGCGGTTGGCCCCTGACCCACGGTCGGGGCAGCCGAACTGCCCTTTATGTAGAGGGGGACCTGCGCCGCCGCAGCGGAGGTACCATCAGCGTCGGGATTACCTACGCCCCGCTCCTGGACCGGGAGGGGAAACTGGTCAACATTATCGCCAACGTCCGGGATATTACCCGGTTCCGGGAGGCAGATCGGCTGAAGTCCACCTTTGTCTCCATTGTCTCCCACGAACTGAAGACGCCGGTCGCGACTATCCTGGGGTATGCGGAAACGCTGGCCCGGGCCGACGCCCGCTGGGATGCCCAGACGACCCGGGAACTGGCCCAGACCATTCAGGAAGAGGCACGGCGGCTGGATCGGCTCATCAGCGACTTGCTGGATGTCTCGCGTCTCCAGGCCGGAGCACTCCCCCTCAAGATGGAGGAGGTGGACCTGGAGATGCTGGCCCAGCGGGTTGTCCAGCGGTTTCGCCCCCAGACCGACCGACACAAGTTCAGTGTTCGCTTTCCTCCAGACTTCCCGACCGTTCGGGGTGACCCGATGCGACTGGAGCAGGTGTTGAACAACCTGGTCTCCAATGCAATCAAGTACTCGCCCCAAGGTGGGACCATCCGCATCCGGGGGCAGGTGTATCCGGAGGAGGTTGTCGTTTCGGTGAGCGACGAAGGGATCGGCATTCCGGCAACGGAACAGGGGCGCATCTTTGACGCCTTTTACCGCGTGGAGGACGCCCAGGCCCGTCATGCCGGAGGGGTGGGACTGGGGCTCTATCTGGCTCGCGCGATCGTGGAGGCCCACGGAGGCCGCATCTGGGTGGAAAGCGAACCGGGCAAAGGGTCCACCTTCTCCTTCTCCCTCCGCCGAAGCGACCGGGCCTCTCCACCCTCCGTGCCCGCGCGCGTTGCCTGATCTTGCATCCTGATGACGAAGAGAGGGTTATGGAAGAAATCGCCTCTGGCATCTATGTCCTGAGTGTCTATCCCGGCATAAATGTTGGAATCGTGGTGACCAGTGAGGGGGCCCTGGCGGTGGATGTCCCTCCAGCATCCGCCGAACACCAGGCGTGGCGGCGCGCTCTTCGGGCCCTGGGGATCCCTTTTCGCTACCTTATCCTGACGGGGGACCAACTGGAGCGCGTGGAGGGAGCCAGTTGGGTGGAGGTCCCGATCATCGCAGCGCGGGGAGATGGAACGGATTGGCCTGTTTCTTCTGCGAGTGGTCGCCCGCTCAAGCCGGAAATCCTGGTGAATGGGCGAATCACGCTCCATGGCTCCTTCCCCATAGTGATAGAGCAGGTACCTGGCCCCCGAGCGCGCAGCCTCTGGGTCTGGCTCCCCGAGCAGGGGGTCCTCTTTACGGGTGATGCCGTCGTCACCGGGCAGCACCCCGCCCTGGCAGAAGCCCCAGCGATTCTCCCCTGGCTGGAGGCTCTGAGGAGGATCACCGGGAGCAATCCCCCTGTGCGTCAGGTTGTGCCTGGACGAGGACCGACAGGAGGGCCGGAAATTGTGAAGCCGTTGGTGGCCTACTTTGAGCGGGCTCTGGAACTGGTCCGGGCGGCGCGCATCTCCGGCAGTGCCCGGACAGACCTGGCCCGCGCTGTGGAGGAATTGTTGAATCTCTTCCCCGTTCCGGATGGCGACGTGGACCGACAACGACAGCAGATCCGGGCCGGGCTGGAGCGATTGCTGGAGGAAACGCGTTCGGAGGGGGAGAGCCATGAACTTGGTAGAACTGGCCCGGGTGCGCGCCGTTAAGACGGCGTACGAAAAGGAACTGTTGCGAAAGCCCAACGTGGTAGGAGTTGGAATCGGATTGCGTCAGCGGGGCGGCAAATTCACCAACGAGTTGGCGATCATCGTCTCCGTCACGCACAAAGTCCCCTGGGAAGACCTTGCCCCGGAGGACCGAATCCCCGAAGAGATTGAAGGGGTCCCCGTGGACGTTCAGGCCATCGGGGTCCCTGTTGCTCATCCAGCCATTGTAGAGGAAGAGGAAGGAGTAGAAGATTAGGGCCTTCACGGAATCGGAATGACTGCGTCGGGTGATCCAGAAGCCCGATCCCCGATGGTCGCCCGGAACACTGCACGGAGAACAGAACATGCGGTGCCGGAAGTGCAACCGCCATGCCGTCCTCAATATGCGCCAGCATAAGCTGGCCCTCTGCGAGGAACATTTCCCGGAATGGTTTATCTCCTACACGGAGCGGACTATCCGGCGATACCGGATGTTTGACCGGGACGACCGGATTCTGGTCGCCGTGTCGGGGGGAAAGGACAGCCTGAGCCTCTGGGACGTGCTCCTGCGCCTGGGCTACACCGCCGACGGCCTCTACATTGACCTGGGAATAGATGGCGGGTTCGGATATTCGCGCCTTTCCTACGAGAAAGTCCAGGCCTTTGTCGCCGCACATCCGGGGGTCCAGTTGCACGTGGTGAACGTCGCAGGGCTTTACGGGGAGACCATTCCGGAGGTGGCCAGCCGAAAACTCCGGGGCCGGGATAAACCCTGTGCAGTCTGCGGCCTGATCAAGCGCCACGAGATGAACCGCGTCGCCCAGCAGGAGGGATATACCGTCCTGGCGACGGGGCATAACCTGGACGATGAGGTGGCCGTTCTCCTGAGCAATGTCCTCCACTGGCAGACGGGCTACCTGCTTCGGCAGGCACCCGTGCTGGTGGAGCGGGACGGGATGGCCCGCAAAGTGAAGCCCTTCTGCCGGTCCTATGAGCGGGAGGTCGCCGCCTACGCGCTGGTCCAGGGGATTGACTACATTTATGAGGAATGCCCCTACGCGGTGGGCAACCTCACCAATTTCTACAAAGACCTGCTGGCCCGGCTGGAGATGGAGTCTCCAGGAACCAAACTCCAGTTCTACCAGGGCTTCCTGAAAGCCCGGGAGGAGGGCTTTTTCTGCGCGGATGCGCAGGGGCCGGTGGAGATGCATCCCTGTCCCCGGTGTGGACAGCCCACAACGGTGCCAGGCCTCTGCGCGTTCTGTAGGCTCTGGGAGAGGGATAGAATGCAGATGAACGCAGATTGGAACGCAGATATTTAGTCTGGAAACGAGGAGGTAAGATGCGCAATCTGATGGTCACCGGCGGGGCTGGGTTCATCGGCTCCAACTTCGTCCGGTATATGCTCCAGAAATACCCGGACTACCGGGTCGTCGTCTACGACAAACTGACCTACGCGGGAAACCTGGCCAACCTCAAAGACGTCGCTGAAGCCTTCGGGGACCGCTACGCCTTCGTCCTGGGAGACATCTGCGACGCGGCGAAGGTCCGGGAGACCATCCAGACCTACAGGATAGACACTATCGTCAACTTCGCCGCCGCAACGCATGTGGACCGCTCCCTGATGGAGCCCGATGAGTTCATCCGGACCGACGTCTTCGGCACCTACGTCCTGCTGGAGGCGGCGAAGGAGTTCGGGATTGAGCGCTACCACCAGGTCAGCACCGACGAGGTGTATGGCGAAATTCTGGAGGGACGGGCGAAGGAAACCGACCCGCTGCACACCCGGAGCCCGTACTCCGCCTCCAAAGCCGCGGGGGACCTGCTCTGTATCGCCTACTACACCAGTTTCGGCGTCCCCATCACCATCACCCGGGGCTCCAACAACATTGGTCCCTACCAGTACCCGGAGAAGGTGGTGCCCCTGTTCATCACCAACGCGATAGACAACATCCCCCTTCCCCTCTACGGGGACGGCACCCAGATGCGGGATTATCAGTACGTGCTGGACCACTGTGAGGGGATAGACATCGTGCTCCACAAGGGAAAGGTGGGGGAGATTTACAACCTGGGAACCGGAGTAGAGACGCGCAACATAGATATGGCGCGCGCCATCTTGGACCTTCTGGGCAAGCCCCACTCGCTCATCCAGCACGTGAAGGACCGCCCCGGCCACGACCGGCGCTACGCGCTGGACATCAGCAAAATCCGGGCGCTGGGGTGGGAATCCACCCACACCTTTGAGCAGGCGCTGGAGAAGACGGTGCGCTGGTATGTGGAGAACGAATGGTGGTGGCGGCCCATCAAGAGCGGCGAGCACTACCGGGAGTATTATCGGCGACAGTATGAGGGACGGGAATTGAGGTAGGAGACCGGAGCCCGAGTCCAGAATCGGGAGATCGTCGGGCGTCCTGATGGAGGGCGCCGGGGGAGTGCGCCGAATTCGTGGAGCAACATCGCGCAGACAGCAATGTCTTCAGACGATCTGGTTCAGGAGGCCAGCGAGAAAGGGACTCCCGAGATAGGAGACCCATCTCGTCGGGGAGAGGAAACGACAGAAGGGTTCGTTCGTCTGCGTTCATCGGTGTCCGCTCTGCTGAAATCCTTCGCTCGGGCCTGCAAGGAGTTCGGCCTGCTGGAGGAAGGAGACCGGGTGGCGGTGGCCCTCTCCGGCGGGAAAGATAGCACCTCTCTGCTGGACCTGATGCTGCGCTACCGGGAGCGGGCTGGGGTCTCCTACGACGTGGTGGCGATCCACGTGGTGGGGGCAGCAGCAGGATTCCCTGATCTCACGGAGATGCTGCGGCCCTGGCTGGAGGAACTGGGGGTGGAGCACCACTTCGTCCCGCTGGAGTTGCCGCCGGGGGAGCCGTTGCCGCTGGACTGCTTCCGGTGTGCCTGGAACCGGCGGAAGGCGCTCTTCCTGGCCGCCGACGCGCTGGGGTGCAACAAACTGGCCCTGGGCCACCACGCGGACGACGCGGCAGTGACGACGCTCCTGAACCTGCTTTTCACGGGACGGCTGGAGACACTGGAGCCGAAGGTCGCCTTTTTCGGGGGGCGGATCACCGTCATCCGCCCCCTGATTTACATCCCGGCGAAGGAACTGGACCGCTACGCGCGGCTTTCGGGCTTTCCGGTGGTGCCGCCGTGCCCCTATCAGCCCGACGACAACCGGCGCCGGGTTGCGGAGTTTCTGCGGGGGTTTGACGGCCGCCAGCAGGAGATGATTCGGGCCAACCTGTGGCGGGCGGCCCGGCGCAGGATCAGTGTGAGCGGGTGCTCCGCCGCGCGTGTTTCACGTGAAACACAGTGAGGATTAAGGCGCTTCTGCCTGCGTCGGCTTCGCTGATGCAGCGAAAAACAAACTCCGTTTTGGGCCACGGAAACGGCCAGAGGCCCATGCAGAGACGCTGGGGGCAAAAAGGCCAAAGTTGAGGAGAGGGAGCCAGGGGGAAGGGTAGGGCGCCCCAGGCGCCCAGCGGCGGCTGACCGACACCCGACGAATTCGGAATATACCTGCGGTGAGCCCGGACTTGCGTCCGGGCTCACAAATATAAAGGCCCGGGCTTTTTCAGTCAGAGAAGGCAGGAGCGCCGCGGGCGATGCTGTCTGCTCCCAAAAGGGGCTTCGCAACCAGGCCCGGCAGTTTACCACCAGGCAAAGATTTCTATGGGACCTGGATGAACAGAAAGACCGGGTCCACCCGATCGTTCACCTGCGAAATCTCCACGTCCTCGTGGATCAGCCCCGCCCAGCAGTACTGGGGGTTCCGCTTCCCTTCCACACTCACGAACCGGATGCCCCCTGTCACCACCGCGCGGGTGAACGGCGGCAGATAGAGGTGCCCTTCATCGTCCTTCACCAGCACACTGGAGTCCCCCACCGCCCAACGCCACGGGTAGTTGATGAGCGCATTCTCGCAGTGAATCCCCACCCGGAAGACGCCCGACTGGATCGTCTCTCCCAGAGTGGCGTAGTTCTGGTCGCTATTATAGACCGTCCCGGGCGGCGGGCCGCTGGTGCGGATGGGAACGGGGCTGTCGTTCTCCACCGTCAGCGTGAACCAGAGCGTCTCCCCCAGCGCAACGCTCTGGGCAGACCATTCCACCTCGGCGTTCAGGATGTAGGCCCGGGGCACCCCGCCGTTCTGGATCGTCAGCGTGGAGGTCGCCACCACCCGCTGGCCCACCGCATCCTGCACCTCCGCCCATACGGTGTAGGTCCCATCCGGCGGCGGATCAGCCCCCAGGTCCACCCCGGCATCGTAGTCAAAAGTGTGCAGCCCCCGCTCCCCTGGCCGGGCCGGGCTCCGCTCGTCCTCCGCCACGTGGTACCGAGTTCCGTCCGCCCCCACCAGATAGACCAGCAGCGTCGCGTAGGGCTTGGTCACAAAGACGTTCATCCGGGCCCGGTCGCTGATGCCGTCCCGGTTCGGCGTGAAGACCGGAGGAGAGACGGTGAAGTTGCGCAGTTCCGGGAGCGCCGTATCCGCCTCGGCGATGGTCAGCGTCCCCGTCACCTGCTCCGTGTGGCCCGTTTCGTCCGTCGCCTCCACCACCCAGGTGTAGACGCCGTCCTGCAGGACCCGCTGGACCACCGTGAAGCCCTCAAAGTTCTCGCCAGGCAGCGTATACCCCTGGACCACACCGGAGAAGTAGACGGAGTAGGGCTCCCGTTCCCCCGTCGGAGCACGCAGTTCCCGGTCCCGAAAGACGTACCGATTTCCCGCCTTGTCCAAGAAGTAAATGGAAAGCCATGCGGAGCGGGAGAGGCGATACTGGATGCGCAGGACGTCGTCCAATCCATCAGCGTTGGGGGTAATGAGGCTTTTGGAGAAGGAGACCTCGGAGAGGAGCGGTTGTTCGCCACACCCGCTCAGCAGGATGGCTGCGGCGGTCAGCACCAGTAACGTGAGCAGAAGTCCATGTCGCTTCATAGCGGGGGAATTATAGCACGAGGGAAAAGACAGACAAGTGTCCTGGAAAGGGGTTGGCGATTGGTTACGGGCTTCCCGGGCAGACCCAAGCCGGTGCCCAGAGGCTGCCGAACTCTGTGAGGATTCCGCAGGCAGAGCAAGCGCTGCGGCAATCCGGGCGCGCCCGGGCCTCCCGGCTCCACTCCCACTCCCGCCAGAGATACTCCTTCCGTACCCCGACGGAGATGTGGTCCCAGGGGAAAACCTCCTCCCGGGGCCGCTCCCGGCGGGCGTAGAAATCAGGGGAAAGCCCGGTCTCCTCAAAGGCCGCCATCCAGGCCTCAAAATTGAACCACTCGTCCCAACCATCCAGGCGAGCGCCGCGCTCCCAGGCCCGCCGGACCACTTCCCCCAGTCGCCGGTCGCCGCGGGAAAGGACGGCCTCTATCAAACTCATCCGGGGATCGTTCCAACTTAAGTGGATGCCGCCTCCCACCAGCCGCCGGAGCATCTGCTGGCGGGCCCGGATTTCATCCTCCGCCAGAAGCGGCGCCCACTGGAAGGGGGTGTGGGGCTTGGGAACGAAGGTGCTCACGCTCACATTCACCTGGGCTTTGCGGCCGTGAACGTGACGCCCCTCCGCGTGAACAGCGCGGGCCAGGTCGGCGATGGCCCGGATGTCCTCCCGCGTCTCTCCCGGCAGGCCGATCATAAAGTACAGTTTGATCGTCCGCCAGCCCCGCAGGAAGACCTCCCGCGCAATCTCCACCAGTTGCTGGGCCGGAACAGGCTTGTTGATGACCTGGCGCAACCGCTCCGTTCCCGCCTCCGGAGCGAAAGTGAAGCCGGTCCGACGGCCCCGGCTGATAGCGTCCGCCAGGTCCACCGAGAAGGACTCTATCCGCAAACTCGGCAGGGAGATGGAAAGGTGCCGGTCGGCGTACCGGTCGGCCAGCGCGCGCACCAATTCGCCGATGCGGGAGTAGTCGGAGGAGGAGAGGGAAAGCAGGGCGATCTCCTCGTAGCCGGTGTGGGCCAGGATCTCGTCCACCGCGGCCAGGACCTCCTCCAGGGGCCGCTCCCGCAGCGGCCGGGTGACGACGCCCGCATGGCAGAACCGACAGCCCCGGATGCATCCCCGCTGGATCTCTATAACTCCCCGGTCGTGGGCGACGGAGACGTTGGGAACCAGTTGCCGGGTCGGCGGGGGCGGAAGGGTGGGGACGACGCGCCGCCGGATGGGGAGGGGAAACTCCGGGGAGAGGGGCCGAACCCTGGCGACGGTCCCTTCAGGGTGGTAATCCACTTCGTAGAACCGGGGGACGTAGACGCCAGGGACGCGGGCTAGCGCCTCCAGTTGAGCCTCCCGTCCCAGATGGCGGACCCGCTCCCAGGTCCGAACCACGTCCACGATGGCTTCCTCGCCGTCACCGATGACAAAGGCGTCCACAAACTCCGCCACCGGCTCCGGATTGAAGGCCGCGTGTCCCCCAGCGATGACCAGGGGATGGCGCTCGTCCCGCTCTGCACTGCGCAGAGGCAGGCCCGACAGGTCCAGTGTCTCCAGCAGATTGGTGTAGAGGACCTCGTAGGGAAGGCTGAAGCCCAGAAGGTCAAACTCGGCCAGGGGGTGGAAGGTCTCCAGGCTGTAGAGGGGGATACCTTCCCGACGCATCGCTGCGGCCATGTCGGGCCAGGGGGTGTAGGCCCGCTCCGCAAGGACGCCATCCATCCGGTTCAGGATGTCGTAGAGGACCTGGATGCCCAGGTTGGACATCCCCAAGTCGTAGACGTCGGGGAAGATGAGGCAGACACGGGTGGGGGTTGTGCTCCAGTCTTTGCGGATGGCGTTGACCTCGCCTCCGACGTACCGACCGGGCCGCTCCACCCGCGGGAGGATTCGCTCCAGTCGGGAACGCCAGTCGGGCCTCATCGGGGTTTTCCGATCCCTTCCACGACAGCCTCCCGAGCGCCGGAGTCCACGAACCCGGCGGCTTCTGCCAGGCGCCGGGAGGCATCGTTTCCCTCGGCGACGACGTAGAGGGGAAGGATGCCGTTGCCGAGGACCCAGGCGACGCAGGAATCCAGCACGGCCCGGCCCCAGCCCCGGTGCTGGGCCTGGGGCTCAGTGCGGACGTAGATTTCGGCGAAATGGGGGGATTGCCAGTTCAAGCCGGCCTCGGCGATGATAGCCCCCGCCTGGGACCGGACGACAAAGCGGGGGGTGCCGTCGGGGGATGGGGCCGGAGTCACCATCACATTGATTTGGGGAGCAGTATAGCGGTTCAGGTCCAGCCGGTAAATGCGGTTGAGGGAGGTCCGCTCCACTTCCAGAGCCTCCTCCACCAAGTTCTGGTATTCGGGCGTTGTGACCAGGTAGTAGGGGCGGTTGGGCAGGAGGGCCTCCCGCAGCAGGGCCTGGGCGACGGTCGGATACCGGGCCCGGAGCACGCCGATGGGTCGGAAGAGGTCCCATCCGGTCTGACAGAGGGCGAGGAACCCCACCACCTGAGGGCCCCGCTCGGCCACCCAGAGCCGGGTCCGGGCGGGATCATGGTAAAGGGCATAGTAGGCGGCCAGGCCATCGCGCGGCGCGCGCAGGTCCAGCAGTTGCCGGGCCTTCTGGCGCAGCGTGACCAGGTCTTCCGTCAAACGCGGCTCGGAAACAGGAAAAAGTTCGGACATCAGTTCCCCCTGCAGAGTGCATTATGCCACAGATTGGCCCAGTCGTCAAAGGCGATACCCGACCAGGCCATCCGCCTGTCCAATCATCTGGCCAGCCTGCATCCGTCCCGATGGCCATCTCCGTTTAGGGCCATCTTCTGATAGATTGACCGCCGGGGCGACCAGGGGGATACAATCTGTGGGTATGCCAGGCCGTTCCGGGGGAAGGATAGATGTGCGCAGGCCTCCGCGGGTTTCCGTTCTACTGTTGCACGGGCCGCCATATGGCCTGCTGGCTTTATCTTCATTTTTGCCTTTCCCGCCTATCCGGAGGGGGACATCCTTTGGGGCTGGGTCCTACGCTTGCTGCGCTCCGCTCCTTTCGCACGCCTGAAAGGGGCCATCGCAATTTCGGAAGAAAAGATTGGGGACATAGGCCGTCTTTTTGAAGGCCAGAGGCTCTTGCGTGTCCCTGGCTGCGGCCTGGGGGATGTCTACAGCGATGGGTTTGGCCTGTTTATCTCGCTCTACCTGATATTTCCGGTTTCAATCCCTCAATTGGGATTCTCAGCGCTTGGGCCTAAATTGCGCTGGAGAACAGGTTGGTGATCTTGCAGTTTCAGTCCCTCAGTCGGGATTCCCAGTGCTTGGGCCCGTGGGAGCGGGCCGTTGATGAGTTTTAGCAAATTCATCCGGGCGTGATATTGCGGTTTAAAAAATTCCAACGGCAGCCTTTTGTGGGTGGAACACCCCCTCATCCCCCCTACCCCCCTTCTCCCCCGAAGCGGGGGAGAAGGGGGGAACAGATTTCCCCTCCCCTCGCCCGCTGTGGGAGAGGGGAGGGGTCGGGGGAGGGGTGAGGTTTCCGCCCGCCGCCGCAGGCGAGCAGGAGAGGAGAGGGGGCAGGGAGTGGGGTGAGGGCGAAGAACGATGGATTGCCGGGCAATTTTTTAAGTTGCCATATCGGCCTATATCCGGGTTAAATTTTTAAAGTTCATAATCACCACCGGGCGGAACTGGAGGTCTTTCTTTAACCTTCGTGCCCGCCGATACTACGAAAAAGTCGGCTTTCGCTACGAAGGGGCCCGAAGGCAGGCCTGCCTATCACGACCTGCTGATTATGGGTATCTTGCGGGACAAGTTT
>JANXAH010000124.1 GCA_025062415.1 Anaerolineae bacterium | reverse complement strand
CCAGGCCTGCATCCGTACAGGCTAACCCTGCGCTACAGGCTAAAAGCCTGCGTTACGGGCGAACAGCCTGCGCTACAGGCGAACAGCCTGCGCTACAGGCGAACAGCCTGCGCTACAGGCTAACAACCTGCGCTACAGGCGAACAGCCTGCGCTACGCAACTTTATATTTTAGACCCTGCCGGAAATAACGGACAACGTGCCAGGCGCTTCGGGAGAAGTGTCTGGCACGTCTTTGTTCCTATCAGCGTCCGTCAGCGTTCTTCTGCGTTCGCTGATTCGTTCTACAAGGGCCAGGGCCATCAGGAACGCGAAGGCCAGGTCTATCAGGAAGAACGAGTGGTCCACCAGGCCATGGGCGAGCATATCCGCCGCGCCGCCTATCAGGCCGATGGCAAGAGCACGGGCATCGGGATCGGGGTGGTGGCGCAGGGGGAGCGCTGCCCGCCAGAAAGCCACCAGGAGCCAGATTCCCGCCACTGCGCCGAAGATTCCCAGCCGGGCCCAGAAGTCCAGCAGGAAGTTGTGGGGGTGGGAGAGGTCGGGCTCCTGCCAGGCGGAGGGAAGGATGTAGCGGCTCCGGTAGTGGTAGAGGAAGTTATCCGGCCCCACCCCCAGCCAGAAGTGGTCCCGAATCATTGCCACTGTCCCCTGCCAGAGTTTGAGCCGGAAGAAAGTGGTCCCCTCCTGGGTGGAGAAGAGGGAGGCGAAGCGAGGCAAACTCATCAGGGGGAGGATCGCCAGCGCCAGAACCAGGAGAAGGGCCAGCGTGGCCCAGCGCCAGCGGCCCCCGGCCAGAAGGCCCACCGCCACCAGTGCGGCGGGAATGCCCAGGAGCAGCGCCCCTTTGGAGAAACTCAATAGCAGCGCCGCAGCGACGGGCAGCGCGGCCAGCCCATAGGCCAGCCGCCGCCCTCGGTCCCGCGCCAGCAGCGCCACCGCCACCAGGATCGGAAGCACCCGCCCCAGATACAGCCCCACGTTGTTCGGCGACCCGTAGATGGAGCGCAGCCGAGGCAGGCCCCCCTCCGCAGTGATCAGGTTGACCCCCAGCGCGTACTGAACCAGGCCGATGAGGGCCACGGCCACCCCGCCCAGGACGAAGAAGTCGGCCACCCGCCAGATTTCCCGACGGCCCATCGGAAGCGTTCGCAGCATCAGGTAGAAGAGAACCGGCTCCAGAATGGTCGTCCGCAGTTCCCGCCAGGCCACCCGCTGAAAGTCGGCGAAGAGGGTGGAGATCAGGGCGACCAGGAGGAGGGCAAACACAGGGCTTCTCACCCATCCCCAACCCTTCTGGCCCAGAACGTAAAGAAGATAGTTTTGATGGTTTTTCGTGGCGACGGCTTCGCCGCCCCGAAAAACCATTTCTTTGTGGCCCATCGGGGGCGATTTTTGGATATTTCCTTGTCCTCTGCCTGAAAAAGGCCAAACTTCGGGGGAGGGAGCAGGGGGTGGAGTGAGGACTCTCACCCCCCATGCCACTGCCGTCATCAGGGTGAGGATTTCGGCCATAGAGAAGGCCTTGTCCAGCAGGGGGCGGGGAAGGGTGTAGAAGGGGGCAAGCCCGGCGATGAGCGCCAGCCCGTAATCGGGCCGCAGGAGCACGATGCCAAAGAGCGCCAGGCCCGCAAAGATGGTCAACAGAAACCAGGGGGAGTAGTAGAAGAGGGCCGCGGCGGCCAGCACCGCCGTCAACCCACCTCCTTCCCCCAGGCGGCGGAAGACCCCTCCACCCGTCTCCAGCCCCCAGGTCATCCAGGCCCCGGCCCAGAGGAGGCCGGTGACAGCGAGGGTGACCGCCCAGCGGACTCTTTCCGAAAAGCGCGCCCAGGCCGCTGTGATAGTGTGCCCGACCCTACCCCAGTCCATCCGTTGTCCGACAACAGCCATCCCGGCCAGTGCGCCCAGCGCCAGAACCCCCAGGCTCAGCAGGACCCGGCGATGGGCATGCTCTTCCGGACGATAGCCCACGCTCCATCCCGCCAGCGGCCACTGGTCCCATCCCCGCTCGGCGACGACGACAGCCGTGTGGGGCCCCGCCGGGAGGCCGCGCGCGACGGGGATGGTTATCTCCTGGGGCTGATAATCGGGGGAGGTGAGGATAACGTAGGCTCGGCCCGCCTCGTCCCGCGGGAGTGCGTTGGCCGGTTCTCCGTCTATCGTCACGTAGAGGTAGGCTCGGTAGTTCCCCCGCCGCACCCGCAGGCCGAAGTCCGTTCCCCAGAAGGGGACCGTCACGGTGTACGTTCCCTCCTGTCCGGGGTCGGCGCCCAGTTCGGAGAATTCCCAGCCCCCTTCCCAGGCAGCGACGCCGGAGGCGGGCGTCCAGTATCCGGGGTCGTTGATGGGGGAGCGACGAGCCCAGTCGGCCACAGCCCAATAGACGGGCCGGGGAGTTCCGTCGGGCCCGACGAGGGCAAAGCCCCAGTGGCGGCGGGCATCGGGCGTGCCCACACCTGGCTCGGGCAAACTCAGGTCCGGCTGGAGATGGGAAAGGCACATCGCGCCCACCCAGGGCCACTCCCGACGGGCTCGCTCCAGCGCGCGGGCGGTGTACTCTGCCTGGGTCGCCTCATCTACTGTCCCCCAGATGGAGGGAACGTCCTTCCATTCCGGCGGGAGATTGTTCCAGCCGAAGTGGGAGACCCAGAGAGCCTTTTTCCCCTCCCCGCGGGCCTCCATTACCTCCCGGATGAGAACAGCGCGGGAGAAGTTGAGGACATCCTCGCTCACCCGGCGATCCTCCGGCCCCGTCTCAAACCCGTAGGCCTGCGCAGTGATGATGTCAAAATAAGGAGCAGCTCCGGCGATGTAGAGTTCCTCCAGGAAGCGGACTTCGGAGAGGTTCTCCGGGCCCCGCTCCACTGTGGGAGCCAGGCTGCCCAGGAGAATACGGGCGCCGGAGTCGGCGGCGCGGATGGCCAGCGCAGCCTGGCGGAGAAGTTCGGCATACTGGGCGGGGTGAGGCGTCGTGCCCCAGCCATCCTTCAGGTTGGGGTTGTGCCAGACCTGGTAGAAATCAATGCGGTCGCCGTAGCGGGCAGCGACGGCTCCCGCAAAGCGCGCGAAATCCGCCGGGTCGGGTGGGCTTCCGGCCCACTGGGGCGGACGCTCCAGGACGGCGATCAGGCGCAGATTCCGCGCGCTCGTTGCCTCTGTGATGCGGTCCCAGAGGGCCCAGTCGTACTGGCCCGGAGTGGGCTCTATCTGTGCCCAGGGGAAAGGTTGCCGCACCCAAACGAAACCGCCATCGGCGACAAGGCGCAGCGCCTGCTCCAGCGGAAGCGTGGTGGCGTGGAGCGCGACGTTGATGCAGGAGAGGGGAACGTCGGCATCGGCGACGGGTTCAGGAAGACTCTGCGGGATGCCGCGCGTGTCGGCCCGATGGTTGGCCACAACGGCCCCGCCCGCCAGCAGGGTCAGGAGCAGGAACACACTACAAAGAGCCCAGAGGAGGCACGAAGGGCTCAGGGGCCCCTTCGTGTCCTTCGTGGTTAAAGAAATCCCCCCGTTCATCCGCTTCGGGTCGCCCGCAGGTATTCCAGGACCTCCTGGTACTTCTCCGGGGAAATGCGGCCCGCGTCCCGCAGGATTTCCAGCATCCGACTCAACTTCAGGACGGCGTGGAGGCGCATCCCGTGCCGGGCCAGGTCCTCTGCCCCGCCCTGCTCCCGGTCTATGAGGACCAGGACATCCTCCACCTGCAGGCCGGCTTCCATCAGGGGCTGGGCTGCTTCCAGTTTGCTGTCCCCGCGAGTGATCAGGTCGTCCACCAGAAGGACCCGCTCCCCTGGCGCGAAGGTCCCCTCAATGGCCCGCCGGGTCCCGTGTTCCTTCACCTCCCGGCGGGGATAGATGAGGGGGCGGTTCAGTTCCAGCGCCAGGGCCGTCCCAATGGGAAGCCCCGCATAGGGGACCGCGGCGATGCGGTCAAAGGTCAACTCCTGCGCCAGCCGGGCCATCGCCCGCGCGACCTCCTGCAGGAGCGCAGGGTGGCTCGCCAGGAGGCGCAGGTCAATGTAGATGGGGGAGGTCAGCCCGGACTTCAGGGTGAAGGTCCCGAACTGGACGCAGCCTGCGTCAAACAAGCCGAGGGCCAGGGAGGCCAGGGAATCCAGCGGGGCCTGGTCCGAGACGGGGGTTTGCCGGACCATCTCCACCCAACGAAGGGTGGCAGCGCGGGCGGCCTCGGCAAAGTCGGGCCCAGAGGAGGCATAGAGGATGCCCCGGGAGACGTTGAGGACGGGGCCGATGCCAGAGGCCGTCGGGCCCCAGCGAACAGCGGCCTCCAGGTCGCCGCCCTGGGCCCCCAGGCCGGGGACAAGGAAGGGCAGGTCGGGAGTCAGTCTCCGCAGGCGGCCCAGTTCCTCCGGATAGGTCGCTCCCACCACCAGCCCACAGGCGCCGGGAAGCCGGGCCTCCCACTCCTGAGCCAGACGAGCCACCTCCTCGTAGAGCGGCCTGCCAGCGATAGTCCGGTCCTGCAGGTCGGGCGCGGAGGGGTTGGAGGTCCGAGCCAGAAGGAAGACTCCCCGGTCCTCCCGCTCCAGGAAGGGACGGACACCATCGGCGCCCAGGTAGGGGTTGGCCGTCACGGCGTCGGCCCGCAGGACGTCAAAGGCGAAGCGGGCGTAGGCTGCAGCGGTGTGGCCAATGTCCCCGAACTTCCCGTCCAGGATGACAGGCACATCTCTGGGGACAGCCTCCAGAACGGCCTGGAGCGCCTTCAATCCGGTGGTCCCATAGGCCAACCAGAAGGCCAGATTGGGTTTGTAGGCACAGGCCAGGTCGGCAGTGGCCTCCACAATAGCCCGTCCGAAGCGGGTCAACGGGTCATCGGTCTGCCGGACCACCTCCGGCAGTTGTTCCAAGACGGGGTCCAGGCCCACACAGAGCCAGGACTGTCGGCGCTCCTGAGCGGAGCGGAGTCGCTGGAGGAAGGGTTTTTCGGCCATGCTCTCCTTTTCTCTGAAAGGTCCCGACGTCAAGGTCTGGTATGTGGGACAACTGCAAGCAGTTATCCACAAACTTTCAGCGGCCTATGTGGGACAACGCAAGCAGTTGTCCCACAAACTTTCGGGCCAGAGGCGTTTCCACAGCCAGACGGGCCTCCACCAAGGCCGTTAAGCAGACAACGCCGTATTCCGGCAGGTGAACGGGACGCTCTGAGGCCACCGTTATCCTCAAATCGCCATCACGACGGCGATCGCGTAATCCTGCGCGTGGGAGAGGCTGATCGCCCAGCGGGAGAGCCCCAGTTGGGCCGCGCGCATTGCGGCCCACCCGTGCAGGTAGACCTCCGGACGACCACGCCAATCTCCCAGGACCTCCACCTCCTGCCAGCCGATGCCGTCGGGAGCCAGAATGCGCATTCCAACTCCCAGGGCCTTGGAGACAGCCTCTTTGGCGGCGAAGCGGGCCGCCAGTTCCGGCGGCCGCGCCCGGCTGTAGATGACTTCCGCAGGGGTGAAGACCCGACGCAGGAAGCGCTCGCCGTACCGTTCCAGCGCCCGCGCCACGCGGGAAATCTCCACCAGGTCCACCCCGATGGCTGGGCCCCGAAGAGCAGCGGCCGTCGGAGGGCCAGGCTCCTGGCGTACCCCGACCTCAGTCGGAACTTCCGGCGGGGGATGGATCGCCCGACGGTAGAGGATAACCCGCTCCACCTCCTCAAAGCCGAGGGCCAGATGGACTTGCCGGCCGAGTTCGTTGCTGATTTCGGAGTCGGAGGCCAGTTCCCGACAGCCCCGTGACCAGGCCCAGGCCGCTGCGGCCTCCATCAGTGCGCGGCCGATCCCCCGGCCGCGGGCCCCCTCCTCCACAAACCACCCTTCAATGTAGCCGACAGGGCTGAAGACACACCCCGCTGCATATTCCTTCAGGGCAACCTCTATAAAGCCGTTGACCCGCCCCTCCTCATCGGTGCTGACAAAGACGGCATACCGTTGGGGAGCAGCCAGCATCATTGCCATCTCCGTCAGGTGCTCCCGGAGGGAACACTCTGGCCAGGCCTCCTGGCGGAGGGCCAGCCATCGGTCGGTATCGGCGGGAGAAATAGGACGGACGGGCATAGTCAGGTCGCAAGGCGCAGGGTCGCAGATCACACGGCGCAGGGCGCAGCCATGCCTCCCCACGCACCCCCTTTCATTCTCCCGGGGGTCCGGCCAGCGCCAGGACGTAGGCGTCCGGATTCAGCCAGCGCTGGGCGACGGCCTGGACCCGCTCCGGGGTGATCTCCCGAATCAGGTCGCCGTAGCGCTGGAGGTAGTCCAGCCCCAGGCGATAGCGCTCCATATCCAGAATCGCTCCGGCGACGCCCTCGTTCGTCTCCAGCCGCAGCGGAAGGCTCCCCACCAGAAAGGCCTGGCTATCGGCCAGTTCCCCCGGTGGGACCATCTCCTCCCGGATGCGGCGAATCTCCGAGAGAATCGCCTCCAGCGCCTTCGGCACATTGACCGGGTTGACACCCGCAATGACGGTCCAGGGGCCAGGGCCGATTCCTCCCTCCACACGGCTGTAGGAGTAGTAGGCCAGCCCCATCTCATCCCGGACTTTATCCCCCAGCCGCCCCATCATCCCGAAGACGCCCAGGATGGTGTTGCAGACAACGGCGTCCAGGAAGGCCGGGTCGGTGCGGGCTGGGCCGGGCCATCCCAGGACAATATCCGTCTGAGTTTTGCCGGGGATGGGGACAAACTTCTCCCGAACCTCAGCGGGCGGGGCAACGGGCGGGAGGGGCGGGCGATCGGGGACAGGACCCTCCCAGTCGCCGAAGGCCTCGCCCACCAGGCGAACCGCGTCCTCGGCCCTTACGGCTCCCACAATGGCGATGACCATCCCTCTGGGCGTATAGCGGGCGTGGTAAAACTCGGCCAGGTCATCCGCCGTAAGAGGAGAGACGGTCTCTATGTAGCCGTCCACGCTGCGGCCATAGGGGTGGTCGGGGTAGGCCAGTTCCCGGAAAGTCAGCGAGGCCATGCGGCGGGTATCGTGGGCCCGTTCCTCCAGGTCGGTCAGAATCTCCCCCCGCAGTTTCTCCACCTCTTTGGGCGGGAAGGTGGGGTTTCGGAGCACGTCCGCCAGGACATCCAGGATGCGGGGGAGGTCCTCCGCCAGACTCTTGGCGCCGAAAATGGTCCGGCTCACCCCGGCGGAGATCCCGAAAGACGCCCCGACGGACTCCACCTCTTCGTAAATCTGGTCAAAGGTTCGGCGGACAGTGCCCCGGCTCAGCGCTGAGGCCGTGAAATCAGCCAGGCCGGCCTTTTCGGGGGGCTCGTCCCTGGAGCCGACTTCCAGATAGCCGCTCACAACCACCGACGGACTGGTGTGGTTCTCCCGCACCAGCACCACAATGCCGTTGGACAGTTCCTGACGAAGAATGTCGTGGGGACCAGGAATGGACATGTTCACCTCGGAGAACCAGGGAATCGGGAAAATCAGTGGCTCGTTTAGGCCTCAAAGTTCCAGGCTTTCTACCACCAGTGCTCGCAAATGGTCTTCCAGAGGGAGAGCCCCTGTCGTCATTC
>JANXAH010000097.1 GCA_025062415.1 Anaerolineae bacterium | reverse complement strand
GGCCAGGACCTGGGCCTCCTGGTAGAACTGCTGCCGCAGTGCGGCCAGGGTCTGAGGGTCTATTCCGGGCTGAGGGGTCATCTCTTTGACGGCGACAGGGACGTTGAGCCGCAGGTCCTGAGCCTGGTAGACCGCGCCCATTCCTCCCTGGCCCAGGAGGGAGAGGATGCGGTATCGGTTCTGAAGGAGAGTTCCGGGAGTCAACATCTGCGCCCTACGCCTTCTGATCCAAGCTGAGCAGTTCGTAGATGGTCACGGGTTCCCGGAACCCGGCCAGCCGGACGGTCTGCAGTGGGCGGGCCCGGGCCCAGGGCTGTGCCCGCCGGTACACCGATTCGGTGAGCAGAATCTGACCGGGACTGGCCATTTCCTCCAGCCGCTTGGCCACATTCACGCAGGTTCCGATGGCGGTGTAGTTCAACTGTTGAGGGGTGCCGATGTTTCCAACGACGGCTTCGCCCAGAGCGATGCCGATTCCAAACTGGAGGCGATGGGCGGGACCGAGTGTGGCGTGGAGTTCCCGGACGGCCTGCTGCAGGCGCACAGCGGCCCGCAGGGCCCGCAGGGGATGGTCGGGCTGGGGGAGTGGCGCGTTGAAGATGGCCATCAGGGCGTCCCCGATAAACTTATCCAGTGTTCCCTCCTCCGCCAGGACTGCGTCTGCGCCCAGTTGCAGGTACTGGTTGAGGACCGAGACCAGTTCTTCGGGCATACACTGTTCGCTGAATGCGGAGAACTCCCGCAGGTCGGCGAAGAGGACGGTGATTTCCTGACGCTGGCCGCCCAGCTGCAGCGCGTCCGAATCCTCCAGGAGCCGCTGGACGACGGCCGGAGAGACGTAGCGCTGAAAGGTCTCCCGGATGAACCGCTCCTGGGCCTCCAGACGCCGCTGGGGGGTCAGGTCTTCCACTACGATTACCATTCCGCCTCGCTCTTCTCCTCCCTCCCGCAGGGGGGAGACCGCCATGCGCAGGGAGAGGGTGCCCTGTGAGGGGATCTCCACTTCCACTTCCTGCACGACGGGGGTATGGGAGCGACGCACCTGAGCCAGAAGAGGCTCCAGCGCGGGGCAAAGGGCAGAGCAGACCTCTATCCAGGGCCGGCCCACGGCCTCCTGGGCATCCTGTCTCAGAATCTGTTCTGCGGCGCGGTTGAGAAAGGTGAGATGTCCATCGGCGTCGGTGGTCAGCACTCCGACAGTGATGGAGGAGAAGACGTTGCTCATTAAGTTGCGGGCGGCGGCGACGCGCTCAAAGAGACGGGCGTTCTCTATGGCGATCGCCGCCTGGTCGGCAAAGGCGGCCAGGAGGTCCCGTTCTTTCTCGGAAAACAGGCCGGTGCGAATCCGGTTATCGGCGTAGATGACGCCGATGATCCGGTTCCGAATCCGGAGGGGAACGCAGAGGATGGAGCGCAGGCCGTGGCTGATGATGCTCTCCTGGCCCTGAAACCGGGGGTCGCTGAGCGCGTCGGTGGTGAGGATGGGGCGACCTTCCCGGGCCACCCGATAGACAACGCTGCGGCTGATGGCAAAAGCGGCGTCGGTGATGGTCTCCCGGTCCATATTGCGCGCGGCCTGCAGTTCCAGGTCTCCGGTCTCGGGGTTCACCAGCATCAGCATGGCCCGCTCCGCGCCGGTGAGGGTGACGATGTGGTCCATCACCTCGTTCAGAACCACGCTCAGGTCCAGGGAGGAGTTGACCGCGCGGGCTATGTCCACCAGCGCGCAGAGGCGGGATTGTTCTCCGGCGACGAAGTGGTATGCCGATTCCATCTCCTGCAGGTATGCTTCCATTTGTTGAATGGCCACCAGCAGGCGGCTGGCAGCGAGGCGGCCGCCTTCCCCCCGCATTTGGGCCCAGATCTGGCGGAGGGTCGCCGTTTCCCTCCGCAGAGCATTCAGTGCCTCCAAGAAGCGGTCTTCGGAGGTCATCTTCACTCCAACTCCACAACGATCACGGCGATGTTATCCTCTCCTCCGGCCCGGTTGGCGGCCTCCACCAGGGCATCGCAGGCCTCCTGGGGCGTGCGGGAAGATTCTACGATGCGCTGGATTTCGTCGTCGGGCACCATTTCCCAGAGGCCGTCGGTACAAAGGATGAGCCGATCGCCTCTGCGAAGGGTCCGGGTGAAGAGATCCACATCCACGTGGGGATGCTGCCCCAGGGAGCGGTAAATCTCATTGCGACGGGGGTGGGTACGGGCCTCTTCGGGGCGGATGATGCCCACTTCGGCCAGGCGGGCCACGATGGAGTGGTCCCGGGTGACCTGTTCCAGGCGGCCCTCCCGCAGAAAGTAGGTTCGGCTGTCGCCCACGTTAGCAATGAAGGCCGTTTCCCCAGCGATGAGGACAGCAGTGATGGTGGATCCCAGGTCGCTTCCCGTCTGTCGGGCATAGTTGAACAGCGCGCCGTTGGCCTCCTGGATGGCCTGGGTCAGCAGCGCCGCGGGGCCTGCGCTGTAAATGGGGCGGGTCTGGCGCAGTTCCGGCACCACTCCGGCCTGGATCAGCCGTTCCGCCACCACCCGGCTGACGGTTTGGCTGGCCAGGTCTCCTGCGTCGTGACCGCCCATGCCATCGGCCACGATGTAGAGGCCGATAGGCCCGGAAAGCCCTTCCTGGTCAATCCCAAAAGTGAGGGAAAGGACGGCGTCCTCATTGCGGGGCCGCTGTCGCCCCGGATGGGTGGCCTGGCCGTGGGAGGGCTTTAGAGCACGGGGCCTCTCCTGGGGCAGAGAGGCCAGGTCGGTCAGCATGTCCGCCACCGAAGCGTACTCTCCCCTTGCAGCCCGCTCTACGGGGGACCAGAGAGGGGCGGGAAGCAGGCCTCGGCCTCCCCGCATCAGTTCCTTTCCCGTTACCAGAAACGTCAGGAGGTTCGCCAGGAACAGTAGGTCCCGTTCCACCTGCCGACGGATGTCCTGGGGATTGGCGGCGAAGGGAAAACAGGTGCTCAGATCGGCCAGCCGGACGTCGTCTCCCCGGCCAACGGTGATGAGCCCCTCCAGGCTGGCACCGCCGACCTCGGTGTGGGAGAAGCGATGGGTGTGCAGGTAGAGCAGGGCCTGGGCAACGGGGTAGAAACTATTCAGGGCCTCCTGGAGGGAGCGCTGTCGTTGGCCCCGCACCAGCACGCCCCAGAGGCCTGGATGGGCGATCACTGTGCAGAGGAGGGGAACGGCAGAGCGAGCAGGCTGCGAGGCGCTGTCCACGTAATCGGTGGCAACGAAGATGGCGCGATGAGGAACGATGGAGGGGTGTCCGGCGCTGAGTGCAATGAGTTGGGAGATGGTTGCATCGGGGAGAGGCCCTGCCGCGGTGGAGCGGGCGTGGATGAGGACGGGCGTCAGCGGTTGGCGGCAGAACGTACAGAGCCCGCCGGGAGGAATCTGGCTCTGGGTGCGGCCACAGGCCGCGCAGGTCAGGTCCAGCGCATCGTAGTAGGTGGAGCGGGAGAGCCGCCGCCGCTTGACGATGCCGTAGCGGTGTGTCGGAGAAGCGAGCAGAGAGCCGGTTCTGGGAATGGAGAGAGGTGGAACAAAGGAATTCATGGTTTTTTCACCCCCTGAAATGATAGCCCAGCAGTAATGAACAAAGGTTTTTTGGCGGCGGCAAAGCCACTGTAGAGAAAAACAATCTTCTTTTTGGGCCGCGAAAATGGCCGGACGCCTATGCAGAGACACTACGGGCTGAAAGGCGAACGTTAAGGGGGGTTGTCCCCTCACCCCCTCCTCGTCTCTCTTTCTCTCCTTACAGGCTAACAGCCTGCGCTACAGGCTAACAGCCTGTGCTACAGGCTAACAGCCTGCGCTACAGGCTAACAGCCTGTGCTACAGGCTAACAGCCTGTGCTACAGGCTAACAGTGCTACAGGTTAAGGGGCTACAAACCATCGCCTGGCGGCGTATTCTACCCTTCCCGAAGCCGAAAAAGTCCGAGAGGGGTTTGCTTTTGAACCCGGACGCTCACATCTGGGCTTGTCAAGGAAGAATCTTTAGAAATGCCAAAAATATGCCTATTAACCCATACGCCTGTTGCCCTCCGGACCCCGACGCTCTCGCTTTAGAGGGATTTACCCATGCCGGGTCCCAATCGGTGCTATCCGGGGTGTTGGTCAGATTCTGCTCATCGGTGTTATCCGTTCGCTTTGAAAAGATGTCATCTCCTTCGGGCCGATAGGAGCCATAGATCAGCCTGCTTCCATCCGGCGACCAGTCGGGACGAAATTCCCAGCCAGGACCGGGCAGAACCCGAATATTGGAACCATCGGGGTTCATCAGCATCAGTTCTCCCTGACTGGCAAACGCTATGGTGGAGCCATCGGGCGACCATGCGGCATCGTTTGCTTCTCCGGAGAGATTGGTTAACTGGGTCAACCCAGTGCCGTCTACGTTGATCCGCCACAACTGCCGGTTTCCGCTGCGGGTAGACCTAAAGACTATCTGACGACTGTCCGGAGACCAGGCGATATCTGTGTCCTCCTCGCTGCCTGGCCCAGATGTGAGTTGGCGAAGATTCGTTCCGTCGGGGTCCATCAGCCATATATGTGCATTCTCTGACACACCGCGAACGAACGCAATCGTTCGGCCATCCGGGGACATAAAGGGGCGAAACTCCGGGACTGGTGAGGTAGTCAGACGCCTCCAGTCCGATCCATCGGGGTTCATAGAGTATATGTCGTGATCGCCGTCGCAGTCGGAACTGAAGAGAATGCGTTTGCCATCGGAGGTCCAGGTTGGATGCCAGTTGGCACATCCATCGTTGGTGATTCGCAGGAGTTGGCTTCCATCCGGGTTGACTGTAAAGATTTCGTAGTAGTACACCCCTTCCTGCCCGCTGACAAAGACGATAGGGTTCTCGGGCTGAGCCGGCTCGGGCAGAGAAAACTCCTCGTTGATCGCCAGCCAGTCCCGGCTATCGCCGCCCCGGTTACCACCAATAACATAAATCCTGTATCCTACGACAGCATATGCCGCTCTGTACCGAGCCGTCGGCATCGGCTGCAGAGGAGACCAGGAGTCCGTCCAGGGATCGTAGACCTCAACATCTGAGAGTTCTGTGTATCCGTCCCAACCACCAAAGACAAACATGCGTCCGTAAAGAGAGGGCAATGTGGCTCCCAAATGGGTGCGTCGGGTTGCCATCGGTGAGATCGCATCTATCACCCAGCGATCGTTGGCCGGGTCGTACTGGTCAATTCGGGCCGTCTCCTGGGGACTCTGGCCAGCGATTCCACCACCTACAGCGTAAATCATTCCGTTGGAAATGCCCAGACTGGCAATAGAACGCCGGTCATCCGGGTGGTCGCTGCGCCTCTCCCACGAATCCTGGAAAGGATCGTAAGCGTAGAGCCGCCAGCGAGAGTCTCCAGAGACGCCAAACGCAACAAACATCTTTCCGCTGATGGAAGCCACGGCAACAGGGCCTGCGGGGGTTTCTGGCAACGGCGCTCTTTCGGTCCAGATATCGCTGCTGGGATTGTATTCATATAACCGTCTGTCCGGAGGACCGACAACATAGATACGGCCATTAATTACGGCTGCCCCTGGCTCGCTTTTGGAGCCGGGCATCGGAGCCCTGGTCGTCCACGTATCCGCTGCGGGGTCGTAGACCTCCACCGAAGCGAGCGCGCCCTTGCTGTTGTTCCCCCCTATAACGTAGACTTTGTTTTCCAGAACCACCGCCGCAGGGCGATCGCGAGGAACAGACATAGGAGTTCTCGCGCTCCATCGCGGTTCAGAAACCGCAGGCAGAGGAGTTGACGGCGGTCCAGGAGATAAGCCAGGAGCCGCCGTGAATGTAGAAATCACAGAGGGAATTGGAGGAGAGGGAGTCGGGGAATAAGAAAGGGGGAGCCGGATGTTCAAAATGATGATGCAGCAGAGGGCCGCCAGCAATAGGCCGACGCCTCCCACTCCGATCCAGAGCCAGGGCAGGGATGGGAAAGCAATGGGTGCGGGCGGAATCCCTGCCTGAGCCGCAGGGACAGCAGAGGGCGTTAGAGCAACAGCGGCGGGAATGCCCCTGGCATAGAGCGCGGCCCGCATTTCTGCCGCACTGGCAAACCGGGCGTTGACGGCCAACTCCATAGCCCGCATCACAGCGGCCTCAGTGGCCGCGCTGACGCTGGGGGCCAGGGTTCGCAAGGGACGAAACTGCTCCGGGCGAGCCATCCGCTCCACCGCCGTCGGCGGGGCCTGGCCGGTCAGCGCGTGGTAGAGGGTCGCCCCCAGGCTGTAGAGGTCGCTGCGGGGGTCGGTGTGACCTGCCCCCCACTGCTCCGGCGGCGCATACTCCGGCGTCCCCATCGCCCGCACCACCGTCCGCGTGCGCGGGTCCCGAGGGTCCCAGAGTTTCACCAGCCCAAA
>JANXAH010000094.1 GCA_025062415.1 Anaerolineae bacterium | reverse complement strand
CGCTTCGTCTTCTACGGGGGCCATCGGCTCTGGTATGCCCCTGAAGACCCCTGGCGGACCTACATTCCCGACAACGACCCGGTGGAGGTGGTGGAACTGGAGCGGGGGGTGCGCCTGGTCCAGCCGGTGGAAAAGCAGACTGGAATCCAGAAATCCATCACCGTTCGCCTGGGGGAATGGGACGCGCGGGTGGAGGTGGAACACGCGCTCACGAATCTGGGGACAGAGCCTGTGGAACTGGCGCCTTGGGCCATCACCCAGATGCGGCCCGGCGGCGTGGCAATTCTCCCCCAGCCCACCGACCCCGCCGATCCCTACGGCGTGCTTCCCAACCGTCAGATTGCCCTCTGGCCCTACACGCGCGTAAATTCTCCTCACATCCGGTGGGGCGACCGGTTCATCTTTGTTCAGGCGACGATGGCAGAGGGGGCCCTGAAGGTCGGTTTTCCCAACCCTGTTGGTTGGATCGCCTACGTGTGGGGGGACGCGCTCTTCGTCAAATACGCCCCCTACGACCCCAGCGCAGTGTATTACGACCGGGGGAGTTCCAGCGAGTGCTACTGCAACCCTCTCTTCCTGGAACTGGAGACGCTGGGGCCGCGGGTGCGGCTGGCGCCCGGCGAGTCGGTAACCCATCGGGAGACCTGGGCTGTCTTCACCGGCGTTGTATTCCGCCCGGAGGAGGGCGCAGTGGAGGAACTGGTCCAGAACCTTGGGGTGTGAGGAGAGAAGCCCCATCAGCGTCGGGGCTCAGAGATGCGGAGGGACGCTGAAGTGCCCCTCGTTTACTGAGCGCGCTCAGCGCTCGTTCCACTGTGAGCCTGGTCGTTAGCAACAGGCGGATGTTTGTTATCTGCGTCCTGCTGTCAGCGGAGGTCGGCGATGCCCGCAATTATTGTGGTCGGAGCTCAATGGGGAGATGAAGGGAAGGGACGGGTGGTGGACGACCTGGCCCGGCAGGCCCACCTGGTCGCTCGCTACAACGGCGGCGACAATGCGGGCCACACCGTCGTCGCACAGGGGCATGTCCTGCGCTTGCACCTGGTCCCCTCGGGTATTCTGCATCCCCATACGGTTTGTCTGATCGGGGCCGGGGTCGTTGTCAACCCGGTCCAACTGGCGAAGGAACTGGACGAACTGGCCGCACTGGGGATAGACGTGGGGCCGGAGCGAGTGAAACTTTCTGCAGCAGCGCACATCATCCTTCCCACCCACCGGGCCCTGGACGGGGCGCGGGAGGCGGCGCGAGGGCGGGAGGCCATCGGCACCACCCGGAGGGGCATTGGCCCTGTCTACGCCGACAAGGCCGCGCGCGTCGGCCTGCGGGCCGGGCAGATGATGGACGTGGAAGCCTTTGGCCAGCGGGTAGCGGAACTGGTTCGGAGCCACAACCGGTTGCTGCAGGAACACTATGGCCTGGAGCCTGTCCCGGTGGAGGAGACAGTGCAGGAGCACGTGGCCCTGGCCCAGCGGCTTCGCCCCTACGTCGCCGATGTCTCCGAGGTGGTAGCGGAGGCCCTGGCCGCTGGAAAGACCCTTCTCTGCGAGGGCGCGCAGGGGACGCTACTGGACCTGGACCACGGCACCTATCCCTTTGTGACCAGTTCCTCCTGCGTGGCGGGTGGCGCGCTGGCGGGGCTGGGCTTTGGGCCGGGACACGTGGCGCGGGTTATCGGCGTCTCCAAGGCCTACACCACCCGCGTGGGGGCCGGTCCCTTCCCCACCGAACTGACCGACGAGGTGGGGGTCCGCATCCGGGAGGCCGGAGGTGAATACGGGACGACCACGGGGCGGCCCCGTCGCTGCGGCTGGCTGGACCTGCCCATCCTGCGCTACGCAGTGCAGTTGAACGGCCTGACGGAACTGGCCCTCACCAAACTGGACGTCCTGACCGGGATTCATCCGCTGCGGGTGGCTGTGGCCTACGAGCGGGAGGGGCAACGGACGGAGCGGTTTCCAGGCGAGTACGGTGCAGAGGAACTGGTCCGGTGGCGGCCCGTCTACGAGGAACTGCCCGGTTGGGAAGAGGACATCCGCTCAGCGCGCCGGTGGGAGGACCTGCCCCCTCAGGCACAGGCCTATGTCCGCCGCATTGAAGAGGCCATCGGTATTCCGATCACCCTGATCGGTGTGGGGCCGGGGCGAGAGGAGACCGTCCGTCGGTAGATTGGGAAAGGGAATCTGGCTCTAATGGGGCGACTGTGAAAATGCCGGGGGAGTCCGCTTGTTCAATCCCCTGAACTATGTTACACTGATGTACCGGCGTAATAGGGCCCTGCTGGTAGAAGCGAGAGGAACCCCCCATGACCGAGCAAAAACGGTCCCGGATTCGGTGCTGGATGAGGGATTTCGGCCCCATCCGCGAGGGGAGTTTTGACCTGGCCCCACTGACGGCCTTTATTGGTCCCAATGGGAGCGGGAAGACTTATGCGGCAACGCTGGCTTATTTGTTCGGACGCGCCTTATGGGCCTTAGTAAACATAAGCGCGATTTTGGATATAGCCGATGCGACTCTCGTTGAGGGCGATGAAGTTGTCGTATTGCCGGATATGCTTCGTTCTCCATCCAGGCGGAAGCGATTTCAGTCTCAATTTGTTGAAAACTCTCGTCAGGCGACCGCATTTTTGGAGCATCAGGTTCCGCAGTATTTCAGCCAGGAATCAGTGGACGCAATAATCCGATAGAAGTGACTCCCTATACCGGGGTGACCGGAGATTTTCTGCTTACGCTCGCTGAAGAGAGGTCATTTTCATTTCCACAATGGTGGAAAAAGAAACCCGAAGTGAACGCAATGATCCCGTTGGTGCTCCATAAGGGAATTCATCGCCAGGATATGCTCCGCTTTCGGGAGACACGTATCGTTTTTATGGGCAAAAAGATCCCCATACGTGTCTGTCGCTGTGGAACACCGCTAACCCAAATCTCGTAAGGAGACCCTAATGCCCGATCCGCGCGTTGAACGACTGGCATCTGTTCTGGTTCGCTACTCCACGTCCATCCAGCCCGGGGATCTGGTCGCCATCCAGGGGTCGCCCGAGGCGGCCCCCCTGCTCCTGGCTGTCTACGAGGAAGTCCTGCGGGCCGGAGGGCACCCTCACCTTCTGGTGGGTCTCCCCGGCGCCGAAGAGGCCTTCTTTCGGCTCGCCTCCGACGCCCAACTGGATTTCGTCTCCCCGCTGAATCAACTCATCGTGGAGCGGTTTGACGCCATCATCAACGTCCGCGCCGAGCGCAACACCCGCGAACTCACCGCCATAGACCCGGCCCGCCAGCGGCGTCGCAGTCAGGCGATGGCTCCCCTATTTAAGACCTATCTCCAGCGGGGTGCCACGGGGGAACTGAAGTGGGTGGCGACCCTTTACCCCACCCCCGCCTACGCCCAGGAGGCGGATATGAGCCTGCGGGACTACGAGGACTTCGTCTACAGCGCCTGCTTCTGCGATCAGGAGGACCCCGTTTCCCGCTGGCAGGGGGTCCACGAGCGCCAGAAGCGGCTGGTAGAGTGGTTGAAAGGAAAGCGGGAGATCCGCGTCGTCGGCCCCAACGCCGACCTGACCCTCTCCATTGAGGGCCGGGTCTTCATAAACTGTGACGGGCGCAACAATATGCCCGATGGCGAAATCTTCACGGGTCCGGTGGAGGAGAGTGCTCGGGGTTGGGTCCGCTTCACCTATCCTGCCATCACCGGAGGGCGAGAGGTGGAGGGGATAGAACTCTGGTTTGAGGAGGGGCGCGTCGTCCGGGCGACGGCTCGGAAGAACGAGGAATACCTCCTCAAGATGCTGGACACCGATCCCGGCGCACGCTACATCGGAGAATTCGCCATCGGGACCAATCCCAACATCCGCCGGTTCACCAAGAGCATCCTCTTTGACGAGAAAATCGGCGGTTCCTTCCATCTGGCCCTGGGCGCCGGATACCCGGAGACGGGAAGCCGCAACGAGTCCGCCATTCACTGGGACATGATTTGCGACATGCGGGACGGTGGCGAAATCTGGGTGGACGGCGAACTCTTCTACCGCAATGGAGAGTTTGTTCTGTGACCGAACCGGTGAGAGGCCGGGGATGACGAGCGTCCTGAAAGTGCTCGTCATTTCCTCGCTTTTCCTCTTTCTGCTCCTGCTGACGGCCTGTGCGTCGGCGCCGGAGCGGACCTTCAGCGGGGAGCAGGCCTACGCCCATGTCCTTCAGCAGTGTGCCCTGGGCCCCCGGCCTACTGGTTCTCCCGCCCACCGGGCCCTGGGAGACGCCATCATCGCCCACCTGGAGCACTGGGGTTGGGTTGTGGAGACCCAGGAGTTCACCTACCGGGATACCCCCATCCGGAACATCATTGGGAAAGCGGGAGAGGGGCCAGTGGTCATTGTCGGCGCCCACTACGACACCCGGCGTGCCGCCGACCGAGAGGACCCCTCTCAGCCTGTCCTCGGGGCCAACGACGGCGCCTCCGGTACTGCCGTCCTGATGGAGCTGGCCCGTGTCCTGGAACACGACCGGCTGCGGTATCAGGTGTGGCTAACCTTCTTTGACGCGGAGGACAACGGCGGCCTGGACGAATGGGAGTGGTGCGTCGGCTCCTCGTATATGGCGGCGAACCTGACGGTTCGGCCCGAGGCTGTCATTGTGGTGGATATGGTTGGCGATGCCGACCAGCAGTTCTACCTGGAGCACAACTCCGACCCAACCCTTCAGCGGCAACTGTGGGACCTGGCGGCCACCCTGGGCTACACCGCCACCTTCATCCCGGAATACCGATGGGCCATCTATGATGACCATGTTCCCTTTGCCCGGCGGGGCATCCCGGCGGTGGACATCATAGACTTTGACTACCCGTACTGGCACACCACCCGCGATACGCCTGATAAAGTCAGCCCAGAGAGCCTGGAGCGCGTCGGCCGACTTCTGGAAGCCTGGCTGGAGAGAGAATAACCACATAAACACGCAGTATCTACTACGCAACGGGAGGACCCATGCCTGCTGTAGAAATCCGTCCCAACATCTTCTGGATCGGCGTCAATGATCGGACGACTGATCTCTTTGAGGGGTACTGGCCCATCATCCCCGAGGGCGTCTCCTACAATGCCTACATTGTCCGAGGGGAGAAGACGGCCCTAATTGACCTGGCGAAGGGCTTTAAGACCGACGAGTTTCTGGCCCAGATTGCCAATGTCGCAGACATCCGAAAACTGGATTACATCGTCATCAACCATATGGAGCCAGACCATACGGGTATCCTAAGCGTCCTGCGGCAATTGGCTCCCCAGGCAGTCATCCTGGGCACGCCTCGGACGGTGGAAATGGTGGCATCCTTCTACCAGATTACCGACAACGTGCGCGCCGTTGCCGATGGAGAGACGCTTCACCTGGGGCCTCACGTCCTTCAGTTCGTCCACACTCCCTTTGTCCACTGGCCTGAGACAATGATGACCTATGAGACGACCCAACGAGTCCTGTTCTCCTGCGATGGCTTTGGGGGCTATGGCGCGCTCCAGGGCGGCATCTTTGACGATCAGTACGCCGACATCTCCTTCTACGAGCGAGAGGCGCTGCGGTACTACGTCAATATTGTCGCGACCTTCAGCCGGGCCGTCCTGCGCGCGCTGGAGAAACTGAGCGGGATACCCGTGGACGTCGTGGCCCCTTCCCATGGGCTCATCTGGCGCAAGGAGCCGGGACGCATCATAGAACTCTACCGCCGGTGGGCCGGGTACGCATCGGGCGATGTGGAGCGGGGGATCGCGCTCCTCTACGGCTCTATGTACGGCAATACCGAGAAGATGATGAACGCTGTGGCCCAGGGGGCCTCAAAGGCGGGGATTCCGGTGGAGATTTACGATGTTGCCCGGACCCACGTCAGTTACATCCTGCCTGCGCTCTGGACCTACCGAGGGGTTATTGTCGGCGCACCGACCTACGAGGGCGGGCTCTTCCCGCCAATGGCCCACGCGCTGGACGTGGCAGCCCGCAAAAAGGTTCAGAACCGCAAGGCCGCCTACTTTGGGAGTTATGGCTGGGGCGGCGGCGGTGAGCAGGAGTTCCGCCGGCTGGCGGAGGCGATGAAGTGGGAGGTCCTGGAGACGTTCACCTTCCGGGGTGGCCCGACAGTGGAGGACCTCCGGCGAGGAGAAGAATTTGGGGAGCGGTTCGCCCGCGCGGTAGCGGGTGGATAGGAAAGGCGGCGGCCCG
>JANXAH010000048.1 GCA_025062415.1 Anaerolineae bacterium | reverse complement strand
GTGACGGGCGGGACGTGGCGCATCCCCCGCAGGAGAGGGAGAAGCCGGACAGGGCGGGGGTCCTCCCTGGGGACCTCCACCGCGATGACAGCGCCCCTGCGGGCGACGCGGACGGAGGGGGCATCCAGGGCAGCGGCCAGTTCCTCGGCCAGGCCGGTGACCGCGCCGACGCGGGTGCCCAGGGCGGGGAGGACTTCGTAGCGGATCCAGCGGGGGGTGACGATCCCGCCGGTGACGCGGGCAGGAATGCGGTGCTGGGCCAGCACCGCCTCAATCCGGTCCGCCTGATACTCCAGCATCCGGCGCATCCCCATACCTCCGGAAAGCCGAAATGGGAATAGAACAAAGGTTCTATTTCCTGTGTCAAGGATACCCAAAGGTAGCGGATTTGCCAAGCCGTATATCGCAAAAAACACCCAGAATATATCCAAAAACAGGACCCGTGGCGATGGATCAAAGACCGTCGTTGTCCACTCGCCCTTTGACAAAGTGAGCGATTCGGTGTACAACCATGAAGGCGCCTCAGATTCCACCACTACAGGAGCATACTATGGAGACCAAACCCCTCGTCTTTGTTACCCGGCGTATCCCCGAAGAGGGCCTCAATCTGGTTCGGGAGGCCTGTACGGTTCGCCTATGGGAAGGAGAACTCCCTCCTCCAAAGGACGTGCTTCTTCGCGAGGTCCCTGCCTGCGACGGTCTGCTCTCTCTTCTGACCGATCCCATAGATGCTGAGGTCATCGCTGCGGGGGTCCGGCTGCGGGTCATCAGCCAGATGGCGGTGGGTGTAGATAACATTGACCTGCGGGCGGCAACGGCGCGGGGGATCCCCGTGGGCCACACGCCGGGCGTGTTAACGGAGGCCACCGCGGATTTCACCTTTGCCCTGCTGATGGCGGCGGCTCGTCGGATTCCGGAAGGGGTGGACTACGTTCGCGCCGGAAAGTGGCGGACCTGGGAGCCGATGGGGCTTCTGGGGGTGGATGTCTGGGGGGCGACGCTGGGCATCGTTGGCCTGGGACGCATCGGGACGGCGGTCGCTCGCCGGGCCCGTGGCTTCGCGATGCGCATTCTCTACTACGACCCCACCCGTCGGCCCGAACTGGAGGCGGAATTGGGTGTAGAATATGCGGAACTGGAGGACCTGCTGGCCCAGGCAGACTTTGTGACGCTGCACTGCCCCTTGACCCCACAGACCCGACACCTCATCAACGAGGCCGCCCTGCGCCGAATGAAACCGACGGCCATCCTCGTCAACGCTGCGCGCGGCCCTGTCGTGGATACCGGCGCGCTGATCCGGGCCCTCTCCGAGGGATGGATTCGGGCCGCCGCGCTGGATGTCACCGATCCGGAGCCCTTGCCGCCTGACCACCCTCTTCTCTCCCTGCCCAACTGCGTTGTCGTCCCCCACATTGCCAGTGCGACGGTCTCTACCCGCAACCGGATGGCCCGGATAGCGGCGGAGAACCTACTGGCAGGCCTGCGGGGCCAGCGGCTTCCCTACTGTGCGAACCCAGAGGTTTACAGGGAACTATAACGGGGGAAGGGATCGTTATGTTGCCGACAGCCTATCCTTATGACCCGAAAGCGTTAACTGCATTATGGGAAGAGTTTGTCCAGAGAGGGGGGATCCACCCTTCGTTGGATCCCACCATCGCGCGTTCCTGGCTTCGGTGTCGGAACGCGGGGTTAAATCCTCATGCGATCCCTCGCATAGTTCTTTGCAGCGCTGAGGAGTTAGAGCGACAATGCCAGGAATGCTTTGACCTGATTGCGATTACCCGACCATTGATGGAGGATATTTATCAATCCTCCGGCGAGTCGGATATGCTGATATATTTGACCAATCAGCATCTCGTGATTCTGGACTGTCTGGGAGATCGCTGGCTGCATGAAGCGCTGTACGGTTATGGGTTTCAAAGAGGCCTTCAAATGGCGGAGGAGTTTATTGGCACGAACGCAGCGGCGTTAGCGTTGAATGAGCGGATGCCCGTTCAGGTTGTTGGGCCTGAGCATTTTTTCAAGAGTTTGCACCGTTTGACCGGGGCAGCGGCCCCGATTCATGACCCCTGGGGGCGGATTGCGGGTGTCATTGGAATCGTCACCAGGGATCAAAACAGCCACCCGCACACGTTGGGAATCGTGATGGCAGCCGCGCGGGCCGTGGAAAACCAGTTGCAGGCAGACTTCAGCCTGGTTCAGGCCCATCGGCACCTCGCGGAACTGAAAGCCTCTTTGCAGGCCCTGCAGGGAGGGATCATCTTTCTGGACGCAAACGGTCTGGTCACTCATATCAACAGCCGGGCAGGAGAAATCCTGGGAGTTTCCCCTGGCGCCGCGCCGGGAAGACCACTGATTTCTCTCGTAGAGGTTCCCGTGGAGATTCAAGCCTCCCTGTCTGAAGGGATCGCAATGCCTGAGAGGGAGGTCTTCTTTGGCAAGAATGGGATATTACACCCGGTTATGGCTTCCGTGAATGTGATCAGGGAGGGAAGTCGGGTCGTTGGGTTCGTGATGACGCTGAGGCCGGCCGAGGAGATCCGTCAACTGGCCCATCAAATGATGGGGATGCAGGCCTCGGTCACCTTTGATGACATTCTGGGATGGAGCGCCCGGATGCGGCAGTTGATCCATTATGGGCGAGCCATTGCCCGCTGCGACGCGCCCGTGTTGTTACTGGGTGAGCCTGGAACGGGAAAGGGGCTGTTTGCCCAGGCCATCCACAACGCCAGCCACTATGCGAAAGGGCCCTTTGTCCACATAGATTGTGCGACAATCCCACGAGAACTGATCGCCTTTGAACTTTTCGGGTACGAGGACGGATTTGGTCCAAATCCCGGAAGCCGACCTGGGAAGTTTGAGATTGCATCAGGCGGCACCATTTACCTCCACAACGTGGAAAGTTTACCTGTGAACATTCAGGTGGCCCTCTTGAACGTTATTGACACAAAACAAATTACCCGGATTGGGGGCGTCTCCAGCATTCCGGTCAAAGTTCGCGTGATTGCAGATTCCAGCGCAAACCTGAGCGAGGAAATGCGACAAAAGCGTTTCTCCGCGAACCTGTATTATCGGTTGCGTTCGTTGACGCTGACGATCCCCCCACTTCGGGAACGGGTGGAAGACATCCCGTTTTTGGCCACTCACATTGTAAATAGGTGTGCCGCTCGCCTGGGCAAGGAGGTTACGATTTCCCCTCGTGCAATGGCGGTTTTAAAGGCCTATCCTTGGCCTGGAAATATCCGGGAACTGGAGAATGTGCTGGAATGGGCAGTTCATCTGCTGGAAGGGACAGAACTGGATATTCACCACCTACCCGAAACAGTGCGCCAGGGAATTCGGAGCGGAGGTAAGTCGCGGGTTCTCACAATGGAGGAGATGGAACGGCAAGCGATCGTTCTCGCCGGGCAGGCATTTCAGGGAAATGTTACCCAGATGGCGAACGCCCTGGGGATTGGCCGAACAACTCTGTGGCGCAAAATGAAGGCCCTGGGAATCTCTCCAACCGATTTTCGGCAGAGGGCCCGGCACAACTGAGTCTCAGGACGCACACCTTCTGGTTCTTGCGGTGACTACGCTGCCGGGACGAAATTTATCTTTTGTTGTATTGTTGTATCCGAGCAGACACATATCCTTCTTGATTATGGGCGTTTCAAAAAGAAACACCTGTTGTGTTGATTTCGTTCCAAAATGAAACGAAATCAGGTCGGAATATTGACAGAAGCCAACCTGGGGCTATATAATGGGAAACGGTTTATAATCCGTGATTGCTCCATAAGCGCCTCAGGCTCTCCATGATTCGCTACTGGCGGACAGGCCAAAAGTTTCGCTCAAGAAAAGATACTCCCTGTGAGTTCTTTTTCCTCCACCTCTTTCCTCCTCGTTTATACAACCTCGCGCGATTTTGTTCCTCCAACCCGGCCCGAAAGGAGGTGATCGCGAGTTTCAAGGACATAAGAAACTGGACCCTATCTTATTTGTCCTCAGCCCTGTGTACCGTATCTCCTCAACTCACTTTATAAAGGGAGGTAACCGATGAAGAGGAACAGCCTGCTGGGAGAGTGCTTAGCGGAGGTCCTGGGGACCTTCCTGCTCATCCTGCTTGGCGACGGCGTGGTGGCGAACGTGGGGTTGGCCCCGCGCCTGGCGGCCCCAGCCTATAACTGGAACACCATAACCTTTGGCTGGGCTATGGCGGTGGTCGTCGCCGTGTACGTGGCCGGAGGCGTTTCCGGTGCCCATATCAACCCGGCGGTGACGCTGGCGATGGCGGTCCGGGGCGTGTTCCCTTGGCGCAAAGTGATCCCCTACTGGATTTCTCAGGTCGCCGGTGGGTTCCTGGGAGCGCTGGGCGTCTACCTGGTCTATATGGAGGGCCTGCGCGCGGCGGGAATGCCCAATGTCTGGTGCACGGGCCCCGGCTCCGTCTTTGGTCAAGCATTCTGGGGCGGCACGGGTGGGCAGCCTCTGGCCTCCTACTCCCTGGTCAACGCCCTCATCGCCGAGATTTTCGGCACTATGGTACTGCTGATGGGCGTTGCCGCGGTCGGGGATACCAAGAACCTGGGAGTGGGAGCAAATCTTGGCCCCTTCCTGGTGGGCATGGTCGTCCTGGGGATTGGCCTCTGCCTGGGTGGTCCCAGCGGCTATGCGATTAACCCGGCCCGTGACCTGGGCCCGCGGCTCTTCGGCGCCCTTGCTGGCACCAAAGGGCTGTTCACTGGCATCTACTGGTTCCTCTGCCCGATTATAGGCCCGCTGGTGGGCGGCGTCATAGGCATTAAACTCTACGACTGGGTGATCTCTACCTTCCTGCCTCAGAAATAGGATCGCTCCCTCAGGGGGCCCCAGGGGCGCGGGAACAGCAGAGGGGGTAAACCATGAAGAAACTCATTAACCGACCTGAGGATGTGGTAAAGGAGGAATTGGAGGGCATCGCACTGGCCTATCCAGACCTGGTGAAGGTTCACTTTAACCCGAATTTCATCTACCGCGCCGATGCCCCCATAAAAGGAAAAGTCGCGGTCATTTCGGGCGGCGGAAGCGGCCACGAGCCCATGCACGGAGGGTTCGTCGGCATGGGGATGCTGGACGCGGCCTGCCCGGGTGAGGTCTTCACCTCCCCGACTCCGGACCAGATGCTGGAAGCCGCCAAAACGGTCTACGGCGGGGCTGGCGTGCTCTTCATCGTCAAGAACTACACCGGCGACGTGATGAACTTTGAGATGGCGGCAGACATGGCCCGGATGGAGGGGCTGCGGGTGCTCAACATCCTCATTGACGACGATGTGGCGGTGAAGGACAGCCTCTACACCGCAGGCCGTCGGGGAGTTGGCACCACGGTCCTGGCGGAGAAAATCTGCGGGGCAGCCGCGGAGCGGGGCTACGACCTCAAGCGGGTTGCAGATATCTGCCGTCGCGTGAACCTCAATGGCCGTAGCATGGGCATGGCCCTGACTCCATGCACGGTCCCCATGGCTGGCAAGCCCACCTTTGAATTGGGTGAGGACGAGATGGAGGTGGGTATCGGCATCCATGGAGAGCCCGGGCGCGAGCGCATGAAGATCAAGACCGCCGATGAAATCACCGAGATGCTCGCCCTTTCCATTATTGAGGACCCCGAGTACCGGCGAACGGTCCGGGAATTTGACGAGGAGAAGGGCGAGTGGGTGGACGTGGAACTGGTCAGTGAACCGTTCCGGCCGGGCGATCGCGTCCTTGCCTTCGTCAACAGCATGGGCGGCACACCGGACATTGAACTCCCCATCATCTACCGCAAACTCCACGAGATCTGTGAGAAGAAGGGGCTGAAGATCGTCCGCCGCCTGATCGGTCGCTACATCACCTCCCTGGAGATGCAGGGCTGCTCCATCACGCTGCTGCGGATGGACGACGAGTTGATTGACCTCTGGGATGCCCCCGTCAAGACGCCAGGCCTGCGCTGGGGGGTGTAAAGCCTAACTTTCCCCGCCCATCTTCGGCAATTCGGAGATGGGCGGGGAATCTATATCAAAAATAACACAAACTCTGGGAGAACAGATGCCAGCGACAACACAGGACCTTCTAACCTGTCTCTACCGAATGGCGGAGGTTATTGAGGCAAATCGGGAGTTTTTGACCCAATTGGACGCCGCAATTGGCGACGCCGACCACGGGATTAACATGGATCGGGGGTTCAAGGCAGCCCTCAAGAAACTCCCCCCTGTGGAGGATAAGGACGCCGGCACCATCCTGAAAACGGTGGGGGTCACCTTAGTCTCTACAGTGGGAGGGGCAGGAGGGCCTCTGTACGGGACGGCCTTTATGCAGGCCGGAACCGTACTGGGAGGAAAGTACGAACTGGAGCCCCAGGATGTGCTGGCCGCTTTGGAGGCGGCGCTCCAGGGCGTCGTAATGCGGGGAAAGGCGAACTTGGGAGACAAAACAATGGTGGACGCCCTGACCCCTGCCGTGAACGCCCTGCGCGAAGCGCTCCGGAACGGCGCCAGCCTTGCCGACGCGCTGGAGCAGGCCGCGGCGGCTGCAGAGCAGGGGATGAAAGACACCATCCCAATGCTGGCGAAAAAGGGGCGTGCCAGTTACCTCGGTGAGCGCAGTATTGGGCACCAGGACCCCGGTGCGACCTCCACCTACCTGTTGCTTCGGGCGATCGCCGACGTGGCTCGGGAGAAGCAGGGTAGAGCGTAGTGTCCGTTTCACCATCCAACTACAATAAGTCCAGGAGGTAAGGGAGATGGCCAAGTATGTCGCCGCCGTAGACCAGGGTACAACCAGCACCCGTTTTATGGTCTTTGACCACGCGGGTCGGGTGGTGAGCGTCCACCAGTTGGAACATCGGCAAATCTATCCCCAGCCCGGCTGGGTGGAACACGACCCGATGGAAATCTGGGAGCGCACTCAGCAGGTGATTCGGGCCGCGCTGGAGAAGAACGGCATTGACCCCGAGGAGATCGCGGCCATCGGGGTCACCAACCAGCGGGAGACCACCATCGTCTGGGATAAGAAGACCGGCAAGCCGTACTACAACGCCATCGTCTGGCAGTGTACCCGGACCAAGGACATCTGCGAGGAACTGGCAAAGGAGGGCGGGCAGGATCGCTTCCGCCCCAAGACCGGCTTGCCCATTGCCACCTACTTCTCCGGTCCCAAGATCAAGTGGATCCTAGACAACGTTCCGGGCGTCCGGGAGGCTGCCGAGAAGGGAGACGCGATCTTCGGCAACATTGACACCTGGGTTATCTGGTGGCTGACCGGCGGCCCGGATGGGGGCGCCCATGTGACCGACGTCTCCAACGCCAGCCGCACTATGCTGATGAACCTGGAGACGCTGGACTGGGACCAGGAGATTCTGGATATCCTGGGCATCCCGCGCCAGATGCTGCCGGAGATCCGCCCCTCCAGCGACCCGAAGATTTACGGCTACACCCCGAAGGACGGGCCGCTGGGCGCCTCTATCCCCGTCTGCGGGGACCTGGGCGACCAGCAGGCCGCGCTGGTGGGTCAGACCTCCTTTAGCCCCGGCGAGGCCAAGAACACCTACGGCACCGGCTGCTTTATGCTCCTCAACACCGGCACCACGCCCGTGCCCAGCAAGAGCGGCCTGTTGACCACCGTAGGGTACAAGTTCGGCGACGAACCGGCGGTCTACTGCCTGGAGGGCTCCATCGCTATCACCGGTGCGCTGGTCCAGTGGCTGCGGGACAACCTGAAGTTCTTTGACTTCTCCAAGCACATTGAGGACTACGCCCGGTCTGTGCCGGATAGCGGTGGCATCTACTTCGTCCCAGCCTTCTCCGGCCTCTTTGCGCCGTACTGGCGGCTGGACGCCCGGGGCGTTATCGTCGGCCTGACCCGCTACATCACCAAGGCCCATATCTGCCGTGCCGCGCTGGAGGCCACCGCCTACCAGACCCGCGAGGTGCTGGATGCGATGGAAAAGGACTCCGGCGTCAAACTGACGGCCCTCAAGGTGGACGGCGGCATGGTCTACAACGAACTGCTCATGCAGTTCCAGGCCGACATTCTGGGCGTGCCGGTCATCCGTCCGGTGGTGGCCGAGACGACCTCGCTGGGTGCCGCCTACGCTGCCGGGCTCGCCGTCGGCTTCTGGACCAGCCTGGACGACCTGCGCAAGAACTGGGCGGTAGACAAAGTCTGGGAGCCGAAGATGGATCCCGAGACCCGGGAGCGGCTGTACAAGGGCTGGCTGAAGGCTGTGGAGCGCACTTTTGGGTGGGTTGAGTAAAACAACCACCCGGGCTAAGGGGGGGAGGGAACGGGGAAGATATATCCCCGTTCCCTCCTCCCTTTCCTGAAAATAGGGCATGAGCGGTTATGCGCTGGACTTGCCTGCGGGGCAGATCCGGATGGGGGTTTGGAGGAGGCTCCAAAGGGCCATCCCGAATCCCCTCCCCCTCTCTCACTGAAGGTGCAATTTTGCGAGGTGAGGAATGCACATTGTAGTCTGCATCAAGCAAATTATAGACCCGGAGGTTCCGTTCCACCTTTTCCGGATTGACCCGGTTACGAAGACGCAGATTCGGGGAAGCCATCCTCTGGTCATCAGTCTGTACGACGAGGTCGCCGTAGAGGTGGCCATCCAGGCAAAAGAGAAATTCGGGGGACGGGTGACGGTGATTACCATCGGGACTAAAGAGGCCGTTCAGGCCCTTCACCAAGCTCTGGCGATGGGAGCGGATGCCGCCGTTCTCCTTTCTGACCCTGCGTTTGAGGGTGTGGATTCCTTCGGCAAGGCCCGGATTCTGGCCGCCGCCCTGCGGAAAATCGGCAGCTTTGACCTCGTCCTCTGTGGTCGGCAGGCCGGAGATGTGGAGATGGGGCTGGTAGGGCCGTTCCTGGCGGAGGAATTGGGAATTCCGTGTGCAACCCTGGTCTCCAACGTGGTTTCCGGGAACGGAAAGATCCGTCTGAAACGACCTACGGAGACCGGATACGAGGTCTTGGAAGCACCTCTCCCCTGCCTGGCGACCATCACCAACGACGAGACGAACGTCCCACGATATGCCTCCGTCAAGGGAATTCGCGCGGCGATGAGGGTCCCTATCCCCACGTGGTCCGCAGCGGACCTGGGGCTGGATCTTGCCCGGTCCCAAGAAGAACGTAGAATTGAGATAGATGAAATGTGGATCCCGCAGCGGGAAATCCGATGCGAGTTGATTTCCGGGGAATCAGCGGAGGAAAGGGCTCGCAACCTGGCCCTCCGTTTGAGGGAACTCGGTTTAATCTGAGGTGAGACGATGACTTCCGTTCTGGCATTTTGCACAGCGACGGTTACGTCCATCCCCCGCTCTGCCTTAGAGGTGGTGGCGGCAGCGCGATCATTGGCTCAACAACTGGGTGGGGTTTCCGCACAGGCGCTCCTTCTGGGGGCGAGGGTTGAACAACAGGCCTATGCCCTGATTCAACATGGGGCAGACGAGGTATTCCTGGTTGATCACCCCTCGCTGGCGTCCCTGGAAGACGAAGTTGCCCTGGGAGTGGCGGAATACGTCGTCCGCCAGATGACTCCCCAGGTTGTGCTGTTTCCCCACGACGACTTAGCGGGGGGACATGTTGCTCCCCGTCTGGCATACCGGCTGAAGGCGGGCATTGTGACCGACTGTACAGGCTTTGCTGTTCAGGATCACGAGATTCGTTGGCTCCGTCCAGTGTACGGAGGCAAGGCGATGGCATACTTCCGGGCCCAGGGACCCATCCAGGTCGCCACGGTCCGATCGCGGGCCTTTGAGCCGTTGCCAGCGGACCCGTCGCGCCGGGGTGAGGTTCGCCCGGTGGACATTAACCCGGAGACGTTTCTGCCTACGGTGCGGGCTGTGGAGCGGGTGGAAACCGCAGAGGTGGAAGAAGGGCCCAGCCTGGACCGGGCGGAGATTATTGTCAGCGGCGGACGAGGAATGGGGAGCGCCGAAGGATTCCAGGTCCTGCACGACCTGGCCCGTGTCCTGGGGGCGGCAGTTGGGGGATCCCGGCCCGCTGCGGATATGGGATGGGTGCCCCATTCTCACCTCGTGGGACAGACGGGCAAGATTGTCGCTCCCAAACTCTACATTGCCGTGGGCATCTCCGGCGCAACCCAGCATATGGCGGGCGCCGGGTCCTCCAAAACAATTGTCGCCATCAACAAAGACCCGGATGCCCCCATCTTCAAACTGGCCCACATCGGGGTGGTCAGCGAATGGGAGAAGGTGATCCCGCCACTGATTCAGATTTTCCGGGAAATGCGTTCCCAGGGATGAGAGGAGGCACGATGATCAAGAAGTTGGAGACCCAGGTTGTTGTGATCGGAGGAGGAGCGACGGGAACCGCCGTGCTCCGGGACCTGGCAATGCGGGGAATTCAGGCCATCCTGTTTGAGCGGGGTAACCTGGCCAGCGGGACCTCCGGGAATTTCCACGGTCTTCTCCACAGCGGTGCCCGGTATGCGGTCAAGGACCCTCCGGCCGCGGAGGAGTGCATCGTGGAGAACCGCATTCTCCGCCAGATCGCCCCGCAGGCTATTGAAGATACGGGCGGCTTTTTCGTTGCGCTCACCGATGCCGATGAGGAGTTCCTGCCGCGGCTGGTGGAGGGCTGCCGGCGGGTGGGGATCCCCGTTGAGGTAATTTCCGGCTCGGAAGCCCTGCGAGAAGAACCGGCCCTCTCCTCTCAGGTCCGTCAGGCCGTCGTGGTTCCAGATGGAAGCGTGGACGGCTGGACTCTCTGTATCGGGAGTGTCAAATCCGCGAAGGAATATGGCGCTCAGGCTATGCTTTATACGGCGGTCACGGAAATTCTTCGGGAAGGAGACCGGGTGGTCGGTGTGCGGGCAGTGGATCAGACCTCCGGGGACGAAGTTCTGGTCCGCGCCGAATACGTGATCAACGCCACGGGGCCCTGGACTGGCAAGACGGCCCGGCTGGCGGGGATTGAGGTGCCGATGGCCCTGGATTACGGGACGATGGTGGTCCTGGATCGCCGCCCAGTCCGCCGGGTGATCAACCGCTGTCGTCCCCCGACCGACGGCGACATCATTGTGCCCGTTGGCACAACTATCGTCCTGGGCACGACCTCGGTGCCCATCCAGGACCCGGACGATTTCTGCATCCAGGAATGGGAGATAGACCTGCTGCTGGACGAATGTACACAGATGGTTCCGGTCATTGAGGAGATGTGCATTCAGCGATACTATGCGGCGGTGCGCCCGCTCTATCAGCCCCCGCAGGAAGGGGGAGAGGGGGAACGCCGTGAGGTCAGCCGGGCTTTCTATGTGCTGGACCACGAGCAACTGGATGGTCTCGGCGGCTTCATCACGATCACCGGGGGAAAACTGACCACCTGTCGGCTGATGGCGGAGAAGACGGTGGACCTGGTCTGCGCAAAGATGGGGATTTCGGCACCCTGCCGGACCCACCTGGAGCCGCTTCCTCCTGCATAACCGACGGAGCGACGGTCGTTCGGACGGATGCGTCGGCCACAGAGGCTGAAAGCGCCCTGACAAGTCAGGCCGAGGATGGGAGAAATGGCAAAAGGGACTTCGGGGAAACGGAAAACGCCAGACTCCTCTTCCCTCCCTTCCAGGCCGCTCTGGATGTGGATTCTGCTCTTTCTGCTCCCGCTGATCGCCAGCGAGTTGATGTTCTATGTTGCTGGTCGGTGGCTGACGATGATCCTTTTCGCAGTTGTCTGGGTCGCGTTCTGGGGGGTTTTGCTTCATCGCTCCGGGTGGGCTATCTTCAAAAAGGAGAAGGAACCTCCTCAAAAGCCACGTCGGTAGGGATGAACAAAGTTTCATTGCGGCGGGGGGGGGGGGGGCCCCCCCCCCCCACCCCACCCCCCCCAAAACCCCCCCAAGAAAA
>JANXAH010000183.1 GCA_025062415.1 Anaerolineae bacterium | reverse complement strand
GGGGAACAGATTTCCCCTCCCCTCGCCCTTTTGTGGGAGAGGGGAGGGGTCGGGGGAGGGGTGAGGTTTCCGCTTCCAACGGTAGCCTTTTGTGGGTGGGAAACCCCCTCATCCCCCTACTCCCCTTCTTCCCCGAAGCGGGGGAGAAGGGGGAACAGATTTCCCCTCCCCTCGCCCTGTTGTGGGAGAGGGGAGGGGTCGGGGGAGGGGTGAGGTTTCCGCCCGCCGCCGCAGGCGAGCGGGAGAGGGGAGGGGGCAGGGAGTGGGGTGAGGGCGAAGAACGACGGATTGCCGGGCAATTTTTAAGTTGCCATATCGGCCTATGTCCGGGTTAAATTTTTAAAGTTCATCGTCTTGCGCTACGACAATTTCCGGCTCTATGATGACTTCCGACTTGATGGAATTGGCAACCAGACTGTATTTGCGCGCGCCTTCCAGCGCCCGGCGTACCCGCTTCTCCACGACCGCCGGGTCTTCGCTCCCCGCACGCACCACAATCTTCGGCCACAGCCAAACGTGGGTGAAAGTTTCCGTTCGGTCCAGTTCCACCAACTTGGTCCCCTCGGCCCGGCACTCGTAGGAGACCAGGTCCAATCTGAACCGCTCCGCCGCCCAGAGGAACATCATCATTATGCAGGTATTGACAGCAGCGACGAAGGCATCTTCCGGCGTCAGGACACCGGGATGACCATGGGCATCGGGCGGCGCGGAGAAGTCCATTTCCGGCCCGTTGCCCATAACGACGTGGCCCCAGCGCTCCCCCTTCCAGGTGACGACGGTGTAGTATGTGGCAGTGCGGCTCATCCGTCTCCTTGTGGTTGGCGTGGGCTGTTAGCCTGCGTAAGGCAGGCCCAGCGGCCTGCGCCACATCAACCCGTAGCGCGCTTGCGGCAAAACTTCTCATACTCCCGCGCCAGCGCTTCGGCGTAGGCGGCTTCCTCCTCCCGCGGAATGGGGTTATAGATGCGGGTCATTTCCAGAAGTTCCCGCGTCGTCCCGTCGCCGGGCCGTTTACCGTTCTGGTAGAACTGCTCAAAGATGGCGGGCAGTGCGATGAGCGTGACCACCCGCCCATTGACCGTCACCTTCTGTACCGGGATGCCGGAGCCGCAGGAGCAGAGGGTGACGGTCTCCTCCTCTTCCTCCGAGGCCTCCGGGGTTGGTTCCTCCGCAATGGCCTTCCCTACCGCCTGCGCTGTCCGGCCCAGCAGTTCGTCCACCAGGCGAACCACCTCCTGGGCGACCAGTTCCGCAGCCCGTATCCCGGCATCGTTCAGCCGCCGACTGCCCCGGATGGGCCCCAGGCCGTTCTCCGCTGCCACGTCCGTCACCACGATGCTGGCAGCAGGCTTGCCGGAGTACATCTCCGTCGCCCGCGCTGCGCACCGTTTCTCGCAGCCGTCTATGGCGACCGTCGGGTAGAAGCGGGCAAAGGCCCGGTCTCCCTCCCCGCCCGCCAGAAAGAGCGGCAGGCAGATGGTCACTGTGTCGTCCGGGCGCAGTTCCTCCAGCACCTTCAGCGCCGCAACCCGTGAAACCGTCCCCTCCGGCAACTCTTCTCCGGAGCAGGCGACAATCCCCACCTTCTTTTTCGGCAACAATGGCATTGCCACCTCCAACGGAATACGGAGTACGGAGTACGTATTGCGTATTCCGTATTGCGTATTCCGTTTACGCCTCCTCCTGCAGCGCGTCTATTGCCTCCGCGATCTCCTTCGCCAGAGCGCAGGCCAGTTGCTGACCCTCCGGATTCAAGGCTGAGATGCCCTCCGGCTTCAGGTCGCGGTGCTTCCGGAAGGCGTCCAGGACGGTGAACGAACGGGCCACCGGTAGACCGCTCTCCTGGACCATTTTGGTCGCGCAGGCCAGACGGCAGCCGTCAATGGTGATGGTGGGATGGCCGGCCACTGCCGCCCGCGCCTCCTCGTCCCCCAGCACCAGCAGGGAAAGGGCGACCAGTTGGGTTCGGTCCGGGCGTAGGTCCTCCACCACGGCGTACGCGGCCTCGCGGCTCACCGTCCCGAATGTCTTGCCAATACCGCTGCAGGGAATGACCACCACCTTTTCGCTCATCCCGCCTCCGCGATTTCAAACCAGGACGCAGACGGACGCAAATGCTCGCCGATTCTGTTGCTTCCCCAATTCACCGCTTTCTCATCCCCTCTTCTGCAACTTCCCGCACCCGCTCCAGATATGCCTGCGCGTCCAGCAGGCGGGCCCGGTCGGTCTCCCAATCTGCGGCCTCTATGACCGCCAGCCAGCCCTCGCCGTAGGGGTCCTCATTGATGACCTCCGGCGCGGTCTCCAGCGCGGGGTTGACCTCCACGACCGTCCCGCTCACCGGCGCCGGGACAGCGATATCGGTCTTCATCGTCTCCACCGACGCGACCTCATCGCCGAAGGCCAGCGCTGTCCCCACTGGCTTCACCTCGGCGAAGGCAACGTCGCCCCCCGATTGCTGGGCGAAGTCCGAAAGCCCGATGCGCACCCGACCGTCCCCCTCCGGTAGCGCCCATACCCCCTCCGGGTGGTAGTACCGGTCCGTGGCGAAGCGGAAAACGAACTTATCCACAACCAGTTCCAGGAAGCCGTTCATCGCCCCCTCTTTGAGTTCGCCACGAAGACACAAAGACACGAAGTTTAATTGTTAATTTTTAATTGTTAATTTTTTAGTTGTTAATTCCTTCGTGTCTTCGCGCCTTTGTGGTGCTCCCTACTTCCGATGATAGTGAATGGTCGCGCCCCGGAATCCCAGCGCGGCCTCCAGGACGGCCTCGGTCAGCGTGGGATGGGCGTGGGTGGTCCAGGCCAAATCGTCGGCGGTGGCGCCCGTCTGCACGGCCAGCGCCCCTTCGGCGATGAGTTCGGTGACGTGGGGGCCCATCATATGCACCCCCAGCACCCGCCCACTGCCCGCCTCGCAGATGATGCGGACCAGCCCCTCCGTCTCCCCCAGAATCTGGGCACGGGGATTGGCGGAGAACGGGAACTGGAGCACCCGAACGTCGGCGCCCTGCTGGCGGGCCTGCTCCTCCGTCAGCCCGACCCCCGCCACCTCCGGCGAGGTGAAAATGGCGCTGGGCACGGATCGGTAGTCCACCGCCCGCTTCTGACCGGCGATGTTCTCCACCGCCACCCGCCCGTCCACCATCGCCTTGTGGGCCAGCATCATCCCGCCGATGGCATCGCCGATGGCCCAGACGTTGGGAACGTTCGTCCGCAGGTACTCGTCCACCGCGATCGCGCGCCGGTTCATCTGGACGCCCACTTCCTCCAGCCCCAGGTCAGCAGTGTTGGGCCAACGGCCCGTCGCCAGGAGAACCCGGTCGCCCACCACGGCCTCTTCCCCTTTCGCCGTGGCGAAGCGCACCCGCAGGCCGCTCTCCGCCTCCTCCACAGCCTGGACCGTTGCGCCGGTGCGGATGTCCATCCCCCGCCGCCGCAGAAGCACCGCCAACCGCTTCGCGATGGCCTCGTCGGCCGCGCCGGGAAGGAGATTCGGCATCATCTCCAGGACGGTGATGCGGCTCCCCAGTGCCTCGTAGATGCAGGCGAACTCCAGCCCGATGACCCCGCCGCCGATGACCACCAGGTGGGCCGGGATGCTGGAGACGTCCAGCGCCTCCGTACTGGTCACCACGCCAGGGAGGTCCAGGCCGGGGATGGGCGGGCGGGCCGTCACGGAGCCGGGGGCCAGGATGATGTTTCGGGCGACGACCTCCGTCGTCTGCCCGGCCCCGTCGGTCACAGCGAGAGCGTCCGGGCGGATCAGGCGGCCCCGGCCCCGGATCACTACGACCTTCCAATCCTTCAACAGTTGCTCTACACCGCCCACCAGCCGCTCCACAGCAGTCCGCTGGTAGGCCATCATCCCCTCCAGGTCGGGCGCGGCCTGGGGGATGCGGACCCCGTACTCCGCGGCGCGTCGGGCGCGGGCCAGCAGATCCGTTGCGGTGACCAGAGCCTTTGTCGGGATACATCCGACGTTGAGGCAGGTCCCGCCAACGCGCGCTTGTTCCACCAGCGCGACGCGCATCCCCAACTGGGCCGCCCGCAGCGCCGCCACATACCCACCGGGCCCCGCCCCTAAAATCGCGACGTCGTAGGTCTCGGTCATGCTCGTCTCCTTGTGTTGCGTATTCCGTATTCCGTCATTCCGTCATTCTGTCATTCTGTCATTCTGTCATTTCGTCATTCTGTCATTCCGTCATTCCGTCATTCTGTCATTTCGTCATTTTGTCATTCTTTTCTCACATTCCATACAGTAGTCGGTCTCCCGATTGGTCCAGAAGGTCAGACCACAGCCAGGGCAGGTGACCTGCCGGAGGCTGCTCTTTTTCCCCTCGCGCGGCCGCATTTCCGGCGGGAGCAGCGCGAAGGGGTCCTTGACGCATGCGCATTGGACGGGGGACTTCTGATCCTCGCGCGGTTGGGTCATTTCAGTTTACCTCCACCAGGCAGAAGGATTGGGAGAGATGGGTCTCCTGACAGCGGGGGCAGGCGCAATGAGGGATTGGAGCCTCCACCGTTGCTGGCCCAAGAACCTCTGCCAGCAGATGGGCCACCCGTTCATCCGCCAGCCGGTAGTAGATAAAAAGCCCCTCCCGACGTTGGGAGATCAGGCCGGCCTCCCGCAATACCCGCAATTGCTGGGAAACATACGGTTGGGGGACCTCCAGCGCAGCCTGCAGGTGACAGACGCAGGCTTCACCACGCCGCAGAATATCCAGAATCCGCAGGCGCGCCGGATGGGCCAGGAGGGCAAGGAGTCGTATGGCCGATTCGTAACGTTCGTTTTCCACAGGAGGTCGCTATATGCAATGAGTTGCATACAGTATATCCGCATAGCGACCTTTTGTCAAGAATGCTGCCTGAGGTTCGGACATAAGTTGGGACACCTTGCATGGGCCTTTGGATAGTGGCAGAATATAAAGAAAATCCACCGAGAGGAGGTACCCACGCGTCCCATAGAAGGGAAGAAGTGGAGGCGGTATTCAGGCCTCTTTGTTCTGCTCAAATAGAAATGGTCGCTCTCTGTCCGAGACTGGGAGCGGATTGTGGAGGATGCCTGGGCCATCTTTGCGGCCATTGTCCTCCCTGTCCCAACTCGTGTCTGAACCTCAGTCCTCTGCCTTTGCAGAAAATTCACCCCTGGCTATAATAATGATAACGCCATCTCCCTAAGGTCACGTAGCGCAGGCTGTTAAGCCGGTGATGGGTGGCCCGAAGCAGCACGATTCCTGGCAGGATTATCCAGAGCGCCAGGTGGCTTAATGATTGACTATCTTTCTCCCAGGATGCGGCGATGAGAAATTTCCAAAGGATCCTGCTTGCCGGACTTCTGACGAGTTTTCTTCTTTCCGCCTGTTCAGGCACTGTGTCTACGAATCCGGTGGCATCTCCCACCGGACCAGGACGAACACCCCCCCCTCCAACAGCAACGCCCGAACCGGAACGCCCACTGGCTGCTCGCGTCAACGGCCAGCCCATCTACCTGGCGGACTACGAACGTCAGGTCGCCCAGTATCAGGCTGCGCTGGTCGCCTCCGGAGAGAACCTCTCCAGTCCGGAGGTGCAGCAGCGCCTCCTTCAGATGCGGAAACAGATTCTGGATTGGATGATTGAGCAGGTCCTGCTGGAGCAGGCAGCTGCGGGGATGGGGATCACCGTCACCGAAGAGGAGATAGACGCGGAAATCGCCCGGCTGGTCGCAGACGCCGGGAGCCAGGAGGAGTTCTCCCGACGACTGGAGCGCAGTGGGATGACGCTCCAGGACCTGAGGGCTCAACTTCGGGCCGACCTTATCCGCAACCGAGTATTGGAAAGGGTACGGGCGACGGTTCCGAGCCAGGCCGAACAGGTCCACGCCCGCCACATCCTGGTGGACACCCCAGAACTGGCTCAGCGGATTTTGGCCCAGCTCCAGAGCGGAGCCGACTTCGCTCAACTGGCCCGCCTCTATTCCCAGGATGAGAGCACCCGCGACGCGGGGGGCGATCTGGGTTGGTTCCCCCGCGGAGTCCTGTTGGCGCCCGAGGTGGAAGAGGCCGCCTTCGCCCTTCAGGCTGGGCAGATCAGCCAGGTCGTCCGGAGCGCGTTTGGTTACCACATCGTCCAGACGCTGGAGCGAGCCGAGAACCGCCCGATCAGTCCAGAAAACCTGCAGCTTCTACAGGAACAGACCGTCCAGCGGTGGATAGAGAGCCTGTGGAACCAGGCGGTGATTGAACGGTATGTGGAGTGAAACGTAGAGGTGGCGCTTACTGCGTGGGATGCAGTGCGAGTGGCGTTCCTGTGTCCGACGCGATCCGCACTGGGCGGTTTATAGCCAGCAGGCCACAGCGAAATAATCGGCGATAAGCAATACGCAATAAGTGATGGGCAATGAAACGGGCCACACTTTTCAACCTGCTGAGCGTGTTGATGCTGGGATTGACCGGTGTCCTGATTGTTGGATACCTGGCGGTTCTGGTGAACCCATGGGTGTTCTTTAACCCCTTTCCTCCGCCCAGAGAACCCAGCCTTGCCCTGGGGCCTACTCCGACCCCATCTCCGACGGCCACGCCAGCGCTCCCGCCGACGTGGACGCCAACTCCCTCACCCTCGCCGACAATCCCTCCATCGCCCACGCCGACGCGCACCCCGACGCTCACGCCGTCGCCCACTCCGACCTGGCCTCCGACGCCCACGCCCACCCCGCGGGTCACCCGCGCGCCCTATCCTTTCACCTGCGAGGTAGAATACCGGATGAACCTCTACGGCATTCCCTGGTCTGGCGTTGCCGGGAAGGTGCAGGACCTGGACGGAAATCCGCTGCCCGGGTATCACGTAGCGGTGGAGTGTCCTGGGATAGGTGGGGCAATAGACCGGGTCGCTGGCGCAGACCCCCGGTACAACCTGATGTATGAGAGCGAGGCCGCCTGGGAACAGTGCTGTGATCCCACGGCCTACCGGCAAATGGAAATTCGGGTCCGTCTATACGACAAATACCCCAATCCCGATGGCACTTATCGCCCAGTTTCCGACGTCGTCATTGTCCAGTTGGGAGACTGGGCCACTCGCTCCCTGGGTTTCGTGACGTGTACCCTGAACTGGGAGGAGTGGAGACGGCGGTAAAGAATGGGAGCACGAATACTTAACGGGCTGGCGCTTATACTGGTCGTTGCAACCGGATTGTTAATAGGGTTGTTTCTGGCTATCGCCTTCCATCCGCAGATTCTACCCCCTCCTGCTCCGTCCCCTGTCCCGACGTCGGAAAAGAAGGCCACGGAGATGCTTTCACCCCCGACTCCACCATCGGCCTTCCTGCCCTTTCCCACGCCGACTCCCCTGCGCCCTGCCACGCTGTCTCCGTCCCTGACTCCGCCCTTACCCTTCACGGCTCGGGTAGAACCAGCGAACGCCCGGACGTGTGCTCGTGCTACACTCACTGGAGTCGTGAAGGGTCAGGATGGGAAGGGGCTGGCTGGGTATCCTCTGCACCTCTGGGGTTCTGGTCTGGATACGGTCGTTTTCACAGACTCCCAGGGACGCTGGGAGATTGTGCTCCCCGGAGGAGGCAAATGGCACATTCAACTCCATGCGCCGGACCCTGAAGGAATTTATCCTCCTCTTTCTGCGATTATCGTCATTTCCCTCCCTGAGAGCCATCCCTGTGCGTCGGTCGTCTTCCACGCCAACTGAGAGCATATCTGAAAAATGCTGAGGGTCGCGTAGCACAGGCTTTTAGCCCGTAACGCAGGCTTTTAGCCTGTGATGTAGGCTCTTAGCCTGTAACGCAGGCTTTTAGCCTGTGATGTAGGCTCTTAGCCTGTAACGCAGGCTCTTAGCCTGTGATGTAACACAGGCTTTTAGCCTGTACAGATGCAAGCCTTGGCAGCCTGCGCTACTATAGCCCGTAGTGCAGGCTTTTAGCCCGTAGCGCAGGCTTTTAGCCTGTACAGATGCAGGCCTGGTGGCCTGCGCTACTATAGCCCGGAGAGCCGGAATTTTCAGACCTGCTCTGAGGCTGTTGCCTCTGGCCCTCAGCCGGGGTTGGTCTTCACAAACCCGTTACAGCGCAGATTGTCAAGTCGCCGGGCCCGCGGCTTCCACAAAAATTGGCCCAAAGAGCCCTTCCTGACGGGCCCGAACCAGGCCCTGCTTCAGCAGTTCCAGCACAGCCAACAGGGTGACAATCACCTCCACCCGGCTCGCTGCCTCGGACAGCAGGTCCTGGAACCGAACCCGCGCGACCTGCCGAAGGGCTTCCCGAATCTTCTCCATCTGCTCCTGAACGGTGACTGTGATGGGGGCAACGACGGCCTCCACGGGCGGCCCAGAGGGGAGAACCTGGAACGCCGCCCGTGCCGCCGCCAGCAGATCTTCCAGCGTGACCCCTTCCAGATACAGGCGCGGGTCCGGCGGCAACCGACGGTCTCCACTCTTGCCCACCCGCACGTAGCACCGCCAGCCCCGCTCCTCCAACCGCTCCAGTTCTCGTGCCATCCTCCGGAAAAACTGATAGACCTCCAGTTGCTGAATGAACTCTGCCGTGTCCTCGTCTTCTTCTCCTTCCCCGGCGCGATAGTCGGGAAGCAGAACCCGGCTTTTGATGACCAGAAGTTTTGCGGCCACGACCAGAAACCCCGTTAGATCGGCCAGCGTTCGGCGACCCAGTTCCTCAATCACGGCCAGATACTGATCGGCAACCTGGGCCAACGAGACCGCGGTAATATCCAGTTGCCGCTCTTCTATCAATTCCAGCAATAGGTCCAGCGGCCCTTCAAAGACGGGTAAACGGATGGGATAAGTGGCAGTGAGCATCGGCACTGATTAGAAAGCAGCCCTATCTGGCGCTCCTGCGCCGGGCGTCGGCCTACGTTAACGCTCCCCAGGGTCGGCCTGCGCCGACCCCAGGCCAAAGGTCAAAGCAGGCCGACCGCGCCCAGCGTTGGCGGAGGCCGATGCGCTTTCTCACCGCAGAAAACGCAGAGAAACCCGGAAAATCCCCACGCCTCCTGCGTTCTCTAACGGGAAACACCCCACAAGCACAGACCCACAAAGGCCAACTTCTGTAACCTGGCCCCTTCGTATCTTGGAAGAAATCTTGTGAGACAACTGTTTGCAGTTGTCCCACACTGCTCTCTTCCTCACGATGGGCTGGGCGCTGAAGATACCCGGCAGAAAGTTTGTGGGATAACTGCTTGCAGTTGTCCCACGTTGGCGCCGGAGCGAATAATCCGGACATCCCCGACCAGGACGCCCACTGGCAGGACAAAGACCGGGTTCAGGTCCATCTCCGCAATCTCCGGATACTGGAAAGGGAGCCACGAGACCCGCACCAGCAGATCGGCCAGCGCGTCTAAGTCGCCCGCAGCGCGGCCCCGCGCGCCCGCCAGGATCGGATAGCCCCGGATCTCCCGAATCATCTCCCCGGCCTCCGACCGGTCCACCGGCGCCACCCGCAGCGCCACGTCCCCCAGAACCTCCGTGTAGATGCCTCCCAGCCCAAAGGCCAGGACGGGGCCGAACTGGGGGTCTCGGAAGAGGCCCACCAGCACCTCGTGCGCGCCCCGAACCATCGGATAGACCACGGCTCCCCGAAAATCCCGTCCTTCTGCAACGGAACAGAGATGCTCAAAGGCCCTGCGGACCTCTTCGTCGTCTGCAATGTTTAGAACGACACCACCCCACTCCGACTTGTGCAGGATTTCGGGGGAGACGACCTTCATCACCACGGGGTAACCGATTTCCCGCGCGGCCCGCCGAGCCTCCTCGGCGTTGTGGACAAAACGGAACTCCGGCACAGGCAGACCGTTCTCCCGGAGCCATGCCATCGCCTCTGGCTCCAGCAAAGAATGGGGCAGGGAGCCCACGGACGGGAGAGATGCCCCCTGCCTTATAATGGGTTGGCGCCCGGGACGGAGGGAGTACTCCGCCAGGCGGGCCAGGGCCGCGGCGGCTCGTTCCCCCGTGGGGAAGTTAGGGAGCCCGTGCGCGCGCAAATAGGCGACGGCGTCGGCGACGATGGGACCAGGCAGAAAGGCTGGCGCGATGGGCTTCCCGCTTTCCCGCGCTGCCTCCACAACTCCTCGGGCCAGCGGCACCGAGTCCAGATAGGCCGGCGCGATGTTCAGCGCAATGGCCGCGTCGTATTCTTTCAGGACCGCCGTCAGCACTCGCCGGTACCCCTCCTCCGTCCCTTCCACCGTCAGGTCAATGGGGTTGCCCAGCGCGCACTGGGGTGGCAGAAAGGACGCCAGGTGCTCCCGAAGCGCAGGAGAGGGCTCTGCCACCTCCAGCCCGGCCTCCTCCGCCCGGTCTGCCGCCAGAACCCCCGGTCCTCCAGAGTTGGTCACGATGACCACCCGGCGGCCTCGCACGGGTGGAAGCGCAGTGAACCCCAGGCAGAGGTCTATCATCTCCTCCACCGTCGTGACCCGGATAGCCCCGCACTGCCGGAGCGCCGCATCGTAGACCCGGTCGGCCCCCGCCAGGGAACCGGTGTGCGAAAGCGTCGCGCGCTGGCCCGAACCGGTCCGCCCCGCCTTGATGACCACCACGGGCTTGCGCGCCGTGCAGGCGGAAAGGGCCTCCAGAAAGGCTCGGCCGTCCTGGACGGTCTCCAGGTACAGGGCCACGACCTGCGTCTGGGGATCCTCCGCCAGATAGCGCAGGAAGTCCACTTCGTTCAGGTCGGCGGCGTTGCCGTAACTGACGAACTTGGCGACCCCTAGACCCTGCTCCTTCGCCCAGGCCAGGAAGACGCCCCCCAGTGCGCCGCTCTGGGCGACAAGGGAGACGCCTCCCGCAGGGGGTCGGGTCTCCAGCGTGGGAAAAAGACGGTGGTGGGTGTTGACGATGCCCGCACAGTTGGGGCCGACGACCCGCAGGCCGGTTCGGCGGACGATCTCCCGGATGGCCTCCTCCCCGGCGATGTTCCCCACCTCCGAGAACCCCGCGGTGATAACCACGGCGACGCGAATCCCGACCTCAGCGCACTCCTCCAGGACCTGGGGGACGCTGGCCGCGGGAGCGACGACAACGGCCATATCCAGGGGCAAGCCCGCTTCGGCCAGGGACGGGAATCCTGGCACCCCCAGGGCTCCCTGCCCCCGCGGGTTGACGATGGCCAGGTTCTGGGGTGGAAAGCCCCCGTCCAGCATCTGCCGGAGCAGGTGGTAGCCCAGTCTCCCTTCGCCAACGGAACCGATCAGAGCCACGGCGCGCGGGGTAAACAGCGCAGTCATCGGGTCCAGAGGGATAGCCTCCATTGCTCCTCCGGGGAGAGAAGGTTAGGCGGGTGGCTTGCCGCCCACCTGACCCGTCTTATCCCATCAGTTCAGCGGCCAGTTGGGCGTAGACCTCTGCCGCCGCACAGACATCGTCCACGGGGACATGCTCGTCGGTAGTGTGGGCCAGGGCCGGGTCGCCGGGGCCGAAGCCCACGGTGGGAATCCCGGCGATCCCCGCGGTGTAGGCCCCCTCCGTGGAGAACTGCCAGGCGGTCATCCGGGGGCGGCGGCCCAGTTGCTTCCGTACGGCCCGCACCAGCGCGTCCACCAGAGGGTGTCCTTCTTCTATCACCCACGGAGGGAAGACCTTCCGGACCCGACGGGCATAGCCGGTGTAACTGGTCTCCTGGAACTCTGCGACCCCCACGTCGGCCCGGACCCCCTCGCGCGTGATGACCCGCTGGACCTCTGCCAGGGCCATCGCCTCCGTCTCCCCCAGCGTCAGCCGGCGGTCTATGACGAGGCTGCATCGGTCGGGGATGGCGTTGCGGCTGGCTGCCTGGCTCCGGATTTCAGTCACGGCGAGGCTTCCCGCCCCCAGGAAGGGGTCGTTGCTCAGTTGGCCGGAGAGAAGTTCCAGGCCGAAGACCAGCCGCGCCGCCGCGTAGATGGCGTTCTCCCCCAGATCGGGGCGGGAGGCGTGGGCTGTGCGGCCGTGGACGGTCACCTCAATCTCTATCCGGCCCCGCTGACCGCGGACGACCTCCAGGTTCGTCGGCTCGGCGATGACGACCCAGTCGGGCCGGACTCCCTCTTCCTCTATGAGGACCCGGCTGCCGAGTCCCTCGCACGGCTCCTCCTGGACCACCCCTGCAACAACGACGCGGCCCCGTTTGGGGAGCCCGGTGCGCCGCAGGAGATATGCGCCGTAGACTATTGCGGCGAGTCCTCCTTTCATGTCGCAGGAGCCAAGGCCATAGAGGTACTTCCCCTCCACCACTCCCCCGAAGGGATCCCATCTCCACGCGCTGGGGTTCGTGAGAGCCACCGTGTCCATATGGCCGTTGAACATCAGGACCGGCCCATCTCCCTGGCCCACCCAGCCCAGGACGTTGCCGATACGGTCGGTGCGAACTTCCCGCAGGCCCAGCCGCTCCATCTCCTGGGCCATCCGCTCCGCCAGCGGCCCCTCCTGGGTGGGAGGGCTGGGAATCCGCACCAGGTCCTGCAGAAAGGCCACCAGTTGGGCCCGTTCGTCACGGGTGAGGCGAAGTTTGGTCATCGGATGTTAGCCTCCAGAGTTCACCACGAATCTGGTCTATAACTTCCACGTTCAAAATACGCTTCCTGCCACCTTTTTCGGTCAGAGAAAAGACAATAAAGACCTTTCCACCCTTTTCTTCCTCAAACCGCCGGTGGGAATTCCTCATCCATTCTTGCCATCGGTGCAACTCTGGTATCTGTCCATAGGTGACCGGCTTAATCTGAAGGCCGACGAGGCGGGTCCCGACCGATATGAAGAAATCCACATTATACCGACGATCCCACTCGTCCGGTGCAGGTTGCAGTTTCACTCCCAGCGCCTGCTCCAGTTGCTCATAGATAGTCCGCTTCTCTGTGAGATAACCCTCGTAAGTACGGCGGATAACTACATCACGCACATAAGCAACGCACTCCTCTTCGGTAATAGCATCCACTTCAGCCCGCAACTGCTCGCTGATTTTTGCGTAGAGCCGACGTCCTAACTCTTCCAGATGCTCCTGCATCGTGTTGCCTAACATCTGCCACTTTGCGGGGACGTGCTTTCTGGGAACCTCGCTGAAGTAGTAATGTTCCCATTCTTCCAGTGACTTCGGTGCACAGGCCCGGATAGCCTCCACCACCCGCCCTACATATTTGGGACGGTTCAATTGCCAGCGGTTGAAAGCGATATTCAGAACCCATTCTTTAGCCATTACGTCGGGCCTCCGCTTTTAGAAACTTATCCCGATACCGATGCCAGACTTCGCGGTCGGCATCGGCCAGACCCATCTCTATCATCTTGCGGTTGACGAAGATCTTGTTGGTTAGGTAGAGATAGGCAGGAATGGGCGCCTCCGACGATTGAGGCGGAAGGTCAAAACGCAGAAAGACCTGTTTTCCAAGGATGTATCGGCGCAGGTACTCCATTGCCTGTTCCCTGCGCTTCTGAGAAATTCGGATTCCCAGCAGAGAAATCACCCAACCGTTGTCCATCCGAAGGGTCAGATCGTCCTGAACCGCAACGACCCTATATACCGCTTCAGCACCCAATCGCATTAGATGGGGGTCCATCAGCGGACGAGCATCCTTGACCCGTGGAGTGTAACCTTTGGGAGGATCTACCGGAGGATACGTCTGCTCCCGTTGAACAATGGTCACTGGAAAGAGAAGTCCCATTTTTTCCCGAATAATGGGAAGAAAGGCGGGTTGAATTTCGTAGCCGATCCCACTGCGCTCCAGCTCCAGCGCAACGCGGACCGTCGTGCCGCTGCCCAGAAAGGGGTCCAGGACGGTTTCTCCGGGGAAAGAGAACATCCGGATCAGTCGGCGGGGGAGTTCCTCCGGGAACATTGCTTCGTGGGCAATCTGTCGCTCACCTCCGAAAGTCCAGTGGCCGGAGAAGTATTCCTTCCATTCGTCCCGGCTCAGCTGTGCCGCCTTCTTTATCTGCGGCGGTACTTTTCCAGGGGGGCCGGGTTTTTTAAACAGAAGGATGAATTCATAGTCCAGTTCCACGATACCATTGGGTGGGTAGGGAAACGACCCCATTACGACGGCTCCCCCAGTCGTCCGCATCGTTGTTTTCTTCTGCCAGATGATGGCGCCCATATAATCAAACCCGATAGTCTCGCACTGGGCGATCACTTCAGCATGAAGGGGGATGACTTTGTATCGGCCATAGATGATAGCGCGGGCAAACTGATCGCCCACGTTGATGCAGAGCCGGCGGCCCGGCATCAGCACGCGCCAGCATTCCCGCCAGACGCGGCTTAAATCCATCAGGTACTCATGCAGCGTCTGGCCATAGCCGATCTGGCCCGGCACTCCGTAGTCCTTCAGATGCCAGTAGGGCGGCGAGGTGACCACCAATCCAATACTCTCGTCCGCCACTTCAGCCATATTGCGGCTATCGCCGATGACGACCTTTCCCTCCACGCGCATCCTGTTCTGCCCTCGTCGGTGAGGCCCCGGCGAGAGAACTATCCAACGCAGCCAATCGTCGGTCCCGCTCCCAGGGCGGCAGTTGTTCTTCCTTCTCCACCAGCACCTTGCGCAACTCAAAAATGCGGTCCCGCAGCATCGCCGCCTTCTCAAACTCCAGTTCCTCCGCGGCCTTTCGCATTTCCTTCTCCAGTTCCCGGATCACGCGCGCCAGGTCGTCTTTGGGCATCATCGTGACAGGCAGGGAGGGCTCCCGGACTGTCTGGGCGCGCACCCGGTCGGTCAGGTCGTGGATTTCCTTGACAATGCTGGTGGGGACAATCCCGTGTTCTTCGTTGTACTTGATCTGGATAGCCCGGCGGCGCTCCGTCTCCTCTATCGCCCGCTTCATAGACTCGGTGATGCGGTCGGCGTAGAGGACAGCGGTGCCGTGGACATGGCGGGCCGCCCGCCCGATAGTCTGGATCAGCGCCGTGTCCGACCGCAGGAAGCCCTCCTTATCTGCGTCCAGAATCGCCACCAGACTCACCTCCGGCAGGTCCAACCCCTCCCGCAGGAGGTTGATGCCCACGACCACATCGTAGACGCCCATCCGCAGGTCCCGCAGAATCTCCACCCGTTCTATGGTCTGGATCTCACTGTGCAGGTAGTGGACCTTGATCCCCAATTCCCGCAGATAATCGGAGAGGTCCTCGGCCATTCGTTTGGTGAGTGTAGTGACCAGAACCCGCTCCCCCCGCGCGACCCGCTCCCGGATGCGCCCGACCAGGTCGTCCACCTGTCCCCTGGCGGGCCGGACGATGATTTCGGGATCCACGATGCCCGTGGGACGGATGAGTTGCTGGACAACCTGCTGGCTTTTCTGAAGTTCGTAGGGACCAGGGGTGGCAGAGGTGTAGATGACCTGGTTGACCCGTGCCTCAAATTCCTCAAAAGTCAGGGGTCGGTTATCCAGCGCGGAGGGGAGCCGGAAGCCGTACTCCACCAGCGTCTCCTTCCGGCTCCGGTCGCCGTGGTACATCCCCTGAATCTGGGGGATCGTCATATGCGATTCGTCTATGATGAGCAGATAATCGGCGGGGAAGTAATCTATCAGCGTCCAGGGCGGGGAGCCGGGAGGACGCTGTTGAAGGTGGCGGGAGTAGTTCTCAATCCCCGCGCAATAGCCGACCTCCCGGATCATCTCTATGTCGTACCGGGTCCGCTGTTCCAGCCGCTGGGCTTCCAGGAGTTTTCCCTGGGCCCGGAGTTCTCTCAATCGCTCTTCCAGTTCGGCCTCAATATCAGCGATGGCTTTGGCCCGTTTCTCCTCCGGAGTGATGAAATGCTTGGCGGGGAAGATGGTCACCTCGTCCAGGACCGCCAGGACCTCGCCAGTGAGGGGATGGACCTCGGCGATGTGCTCCACTTCGTCGCCCCAGAAACTGATACGGTAGGCCGTCTCACCGTAGGCGGGCATCACCTCCAGCGTGTCGCCCCGGACCCGGAAGCGGCCGCGGGCCAGTTCCAGGTCGTTGCGCTCGTAGTAGATGCTGACCAGGTGGCGCAGAACGGTCTCCCGGCGATGGCGCTCGCCCTTTGCCAGCCGCAGTGTCACCCGGCCCCACTCCTCCGGATCGCCGATGGGGTAGATACAGGAGACGGAAGCGACGATGATGACATCGCGGCGGGAGAAGAGCGCGGCTGTCGCCGCCAGCCGGAGCCGGTCTATCTCCTCGTTGATGTCCGCGTCTTTCTCAATGTACAGGTCATACTGAGGAAGATAGGCCTCGGGCTGGTAATAGTCGTAGTAGGAGACGAAGTACTCTACAGCGTTGTGGGGAAAAAACTGGCGGAATTCTGCGTAGAGTTGGGCAGCGAGGGTCTTATTGTGGGAGATGACCAGAGTGGGCCGCTGGACGGCCTCTATGACTTTGGCCATTACGTATGTCTTGCCCGTGCCCGTGGCTCCCAGCAAGGTCTGATGCTTATAGCCGCGGCGAAGCCCCTCCACCAGCGCGGCGATGGCCTCCGGCTGGTCGCCCGTGGGCTGGAATTCGGAGACAAGTTGAAAGCGAGGCATCTTGCTCACCTGGCCGTTTCAGACCCCAGCGGACACAAAGGGCAGGAAGTTATGTCGGCCATCGGAGAGCCCCGTATCTTTCTTCACTGGGGGGTGAGGCTGAATCGTACGATTTCAGGACGAAAGGGTGCTGTTGCAGGTTCCGAAGGCCGAAGCGTTCCCATACATTCTATTATACCGCGTCCATATCGGTTTGCCAGGGCGTCCCTCTTCGGGGAGAAAGACTGCGCCGCAGCGGCAAAGCCGCTGCGGCGCAGTCTTTTCCTCCCCCATTTCCAGTACCCCCGCCGCGACTCGAACGCGGGCCACCGGCTCCGGAGGCCGGTGCTCTGTCCTGCTGAGCTACGGGGGCCTCGCCTTATTTATACCACACTTTGCATTGAAACGCAAGCCTCTTCGCCCTTTGACTGCACCCATATCTCAGGGTGTGTCCTAAATTTGTCGGGCGGTTGGGCAACTGCTTGCAGTTGCCCCACAGACCTCTCACGACGGAGCAGGCACCCGGAGCGCCCGACAGATGAAGGCGCCCTCGGCGCTCTTTCCCACCCCTGATCCCCGACGTTGACATCGGGGCTTCCCTTGAACCACGACAGTGACGACGAACCAACTTGACATTTTTCCGCTTCCGGGTAAAATAATCGTCAGACATCTGACCATTAGAGCGAGACCGGCAGTGCACATCCTGCGGCCCGACCGGCGACCGTTATCTGCCCAGGCCTATGACCAGTTGGTAGCCCTCCTGCGGGAAGGCCACTGGAAGCCGGGCGAGCAACTCCCCCCAGAGGCTCAACTGGCCGCCCAACTGGGTATCTCCCGCGCTACCCTCCGGGAAGCCCTCCGACTCCTGGAAGAGGAAGGCCGAATTGTTCGCCGGCAGGGGGCCGGTACCTTCGTCGCTCCGGAGCATCGGCTGGAGAGCGGCCTGGAGCGACTGGAGAGCGTCCGCTCCCTCGCCGCCCGTCTGGGGATGGAGGCCGTCCCTCAAGACGTCGTCGCCGAGGTCGTGGAAGCGACCCCGCTGCTGGCGGACCGGCTGCGGGTAGAACCTGGATCTCCGCTCACCCGCGTCTCCCGAACGATGCTGGTGAACGGGCTGCCTGTGGCCTATCTGGAGGACTTCGTCCCCCTCCAGTGGCTCTCCCCCGACGACCTGAAAGTCCGCTTCGCTGGCTCTGTTCTGGACCTCCTGCGCCAGAATCCTTCCCTGCGCGTGAAAGAAGCACGGGCGGAAATCCTGGCCCTTCCCGCCACCCGTGCCCTTGCTCAGCGCCTCCAGGTTCGCCCCGGAGATGCTCTGCTCCTGCTGGAGGAGACGCTCTTTGACGTCGCCGGGACCCCCCTGAACTTCTCCTACAACTACTTCGTGCCCGAACGGTTTCGCTTCTACGTGGTCAGAAAATAAACACGCAATACGTCATACGCAATCAGTGAAAGGAGGCTCCCAAATGAAGACCGATACCTTCCGTGGCCGTGACTTCATCACACTCCTGGACTGGACCAAAGAGGAGATTGAGACCATCCTGGATGTCGCGCTGGACCTGAAGCGGCGCTATGCTATGGGCGAGCCCCACGACCACATCCTGCGGGGCAAAATCCTCTATATGATTTTCTACAACCAGTCTCTCCGCACCCGCAGTTCCTTCGCCTCGGGCATCGCCCAACTGGGCGGCCAGGCCATTGAACTGGCGCCGGGCCAGATTTACACCCCCGCACTGCCGGGCAAGGAGGTCGCCTATTCCACCGAGCGCGTCTCCGACGTGGCCCGCGTCCTCTCCCGGATGGGCAATGCCATCGCTATCCGCTGCTACGGCAACCCGGTGGACTGGGTCTACGGCGCAGCCCAGGAGATGATCCGTAACTTCGCCTACTGGGCCGACATTCCTGTCCTCAACATGGAGGACGATAAGTGCCATCCCTTCCAGGCCCTGGCGGACATCCTCACCATCTACGAGAAGTTTGGCACCTTCAAGGGCGTCCGCTTCACTATGTCCTGGGCCTATTCTCCCAGTGTGCACAAGCCGCGCGCCGTCCCCCAGAGCGCCATCGTTGCCGCTACGATGATGGGGATGGACGTGACGCTGGCCCATCCGCCGGAGATGGAACTGGACCCCGAAGTCATCAAGGCCTGCGAGGAGTTCGCCCGACGGAACGGCTCCTCCTTCCGCATCGTCCACGACTTTGAGGAGGCCGCGAAGGGCGCTCACGTCGTCTACCCCAAAGCCTGGGCTCCGGTTCAGATGTTCAAGCCCCCCGTCGGTGTGGGCGATCCCAAACTGGCCCAGGAAGTCTTTGACCGCTATAAGGACTGGAAGGCGACGCCGGAGTACATGGCCCTGGCCGACCCCGAAGCCATCTACATGCACTGCCTGCCCGCCGACCGGGGCTGGGAGGTGGAGGACTCCGTCATAGACAACACCAACCCCAAGTCTGGCTGGCGCTCTGTTGTCTTTGATGAGGCCGAGAACCGGCTCCACGTCCAGAAGGCCGTGATGGCCCTGGTGATGCGGTAAGTCCGCCTTTCGCAGCGGCGGCAAAGCCGCCGCTGCGAACCCCCCACCTGGGCGACGCAACGGGAATTAGGGGAACCGCAGATCGCTGTTATCCCACAAGTCGGAAAAGAACCTGCAGGAGGTACGCTATGGATCTCTATGGACGTGACCTGCTGACGACCCAGGACTGGTCCTTTGACGAACTGATGACGGCCCTGGAACTGGCTACCAAAATGAAGCGGGATCGCTTCAACCCCCGCTGGATGAAGGTCCTGGAGGGCCGGACGTTCTTTATGTTCTTCTACAACCCCTCGGTCCGCACCCGCCAGTCCTTTGAGTGTGCGGCGACGGAACTGGGCGGCCATGCCCAGTATCTGACCCCGGAGACGATGCGCCTCAAGACCGCCGCCACTGCGGGGGAGACCATTGAGGACGCTGCGAAGGTGATGTCCCGCTATGCGGCAGGCATCGGCATCCGCATCCTGGAGGACAAGGTCACCCGCTACGGTGAGGGTTGGGAACTGATCAAGGAGTACGCCTACTGGGCAACTATCCCCGTCTCCTCTATGGCCGACGACCGCTTCCACCCCTATCAGGGCCTGGCCGACATTATGGGCTGGGCGGAGTGGTTCGGCGAAGGGCCCGGACGGCCCAACTTTGAGGCGTTGCGGGGCAAGAAACTGCTCCTCACCTGGGCCCACGGGGCGCTGGCTCGCTCCTGGTGCTCCGTCCAGGAAGCACTTCTCATTGCCTCCCGCTTCGGAATGCACATCACCCTCGCCTATCCGGAAGGGTACGACCTGGACCCGGAGGTTATCGGCTGGGTGAAGGCCAACTGCGCGGCCAATAAGGCGGACTTTGAGATTATCCACGACCCCGAGGCCGGGTACGAGGGCGCCCATGTTGTCTATTCCCGCAACTGGATGAGCCCTCAGGCCTACGAGGGCGGTGTCTTCCGCAAGCAGGAGGAGATCCAGAAGGCCCTCCAGTATCCCCAGTGGATCGTCACCGCTGAGAAGATGGCCCGCACCGACAACGCCATTTTCTCCCACCCGATGCCGGTGGACCGCGGCCACGAGGTGACCGACGACGTCGCCTCTGGCCCCCGCTCCGCCATCTACGACATCGCCGAGAACCGGCTCCATGTCCAGAAGGCCGTGATGGCCCTGACGATGGGGAATCTTTAAGAACGCGCTCTCGCGGCGGCTCTGTCGCTGCGAAGCGTAGCCTCAACCGGTGGAGAGAGGGTTTGTTGCGGCGGCTGTGCCGTCGCGACAAAATCTCCCTCTCCCCTCCGGAGAATCCAAAATCCGCTTACAGGAGGAAGAGACGATGCGAAAACTGGCTGTGATTGCCATCGGCGGAAACTCGCTGATCAAGGACGAAACGCGCGTGACCGTTCAGGACCAGTACGAGGCCGCGAAGGAGACCTGTTACCACATCGCCGACATGATTGAGCAGGGCTGGACCGTCGCCATCGGCCACGGGAATGGCCCTCAGGTAGGCTTCATCCTCCGGCGCTCCGAGATCGCCCACAAGGTCGCCGGGATGCACGAGGTACCCCTGGACGTCTGCGGGGCGGATACCCAGGGCGCCATCGGCTACGCCCTCCAGCAGAACCTGCAGAACGAGTTCCGGCGCCGGGGCCTGAAAAAGCAGGCCGCTACCGTGGTGACCCAGGTCGTCGTGGACCGCAACGATCCCTCCTTCAAGAACCCCACCAAACCCATCGGCGGCTTTATGACCGAGGAGGAGGCTAAGCGGCGGGCTCAGGAAGAGGGCTGGGTGGTGGTAGAGGACGCCGGACGCGGCTGGCGCCGGGTTGTCGCTTCTCCCCTTCCCCAACGGATCGTGGAACTGGACGTGGTGAAGATGCTGTTGGATGCGGGCATTATTACCATCACTGTGGGTGGTGGGGGCATCCCGGTCATTGAGGATGAGAACGGAAACCTCAAGGGCGTTGCCGCGGTCATAGATAAGGACTACGCGGCCTCCCTGCTGGCCCGCTCCATCAACGCCGACCTGTTCCTCATCTCCACGGCGGTGGAGAAGGTCTACCTGAACTACCGAAAGCCGGACCAGCGGCCCATAGACGTGATGACGGTCTCCGAGGCTAAGCGCTACATCGCCGAGGGCCACTTTGCCAAGGGGAGCATGCTCCCCAAGATTGAGGCCTGCATCTGGTTCTTAGAGGCCGGGGGCAAAGAGGCTATCATCACCAGCCCGGAGAACATCGCCCGCGCGCTGCGGGGCGAGACAGGTACCCGTATCATCCCCGGTTAATGGAAGGACCACGCGCTGCGGCGGGCGGCTTCGCCGCCCGCCGCAGCGCTTTTTGGGCTTTTCCCCCTGGACCAAGGGGGCGTGAAGGTGAATAGTCCTTTTGGCCTATCCCTGGTGTGAGGTTAGTCCTATTGCGCTATAGACAAGTGACCGGGAACGAATATGATACATGTCACCCGATGACTGACTGCGGGTCAGTTATCGGCAAAAGATCGGCGACTTGACAGAGCGCCGAAACAGGCTATAATCGCCTTTGCCAAGGAAAGAGGATGTTCCCCTATTCTGCAGGTGAGCACTCCACAGTTCTGAAGCCCGCTCATACACACATCCTGGCGGCAAGGATAATTCGTTGGGCCACTGAACGTTTAGAGCCGCGCAGGGTAAGTGTGTTGTGTTTGGCCCTCCCTCTCTACCCCTGTGCAATGGAGACTTTCCCCCTATTCCCACCCTCAGAAACCAGGGTCCGGGCACCTCTGGCCATAGCGTCAATTCCTGGATTGCTCCCAGGCGTTGGGGCAGTTGTGGAAAGCGGTCTCCTCCCGCTGGAGTGACGGACGAATAACAGGTTCTTATGAACCGGGGTAAGCGTACGACTAAAGGTTTTTCAGACGAAGAACGAGCCGCAGTAAAAGAGCGTGTTGAAGAGGTGAAGGCAGAAACGCGCGTCCATCGGCCGAACGGAGAGAACGACGTACTTGCGAACATCGCAGAGATGACGGAGCCGGACCGCACGATGGCCTTGCGGCTCCATGCTCTCATTAAAGACAGCGCTCCGGGCCTTTCCCCAAAACTCTGGTATGGGATGCCCGCTTACGCCAAAGATGGTAAGATCATCTGCTTCTTCCAGAGCGCCCAGAAGTTCAAAACCAGGTACGCAACGCTCGGCTTCACCGACGCGGCCAACCTTGATGAAGGAGCCATTTTGTTCAAAATTTCTCACGTCAGGAGGTGCACGCTCGTGTTGGACTGGCCGTTCCCTTTTCCCACCCAAATTCCGTAGCACAAGGAGGTGCCTTTATGGAACGTTCTATGACCCTGGCCGAAGAATTGGCCGTCCGGGGGATCTCCCGTCGTGAGTTCCTGAAGTTCTGCACCATCATGGCTGGTGTTCTGGCTCTGCCGGTGGACCGGGCGGAGAAAATCGCTCGGGCCCTGGAGAGCGTCCGACGGCCTCCCGTCGTCTGGATGCACTTCCAGGAGTGTACGGGCTGCACCGAATCCCTCCTGCGGGCCAACCGTCCCTCCGTTGCCGAATTGGTTCTGGACATTCTCTCCCTGAATTACTTGGAGACCATTATGGCCCCCGCCGGCCATGCGGCAGAAAAGTCCCTTCACGATACTATCAAGGAAGGAGGCTACATCACTATCGTGGAGGGCTCCATTCCCACTGCCGACGACGGTATCTATTGCTGTATTGCTGGCCGCACCGCGCTGGACATTCTCAAGGAGGTAGCGGCCAACACGGCGGCCATCATCACTGTAGGCGCCTGCGCCTTCTACGGCGGCTGGCCGTCCACACCTCCCAATCCCACCGGCGCCAAAGGGGTCAAGGACATCATCTCCGGCGTCCCCATTGTCAACCTCTCCGGTTGCCCCCCGAACGCCGATAACATCACCGCTACGGTGGTCCACTACTTGACCTTCAAAGAATTGCCCGCGCTGGACGACCTGGGCCGGCCCCTCTTCGCCCATGGCCGTCGCATCCACGACAACTGCGAACGGCGCGGCCACTTTGACGCCGGGGAGTTCGTGGAGGCCTGGGGCGACGAGGGCCACCGCAAGGGCTGGTGTCTCTACAAGATGGGCTGCAAGGGGCCCGTCGCCTTTATGAACTGCCCGTCCATCCGCTGGAACGAGGGGACTTCCTGGCCGGTGGGCGCCGGGCACGGCTGCATCGCCTGCGGTGCCCCCAACTTCTGGGAGATGCCCGCCTACGAACCTGTCCCCATCCACGTCCTGACGCCGCCCACCACTTACCCCGAAGTGGAGCCGGTCAAAGAAATGTCCCCCATCACGGCGGGCGTTATCGGCGCCGCAGTGGGTGTGGCCGCCGGTGTGGCCGGTGCAGTGGCGGTGAGCCAGATCGCCAAGAAGGAGGAGTGAGATGGCACAGAAGATTGTCATTGATCCCGTCACCCGCATAGAAGGCCATCTGCGCATTGAGGCCCGCATTGAAGATGGGCGCGTCGCCGAGGCCTGGGCCTCCGGTACCATGTTCCGGGGGCTGGAAATCATCCTCAAAGGCCGCGACCCCCGCGAGGCCTGGCTGATGGCCCAGCGGATATGAGGGGTCTGAACGACGGTGCATGCCGTCGCCTCCGTGCGAGGCGTAGAAGACGCTCTGGGAATTCAGATTCCGGATAACGCGCGGATTATCCGCAACCTCATTGCGGGCATTCAGCACGTTCAGGACCACGTCATTCACTTCTACCATCTTCACGCCCTGGACTGGGTGGACATCACCAGCGCGCTGAAGGCCGACCCCAACAAAACGGCCCAACTGGCACAGTCTATCTCCGACTGGCCCAATTCCAGCCCCGACTATTTCCGCACCATCAAGGCGAAACTGGATGCCTTCGTCCGCAGCGGCCAGTTGGGGATTTTCGCCAACGGTTACTGGGGCCACCCGGCCTACCGGCTTCCCCCCGAGGCCAACCTGATGGCGGTGGCCCACTACCTGGAGGCGCTGGACTGGCAGCGGGACGTCATCCGGGCCCACGCCCTTCTGGGCGGCAAGAACCCCCACCCCCAGACCTACCTGGTGGGCGGGATGGCTATCACAGTGGACCCGGATAGCGAGACCGCGTTGAACGCAGACAAACTGGCCTTCCTGAAGCGGCTCTTCACCAAGGCCCTGACCTTCGTCCAGCAGGTCTATATCCCCGACCTTCTGGCCATTGCCTCGTTCTACAAGGACGAATGGGCCAGCATCGGCGAAGGGCTGGGCAACTTCCTGGTCTACGGCGAGTTCCCCGACCGGGCTGGAAATCTCCTCTTCCCGGCAGGCATTATCCTCAACCGAGACCTGAGTACAGTCTATCCGGTAGATCACAAGAAGGTCGCCGAGTACGTGGCCCACTCCTGGTATCAGTACGCCGATGGCGATAGCGTCGGCAAGCATCCATGGGAGGGGGAGACCACTCCGAACTATACCGGTCCCAAGCCGCCCTACGAGTATCTGAACACCGCAGGCAAGTACTCCTGGCTTAAGGCGCCCCGGTACGACGACAAGCCGATGGAAGTGGGGCCGCTGGCCCGAGTGCTGGTGGCCTATGCCTCCGGCCAGAAGCGGGTGAAAGAACTGGTGGATGGGGTCCTGAAGCAACTGGGCGTGGGGCCCGAGGCCCTCTTCTCCACCCTGGGCCGCACGGCAGCGCGCGGGATTGAGACCCTGGTCGTCGCCGAGCAACTGAATAAGTGGGTAGACGAACTGGCGGAGAACATCGCGCGCGGTGACCTGGCCGTCCACAACGGGGAGAAGTGGGACCCCGCCACCTGGCCGAAAGAGGCACAGGGATGGGGGCCCCACGAGGCCCCGCGCGGCGCCCTGGGCCACTGGGTACGCATTGTGGACGGCAAGATCGCCAACTATCAGGCGGTGGTCCCCTCCACCTGGAACGGTTCCCCGCGGGACGCAAAGGGCCAGCCGGGGGCCTACGAAGCCTCCCTGGTCGGTACCCCCATTGCCGACCCGGAGCGGCCTATAGAGATCCTGCGGACCATCCACTCCTTTGACCCGTGTATGGCCTGTGCCATCCATGTCACGGACGCGCGCGGTCGGGAGGTGACCCGCATCCGCCTGAACGATTGTGCTTGCCCGTGAAGACCTTGGTCCTGGGCGTGGGGAATATCCTCCTGAGCGACGAGGGTGTGGGTGTCCACGTCGTCCGCCTCCTGCGGGAACGGTATCGGTTCCCGCAGGAGGTGACCATCCTGGACGGCGGGACACTGGGGCTGGACCTGTTGCCCTACGTGGAGGAGGCAGAGCGCCTGCTCATCATAGACGCGGTGCAGATGGACGCTCCGCCGGGGACAGTGGCCCGGCTGGAAGGGGAACAGATCCCCGCCGTTCTGAGCCTGAAGTATTCCCCCCATCAGGCTGGTGTGAGCGACCTGTTGGCGGCGGCCCGCCTGCTGGGACGCTCTCCTGCCGAGGTGGTCCTCTGGGGCATCCAGCCAGCCTCTCTGGACGTGGGGCTGGAACTCTCTTCAACCGTCGCCGATCAGGTGGAGGTTCTCCTCCAGAACGTTCTGGCGGAACTACAGCGGTGGGGAATTTGCCCCCTGAATGATACGGGGAGCGATCAACTCCACCAGGAGGGGTGAACCGTGAACGGCAAGAAGTCCGAGATCCAGATGAGCCGTCGGGAGTTCCTGGGCCTCTCCGCGCTGGGGCTGGGCATCGCACTGGCCAACGCCCGTCCTGCTGCTGCGACCCGCGCGGTCGCTCCCGACGAGGTGGCCATTCTCTACGATCCGGTCAAGTGCGTTGGCTGCAAGGCCTGCCAGATGGCCTGCAAGCGCTGGAATAAACTCCCCAACGAGAGCACCGACCCACTGGGCATCTACGAATCCCCGCAGGGCCTCTCCGCCATCACCTGGAACATCATCAAACTCCGACGAACCGAAACCGGCTGGCACTTCTTCAACTACCAGTGTATGCACTGCACCGATGCCGCCTGTGTGGAGGTCTGTCCGACGGGCGCGCTCTACCACGACCCGAAGGGGTTCGTCGCCCTGGACCGGGATAAGTGCAACGGCTGCGGCTACTGCACCCAGTTCTGCCCCTACGGTGTCCCGCACCTGCAGGTGGAAAACGCGCTGACGGGCAGAGCGAAGTCGGCCAAGTGTGTCTTCTGTCAGGATCGCCTTTGGGCGGGCATCGGCGGGCCCCGCTGTGCTGAGGTCTGCCCGGTGGGTGCGCTGACGTGGGGCAAGCGGGGGGAATTGCTGGAGAAGGCCCGGGCGCGCGTGGCCGAGTTACAGGCAAAGGGAATGAGCGCCCGCCTCTACGGCGAGACGGAGGCAGGGGGCCTGCACCGGCTGAGCATCCTGCTGGATGAACCGGAAGCCTATGGCCTCCCGTCGGTTCCGAAGACACCGACTTTTGCCCGGGCTTGGCAGCGGATCATCCAACCCCTGGGCAACGTGGCCTTCGGTGCCGCACTTCTGGGCATCTTCGGCGTCTTCCTCTTCGTCCGCCGTAAGATTCGTATGGAGGAAGTGAAATGACCGTCCAACTGAAGGGTAGACCGGAAGTCATCACGATCCAGTGGATTCCCAAGTACACCTTTATGGAACGGTTGGGCCACTGGCTCCATACCGCCACGTTTGTCCCTCTGGCTATTACCGGGATGATCCTGTACTTTCCGTTCCTACAACCGCTGGCTCAGGGGGAAGCGGGCCTGTTTATCCGGCTGGTCCACCGGGTTGCGGCGGTCATTTTCGGCCTGCTGCCCATCGTCTACTATCTCGTTGAGCCCCGCCGGCTGATTTTGCACCTTCGCGAGTTTCTACTCAGGAAAGAAGACATCGGCTGGCTCAAGGCCGCTCCCGCCTACTACCTGCTGGGCAAGCACGAGGCGATGCCGCCCCAGGGCCGCTTCAATGCCGGGGAGAAACTGAATGGCCTGATGATGATCGTCACCTGGTTCGTTTTCGGCATCACCGGTATTCCGATGTGGTTCGGAAAAGGAGTCATTCCGCCGGAGATTTTCCGGTGGTTGGTGGTGTTCCACGACCTGGCGATGATCGTGTCGGTCTGTATGCTGATGGTCCATCTCTACCTGGCAGTGGCCCACCCGCTGATGTGGGCCGGGCTGGTGAGTATGCGCTTCGGGGTGACCTCGGCGGAGTATGCCGCGGAGCACCACGCGAAGTGGTTCTACGGTCCGAAGCGGGCGATGGAAATGTGGGAGGCGAAGAAGCGAGAGGCTGCCCATCACTAAAAACCACAAAGGCCCCTCTGTGCCCTCTGTGGTTGCAAGGAGGCGAAAATGGCGAAAATCCTGGTGGTAGACGACGATCCGGATTTCGTCAACTTGACGAAGCGGATCCTGCGCGGCAAGGGGTATGAGGTCATCACGGCGGCCAGCGGGCAGCAGGCGCTGAAAGTGATGCGGAAGGAGAAACCGGACCTGGTCCTGCTGGACATTATGATGTCCTACATCCTGGACGGGCTGGATGTGAGCCGAGAGATGGCGCAGGACCCGGAGTTGAAGGATGTGCCGGTGATTATGGTGACGTCGCTGACAGGGGCGCGAGCGCAGGGGATCGTCCCTTCGGGCGAGTACATCCCGGTGGACGAGTGGATCCATAAGCCGATAGACCCGGACCTGCTGCTGGCGCGGATAGAAGAGATGCTTCGGAGGAAGGCATCGTAGCACCGGGCCAGAGCAAAAAGAGCGCCAGGCACTCACTACCTGGCGCTCTTTTTCATTCCTAAGGTGACGGGGAGGGGTCCAGAGGGCCACCTCACGACGAAACCGGCAATCGGAAGACGAAACGGCTTCCCTTTCCCACTTCGGATTCCACCGTGATGCTCCCACCGTGGGTTTCCACGATCTGTTTCACCAGTGGAAGCCCCAACCCGGTACCGCGCGGAGCAACCTCCTTAGCCTGGGGGGTCCGGTAGAACTCCTCAAAGATGCGCTCGCGATCCTGAGGCGCGATGCCGATACCCGTATCTTCTACGGTGCCGATAGCCCACCTATCTTGTTCCTCCAGCACGACCCGGACCTGCCCCCCTGCCGGAGTGTACTTGACCGCGTTGGAGATGAGGTTGCTCCATACCTGGGCCATCTGGTCGGGGTCGGCCCGGACCACCGGACGAGCACGGACCTCCAACCTCCAGGAGAGCCCTTTAGCCTCCGCTTCCTTCTGGAACAGGGGGGCTACCTTTTCCAGGACGTCGGCCAGGGAAACGGGCACCCGTTTTTCCAGCCCCTTCCCGCTCTTGGCCGCTGCCAGTTTCAAAAGGTCGTCCACCAGGTCCAGCAGTTCCTGGACCCGCTGAACGGCCCGACCTAACACCTCCTGCTGCTCCTCCGGCGGGATGTACCCTTTGAGGATAGCCAGCAGGAAACTCTGGAGCGCGTTCAGCGGCGCGCGCAGTTCGTGGGCCACCGTCCACATAAAGGTCGTCTTGAACCGGTCCAGCCGTTCCAGTTCCTCCTTGGCCCGTGCCAGTTCCCGTGCCTCCTCCTCTATTTTCTGAAGACGTTTGGCCTCCAGGGTGAGACGGCGTCGCTCCAACCCCTGGGCCACTGTCATCCGCAGGACATCGGCGGTGAAAGGCTTGGAGAGGAAGTCGTAGGCACCGGACCGGATGGCCTGGACCGCCAACTCCACGGTGGCGTACCCGGTGATGATGATGCAGACCACGTCGGGGTCCTTCTCCAGGATGGGCTTCAGGAGGTCCACCCCGCGCATATCAGGAAGGACCACGTCTATCAGAACCAGGTCAAAGTTTCCTTCCCGGAAACGACGGAGCCCCTCCTGCCCTGTTGCGGCCGTCTCCACGATGTATCCTGCCGGTTCCAGGGCCCGCCGACAGCCGGCGCGGATGCCCTCCTCGTCGTCAATGACCAGGATGTGCGGCCGTTCGTTCACCGACTCACCTCAAAGGCATACAGCCTTCCCTGGGGTCCGATGTGTGATCCTGCTGTCGCCTTCACACGATCATCTCCCCCGAAGGCACTCTGGGACACTCCGTCCTTTCCACCCATTCTCCCGGCAGAGTGATGGTGAAGGTGGTCCCTTTCCCGACCTCGCTCTGGACAGTGATCTGTCCCCGGTGCATCTTGACGATGCCATAGACAATGGAGAGACCCAGACCGGTCCCCTTGCCCGGCGGTTTGGTGGTGAAAAAGGGCGTGAAGAGTTTGTCCATATGCTCTTCGGGGATGCCACAGCCGGTGTCGCTGATGGAAATTTCCACCTGACCGTTCAACGCACGGGTCGTGATGGTGATCGTGCCGGGCCCTTCTATGGCCTCCGCCGCGTTGTTGAGCAGGTTGACGAAAACCTGCTGCAACTGGGCGGGGTCGGCCCGGATCAGATGGATTCGGGGATCGTACTGCCGGATAATCTGGATCTCTGCAAAGGTGGGCTGATACCGGACACTCTCCACCGACTGGTCCAGCAACGCGTGCAGGTCGGTATCCTGGGCCAGCATCTCCTGTTGGCGGGCGAAGTTCAAAAGGTCTGCGACGATCTTTTTGGCCCGGTTGGCCTCCTTCAGAATCATCTCCAAGTCGCTCCGGTGGGGATCTTCGGGAGGAAGTTCCCGGTGGAGCGCGTCGGCAAAGAGCATAATAGTTCCCAGGGGGTTGTTCAGTTCGTGGGCCACGCCCGCCGCCAGTTGCCCCATAGAGGCCAGTTTCTCCTTATGGAGCAGTTCCTGCTGGGTCCGGCGGAGCCTCTCCACCATCGTGTTGAACGAACGGCCCAGCAGAGCCAGTTCGCCATTGCCGTAGGGCTGTACCCGGACAGACATATCCCCCGCTGCCACCCGACAGTGGGCCTCCACCAGTTCGGAGACCGGGCGAGTGATCACGTAGCCAATGGGAACCGCGACGACCACTGCCAGCAAGATACAGATGACGGCGATCAGCGCAACCCGCTGGTTGAAGGAGTGAACCAGGCTCCGGAAGGCGGCCTCCCGTGCGCCGACGTACAGAATACCGACGACATTGCCCTTGTGATCCCGCAGCGGCTCATAGCGGGTGATGTACCATTCCTTCACCACGAAGGCCCGACCCACGTATTCCTCTCCCCTCTCCAGCACGACCTTCCGGACGGCCTGGGAGAGGCGGGTTCCGATGGCCCGCCGTCCCGTCTCGTCGGTCACGTTGGTGGAAACCCGCAGGTCACCTAAGAAGATGGTGACCGTATCTATCCCAGCGACCTCCTTGATGCGGTCTACCAGAGTGTAGTCGTTGTTGAACATATAGGCGGAGAGGACAGCCCCCATCAGCCGCCCCGATTCGTTGCGCAGAGGAGAGACTCCTACCAGCGCCAGCCCGGCTGTTCCCTCGCGAGGGTCAAAAGGTTCAGGGGCTGCCAGCGGAGTCTCCAAAAGTGGAATAAAGGCCTGGTTATCCAGTCCCACTTGGGCCAGGAACTCTTTTGGAATAATCTCTGTGGCAGCCTGGGGCTCGCCCGTATCCAGTACCGTGCGGACAATGGGCAGGTCTCCGAAATGACCGTTGGTGAGGGCCGAGGAGAGCGTTCCGTTGGGCCAGAGGACCTTTCCGATCACCAGTTCTCCCTGAGTGTCCAGTACAGCGATGAGATGGGTGCCGCCCAGGGCCAGGATGATGATTTTGTTGGTAATCTGCCGGTCAATAATCTGGATGGCCTTCGGGTCCCCCTGGGCCGCGGCAGGGAAGTTCTCCACCACCCATTGGTCCAGAACCAGCCGATGACTGATCGCCGCGATCTCATCCAGTTTAAGTTGGTAGAAAGTCTCGGCCAGTTTCATATCTCGTGCCACCCGCTCGGTCTCGGCAGAGGCCAGATAATCGTTGATGACGCGGGAGACAACCAGCGCGTTCAACCCTACGGTCAGCGCGGCGACCAGCGCGAAAGAAACCGTCAGAACCGTCCGTAACCGTCCACCCAGAAACCGCAGAAAGAATGCCCTCATGTTCGTTCCCTCGTATTTATGCAGCCTTTCTCACCCCATCCCCAGCGGCAGGCAACGGGGAGGAGTGAGGCGATCAACTTCATCTTGCCCGGCGGTAAACATTGGGATAAAGCGCGTCTCAAAATCCCGGAGGTCACGTAACGCAGGTTGTCAGCCTGTACCCCGCAGGCTTGGCGGTCTGTGCTACATTTGTCCCCCTTTGCTTTCCTGAGCGCACCCTCTCCCCACCGGAAAGGAAGCCACTGCCCTCAACTCTTCAACTTTGGCCTTTTGGCCTTGGCGTCTCTGCAGAAGTCTCTGGCCGTTTCCGCGACCCGAAGAAAATGTTTTTTCGCTTGCGGCGGCGAAGCCGCGGCAGCGAAAAATGTTTTCGCTCTTTTGGGGCTGCCGGAGGCGATTGGGGATACGTTCTCGCCAATTTCCTGAAAAAGGCCGATTTTCCAAATCTGCTTCGCACGCTATATTTTTAACTAACTATGGCGCATCCGGACCTAACTTTTGTCTCTTACCCCAGGGGCAGGGTGAAACGAAAGGTGCTCCCCCGCCCCACCTCCGATTCCACTTCAATCGTTCCTCCGTATATTTCCACCACCTGCCGGACGATGGGCAGGCCCAGGCCAGTGCCCATCTCTTGCATCCGTCTTCCGCCTTCCGCCCGGTAGAACTCCTCAAAAACGCGGGGGATTTCGTCTGCGGGAATACCAATGCCCGTGTCGGAGACGGAGCCGACGGCGACGCCGCGCTCCGGGTCCGCCCACAGTGAGACGGTCACCCGACCACCGGGAGGAGTATAGCGAATAGCGTTGTCTATCAGGTGGGTCCACAGGGCCCGGAGATGGTCCGGATTGGCCCGAACCTGAGGGGAATCCCGCACATCCGCTTCCAATCTCACCCCCTGTCGCTCGGCGCGCGGCCTCAACCCTGTGAGCACACCCTCCAGCACTTCCGCCAAAGAAACCACCTCCGTCCGACTGAGGCCGATTCCCTCCTTCAGGTAAGCCAGGAGCAGAAGGTCGTCCAGCGTCGCCAGCAACGCCGTGGCCCGCACCTCCGCTCGCTCCAGCATTTCCGCCTGTTCCTCCGGAGAAACGTAGCCTCTTCGGATCAACTGGATAGTGTTCTGAAGAAGGGCAACAGGGGCCCGCAGGATGTGGACCAGGGTGAGCATAAAGCGGCCCTCCACCGCCTCCAGTTTCTGGAGTTCCGCCTTCGCCCGGGCCAGTTCTCGGGCCTCCTCCTCCAGCGCCCGAAGCCGTTCTGCCTCCTTCCGCAGGGCCCGTCGCTCCAGTTCCCGATTGACCACCTGGAGAAGCTGGTCGGCCGAGAAAGGTTTGGCGATGAAGTCATGGGCCCCTTCGCGAATGGCCTGGACCGCCAGTTCCACCGTCGCGTAGCCGGTGATAATGATGCAAATAAGGTCCGGGTCTATCTGGCGGGCCTGGCGGAGAACCTCAATACCGCTCATACCGGGCATCATGATATCCAGAAGGAGAACGTCGTAGCGGGACTCCCGGAGTTTGCGCAGGCCTACAGGGCCATTCTCCGCCACATCTACCTCAAACCCCTGGGGAGCCAGGACCCTCCGGCATCCCTCCCGGATGCCCAGTTCGTCGTCTACAACCAGAACACGCGTCGGGGACTTCACCGCTCGTCTCCTAAAAGGAGAATTGAATCTGCGCCATTCGGACCTATCTGGATTCTATCCCCATCTTTGCCCGCAGCGCCTCCCACTCCTGAGGGGTGTTCACGTTCCAGAACGACCGAAGATCAGGGTCCAGTGCCCTGGCCTCCTCCGGCGCAATATAGCGGACCCGAACGTAAGGGAAAAAGGAGATAATGCGTCGCTCACCGGCCCGGATAACCGCCTCCATCGCCGGAAGGCACGTACGTCGGTAGGCCGCGTGCAACGTCTCCACCTGTTTCCCCTGTAGGAGCACAGCCACGTCGTACCCTTCCGCCCAGGCGACGAAGGCCCGCAGGAGCGCGGGGTTCAGGAAAGGCATATCGCAGCCCACGGCCAGAATCAGGTCGTGCCGCGCCGCCGTCAGCCCTGCGTGCAGACCTCCCAGCACTCCCACTCCAGGGAAGATATCGGGGACGACCCGGACACCCAGACTGGCATAAAGGGCAACATCGCCAGCGATGATCAGAACTTCTTCGCAGACCTCTGCGATACGGTCCAGGACGTGGGCGATCAACGGACGTCCGGCCAGTTCCAGAAAGGCCTTGTTTTGTCCCATCCGGCGGCTGGCGCCTCCTGCCAGCACGATCCCCGTGACGGGCAAAGGGCCAGCACCCATCTGCCCGGAGTTATCCACTGGCGCATCTCTGATTTGCATATCCCCGATGGGAGTTTATCCTCCTCCGAATAGAACCCAGGAGACACCCAGAGCCAGGAGCGTGTTGAAGACCGTCGCAGCCAGGTAGACCGCCAGGGGGCGCAGGCCGACTTTGCGGAATTCGCCAAGGGCCAGGTCCCAGCCGATGCCGATAAAGGCCAGGGTGAAAGCCCAGTGGCGCAGCGCGGTGATGTCTTTGACTTGAGCCTTCGTGAAGACCCCCACCGACGCCAGCACCGAGACCAGGATGAAGCCCAGGACAAATTTGGGGAACCGGTCCCAGAGCACCCGCGCGCTGGGGCGCCCGGCCTCCATCCGCTCCTCCCGCGTCACCCAGTAGAGGGCCAGCAGGAAGGCCACCACGCCGATAAGCGCGTTCTGGGCCATCTTGACGATGGAGGCGACCCGGACTGCCTCCTCGCCGTAGATAGTCCCCGCGCCGACGACGGCAGCCGTGGTGTCTATGTTGCCGCCGAACCAGGCCCCGGCCCAATGGGGAGACATTCCAAAGAGGGCCGCGATCCAGGGCATCAGCACCATCAGCGGCAGCGCAGTGACGATGACCATCGCGGTAACGTAGGCCAGATGTTCCTTTTTCGCCAGGATAGACCCGGCGGCCGCAATGGCTGCGGAGACCCCACAGATGGAAACGGCAGCACTCATCACCGCGCGCAGTTTCTTCTCCAACTGGAGGATCCCGCCCAGCCACCAGGTGAAAAAGAAGACCGCCGTCACCATCACCAGGGCCTGGACCAGCCCCCGAACTCCCACGCTGAGCACCTCCGTGATGTTCACGCTGGCTCCCAGAAGAACCAGGCCCACTTTCAGGAAAAGTTCGGTTCGGACAACGGTGCCCAGTTTGTCCTTGACCTTCAGTCCACTGGCGACGATGTTAGCCAGCAGGCCCAGCACGGCGGCCCAGAGGGGGTACTCCAGCGCCTTCGGGCCCAACGCCGACAGGCGGTTCACCGCCAGAGCCAGAAGCGCCAGCATCAGGGCCGACACAATCCCCCAGAGAACCTTCTTTCTGGTGCTGTATCCGGAGAGTGCGTTTGCCATTTTTCCCTCCGGACTACCAGGGAATGCGGTTCAGCACGCCCAGGAGAACCAGGGCGATCAGCAGAAACCCGATGATGACGGCCCACCAGTCTTCGCTTAAGCGCAGAAAAGCGGATTCTCGCCTCGTGAGCGCCTTCTCCTCCATTGCCCCTCCTTCCCTGGGATGATTCCCTTGTCAAGTTTCGTTATAGCATAATGCGTTCCGGGTGTCAACGGCGGCAGAGGGGCAACGCTCTTCTCGCTGTGGCGAGGACTTCCATAGGGATTTTGCGGCGGGCGATTCTGCCGCCCGCCGCAAGATCCCTCCCCTCCCTTCGGCATAGGCTCCTGGTCGTTTCCGGGGACTACGGCGGCGGCCCGCCCTTCGGGCGGGCCGCCGCCGCATAGGGGGCCTGCGATTCCGACGAAACACGCTGCAAAAGGGATATGCCCCATCTACCGGAATCGTCCGATGGCCGGAGGCGCCGATGGAAAATCAGCCCTCCCTGGGCAACCTGCGCCGGGCTTCAGCCTTCGCCGCTGCCGAAACTCCGGGTCGGCACAGGCCGACCGCTGGCCGAAGGCCAAAGCAGGCCGACTTCCAGTCGGCGCTGATTGGAAATCAGCCTTCCTGGGCGCTTCGCGCCAGGCGTCAACCTTCGTTGACGCATTTCTCACAGGTCGGCGCAGGCCGACTTCCAGTCGGCGCTGATCGGAAATCGGCCTTCCTGGGCGCTCTGCGCCGGGCGTCAGCCTTCGTTGACGCATTTCTCACAGGTCGGCACAGGCCGACTTCCAGTCGGCGCTGATCG